>CAJTMZ010000120.1 GCA_910577445.1 uncultured Lachnospiraceae bacterium | reverse complement strand
AGTATGCGCCGTGGGAGCCAACTGTTCCACCGGCCCGGATAAAATGGCCGGCCTTATTGAGGCCATGGCTAAAGCGGTATCCATTCCGGTGATTGCCAAGCCCAACGCCGGGATGCCAGGACTTAACAGCGAGGGCGAAACAGTTTACGATATGAGCGCCGACGTTTTCGCCGTGGAAATGACGAAACTGGTGGAGGCGGGAGCTAGCATTTTAGGCGGCTGCTGCGGAACCACGCCGAAATACATAGAAAAGACGGTGGAAAGGACGAGCCGGTATGTTTCAGAAACAGGAGGCTTACCTTTACAAAAAGCAAAACCAAAAGCGCGCTATCTCACCGGTGAGAGAAGGACGGTTGCTTTCGGACTGGATTCCCCTTTTATGATAGTAGGGGAGCGTATCAATCCCACAGGCAAAAAGAAGCTGCAGGGCGAGCTGCGGGAAGGAAAGCTGGATATGGTGTTATCCTTTGCCGGCGAGCAGGAGGAAAACGGGGCGGCGCTTTTAGACGTAAATATGGGAATGAGCGGAATTGACGAAAAGGAAATGATGCTGAAAGCCTTAGACGAGATTACCCTGGCTTCCAACCTGCCTCTTTCCATCGATTCCAGCCACGTGGACGTGATGGAGGCCGCGCTCCGCAGATATCCAGGCAGGGCTCTTATCAATTCCATATCAGGGGAAACGGAAAAACTGGAAAAACTTCTTCCTCTGGCGAAAAAGTACGGAGCCATGTTTATCCTGCTCCCCCTTTCCGACAAGGGGTTGCCGGAAATCCTGGAAGAAAAAATTGAAATTATTGATAAAATCAGTGATATGGCTTTTGAGATGGGGATGACAAAAGAAGATATTGTGGTGGACGGCCTGGTGACCACGGCGGGCGTGAATCCGGGTGCGGCCGGCGAAGTGCTTGAAGTGATTCGCTACTGCAAAAGAAACGGGCTTGCAACCGTCTGCGGTCTGTCCAATATCTCTTTCGGGCTGCCGGAACGCAGCTTTGTAAACACCGCATTCCTTACCATGGCTATTCAGGCCGGGCTTACCATGGCCATAGCCAATCCCTCCCAGGAGCTTTTGGTGAACACGGCTTTTGCCTCGGACCTTCTGATGAATAAAGAGGGCGGGGATATCCGCTATATTGAGAGAATGAAAGACTATCAGCCAATGATTCCGGCATCTAAAGCCCGGAAAGACCCTTCGGCAGCCGGAGGGACGGCGCCGGTAGAAGACGCATCGCCCAAAAAGGAAGCTCTGGCTGCCGGGACGGAAAATCCTCTGGCAAATCATCAGGTTTATCAGGATGTAATGAAAGGCAACAGAAAGCAGATAAAAGAGCATACGAAAGCCGCGGTGGAAAGCGGTCAGGAAGCGGCTTTTATTTTGAACGAACTGCTTCTTCCCGCTATCGGAGAGGTGGGGGATTTGTTTGACAAAGGAAAATACTTCCTGCCGCAGCTCATCGCCAGCGCGGAGGCCATGAAGCTGTCCATTGAATATCTGGAGCCTCTTCTTGCCACGGAAAACGGCGGGGAGGAAATGCCCGCAATCGTTATCGCCACAGTGGAGGGCGATATCCACGACATCGGAAAAAATCTGGTGGCGCTTATGCTGAAAAACCACGGTTTTCAGGTAGTTGATTTGGGAAAGGATGTCTCCAAAGAGACGATAGCCGAAGCGGCATTAAAGCACCACGCGAAAATAATCGCGCTGTCCGCCCTTATGACGACCACCATGCTGGAGATGAAGCGGGTGGTGGATTATGTAAGGCAGGAACGGCTCGACGTAAAGGTTATGATTGGCGGCGCGGTGATAACCCCTGAATACGCCAGAGAAATCGGGGCTGACGGGTATTCACGGGATGCGGCGGACGCCGTGAAAGTGGCAAAGGAGCTTGTCGGAATGCAATGAGCACCTGGCGGCTGTTAAATGCCGGAGAGATATAAGATTTGCAGGAAATCCTGCAACATTATCATAGAAAGGATGAAAAAATGACAGGAGCAGATGCAATTATAAGGTGTTTGGAAGAAGAAGGCGTAAAATATGTGTTTGGTTACCCGGGTGTAGCCATCTGCCCGTTTTATAACAGTATTCTTTCTTCACCTGTTGAGACAGTTTTGATAAGAACAGAGCAGAACGCGGCCCATGCGGCAAGCGGCTTTTTCAGAGTATCCGGGAAAGTAGGGGTATGCGCCGTTACTTCGGGACCGGGGGCAACCAATGTGCTTACAGGAATCGCCACGGCTTTTGCGGACAGCATTCCCCTTATCTGTATTACCGGGCAGGTAAATTCGGAATTAATCGGCAGCGACGTGTTCCAGGAGGCGGATATCACGGGAGCGGCGGAATCCTTTGTGAAATACAGCTATCTGGTAAAGAATGTAAACGACATTCCCCGGATTTTCAAAGAGGCGTTTCACATTGCCAATACGGGAAGAAGAGGACCGGTTTTGATTGACGTGCCCTGCGACATTCAAAATGCGGAGATAAAGAAGTTTGTTTATCCGGAAACGGTGTCCATGCGAACCTACAAGCCTACGGTCAGAGGCAATATAGTACAGATTAAAAAGGTGGTGGCGGAGCTTGAAAAGGCGCACCGTCCGCTGATTTGCGCGGGAGGAGGCGTGCTTTTATCCGGCGCGGAAGCGGAGCTTTTGGCATTTGCAGAAAAAAAGCAGATTCCCGTAGTCTCCACCATGATGGGAATCGGCGTCATGCCCACAAGGCATCCCCTGTATTTCGGTATGGTGGGCAACAACGGAAAGGCCTACGCCAACCGCGCCATGAACGAATCCGACCTTCTTTTGATGGTGGGCGCGAGAGTGGCTGACCGGGCCGTGAACCAGCCGGATTTGGTGATGAACAATAAAGTGCTGATACATATGGACGTGGACCCGGCTGAAATCGGGAAAAACGTCGGCCCTACCATTCCCCTTGTAGGCGACGCAAAGCATATTTTTGAGGACCTTCTGGCGCAGGATTTTACCTGCGAGTGCGGCGGATGGGTATCGGTTTTGACAAAATACAGGCAGACCATGGCGCCCAGGCGCAGTCCCGACCCGGCCTATGTGGACCCGGCAGGCTTTATCACCATGCTTTCCGATAAGATGGAGGAGAACGGCGTCTATGTTGCCGACGTGGGGCAGAACCAAATCTGGTCCTGCGGCTATCATGTGGTGAAAAAGGGCAAATTTTTAACCTCCGGCGGAATGGGAACCATGGGCTATTCAATCCCGGCCGCCATGGGCGCCAAGCTGGCGGACAAAAACAGGCAGGTAATTGCGGTCTGCGGGGACGGCTCTTTCCAGATGTCCATGATGGAGCTTGCCACTATGCGCCAGCACAATATTCCTGTGAAAATCATAGTCCTTAAGAACAATTATCTGGGGATGGTGAGAGAATTCCAGCATTTTACCTACAAGGATAATTATTCCGTGGTGGATTTGTCCGGAAGCCCGGATTTGGAGAAGCTTTCTTCAGCCTATGATATGAAATTCTTACGCCTTGAGAATATGGAAAAGGCGGATGAGATTTTGGATGAGTTTCTGAAAAAGGATGAATCGGTGCTGCTTGAATGTATCATTAACCCCATGGATTTGGTAAGGTAGGCGTAAGGAGGACAGTTTATGAAAAAAATATATTCCGTATTGGTGGAAAACCGTTCCGGCGTACTGTGTAAGGTGGCGGGCCTCTTTTCCAGACGGTGTTTTAATATCGACTCCCTCGCGGTGGGAGAGACAGACGATTCGGCAGTGTCCTGCATGACAATTGTGAGCAGCGGAGACAAGCGGACCATTGAGCAAATCGAAAAGCAGCTTAACAAAAAGCTGGACGTCATTAAGGTAAAAACCTTTGACGAGACCAGCAGCATCAGCCGGGAGCTTCTTCTTATGAAGGTGAAATACAACAAGTCGAACCGCCGGGAAATCATGGAAATCTGTGAAATCATGGAGGCAAAAATCGTTGATATGTCCAAATCCATGATGCTTATCCAGATGTGCGACATACCGGAACGCATTCAGTTGTTTATCGGTATGTTTAAGAGCGTCAGCATTGTGGAGGTTGCCCGCACCGGAACATTGGCTTTGCAAAAATGCAGGGAGACAGAATAAAATAAATCAACTTTATAGTTAATTATGTAAGTTGACTTTTGGGGACAATATTGTTAAAATAATTTTCGAATGTTAGGAGGATGGGCAATTGCAAAAAAAAGTATTTCAACTGCTGGTAGATAACAATGCCGGAACGCTTAGCCGGATTTCAGGGCTTTTCTCAAGGAGAGGCTACAATATCGAAAGCATTACGGCAGGCGTCATCGGCGACCCCCGCTACACAAGAATCACCATTACGGCGTCGGGCGAGGATGAAATTCTTGACCAGATAGAAAAACAGGTAGCCAAGCTGGTGGATGTAAGGGATATCAAGGAACTTAAGCCGGAGAGCAGCGTTTACCGGGAGCTGGCCCTTATCAAGGTCCGCGCAAACAGCGAGCAGAGACAGGGAATCATTGCTGTGGCGGATATTTTCCGCGCGAAAATTATTGATGTGGCCTTTGACAGCTTAATCATAGAACTTACGGGCAATCAGGCCAAGCTGGACGCTTTCATCAATCTGTTAGAGGGCTATGAGATACTGGAAGTTGCAAGAACCGGAATCGCGGGACTTTTAAGAGGTTCGGAAAACGTAACTTATCTGTAGGTTACGCTTTGCAATATTGACAGATTTCCGGATTGGGAAATCCGTTTAATATAGGAAGAATGGTTTAGAAACAGGAAAAAGAGGAGGAGTCAGAGATGGCAAATATTTATTATCAGGAGGATTGCAACCTTTCCATGCTGGAAGGAAAAACAATCGCAGTTATCGGTTACGGAAGCCAGGGACATGCGCACGCTTTAAACGCAAAGGAATCAGGCTGCCACGTGATTATCGGGCTTTACGAGGGCTCAAAGTCCTGGGCGAAGGCCGAGGCGCAGGGATTTGAGGTATATACGGCGGCGGAAGCGGCCAAAAAAGCGGACGTTATTATGATTCTGATTAATGATGAACTTCAGGCGTCCATGTATAAGAAAGATATTGAACCCAATCTGGAAGAGGGAAATATGCTGATGTTTGCCCACGGCTTCAATATTCATTTCGGACAGATTGTACCGCCGAAGAACGTTGACGTTACCATGATTGCGCCCAAAGGACCGGGCCACACCGTAAGAAGCGAGTATCAGGCCGGAAAAGGCGTTCCCTGTCTGGTAGCCGTTCACCAGGACGCAACAGGCAAAGCGCTTGACAAGGCTCTTGCTTACGCCCTTGCCATCGGAGGCGCAAGAGCAGGGGTTTTGGAGACCACCTTCAGGACAGAGACAGAGACGGATTTGTTCGGCGAGCAGGCGGTTCTGTGCGGCGGTGTATGCGCGCTGATGCAGGCTGGATTTGAGACCTTAACGGAAGCAGGCTACGATGCGAGAAACGCTTACTTTGAATGTATTCACGAGATGAAGCTGATTGTAGACCTGATTTACCAGTCAGGCTTCGAGGGAATGAGATATTCCATTTCCAACACAGCCGAATACGGCGATTATATTACCGGCCCTAAGATTATCACAGAGGAAACCAAAAAGACCATGAAAAAGATTTTGAAAGACATTCAGGACGGCTCTTTTGCAAAGGATTTCCTTCTGGATATGTCACCCGCCGGCGGCCAGGCCCACTTTAAGGCAATGAGAAAGCTTGCGGCAGAACATCCGTCAGAGCAGGTGGGAAAAGAAATCCGTAAACTGTACAGTTGGAACAATGAAAGCGACAAGCTGATTAATAACTAAAAAGGACAAAAGGCGGCAGAACAACATTTGCCGCTTTTTATGTATACGGTGCGGGCAAAACTTTCCGATGCAGCTAAATACACGCCCGGGGGAAAGGATTTTTCTGCACGATTAACCGTGTTTGGAGGATATGGATTTATGGGAATGACAATGACTCAGAAAATACTGGCGGCTCATGCGGGCCTTAATAAGGTGGAAGCCGGGCAGTTGATTGAAGCGGATTTGGATTTGGTGCTGGGCAACGATATCACAAGCCCGGTTGCCATTAAGGAAATGGAAAAAATGAAGGTGGACGGTGTGTTTGACCGGGATAAAATCGCTCTGGTTCCTGACCATTTCGTCCCCAATAAGGATATTAAATCAGCAGAGCACTGCAAATGCGTGCGGGAGTTTGCGTACCGCAACCAAATTACCAATTACTTTGAGGTCGGTGAAATGGGAATCGAACATGCGCTGCTCCCTGAAAAAGGGCTGACAGTGGCAGGCGATGTGATTATCGGCGCGGATTCCCACACCTGCACCTACGGGGCTCTGGGCGCATTTTCCACAGGGGTGGGAAGCACGGATATGGCCGCCGGTATGGCTACCGGCAAGGCATGGTTCAAGGTGCCCGCAGCCATCAAATTTAACCTCACCGGAAAACCGGCAGAGTGGGTAAGCGGAAAGGACGTTATTTTACATATCATCGGTATGATTGGCGTGGACGGCGCACTTTACAAATCCATGGAATTTACGGGGGACGGAATCAGGAATCTTTCCATGGACGACCGCTTTACCATCGCCAACATGGCAATCGAGGCCGGCGGGAAAAACGGCATTTTCCCGGTGGACGATTTGGCAATCGCCTATATGAAAGAACATTCCCAAAAGGAATATACCGTTTATGAGGCGGATGAAGACGCGGTTTACGACGAGGAATACACCATTGATTTAAGCAGCCTTCGTCCCACCGTCGCTTTTCCCCATCTTCCCGAAAACACAAAGACCATTGACGAGATAAAAGAGGATATCAAAATCGACCAGGTGGTTATCGGCTCCTGCACCAACGGAAGAATCGACGACATGCGGAGCGCCGCACAGATTTTGAAAGGCAGACATGTGGCAAAGGGAATGCGCTGTATCGTAATTCCGGCGACCCAGGCCATTTATATGCAGGCCATGGAGGAAGGGCTTCTGAAAATATTCATTGAAGCGGGCGCGGTGGTAAGCACCCCTACCTGCGGACCATGTCTTGGCGGTTATATGGGGATTCTGGCGGAAGGCGAGAGATGCGTTTCCACCACCAACCGTAACTTTGTGGGACGTATGGGACATGTAAACTCGGAGATTTATCTGGCCAGCCCGGCAGTTGCGGCGGCAAGCGCGGTTCTTGGGAAAATTGCCTGTCCCTGCCAGCTTAACTGATTGATGTGGGAAAGTGAGGAAAGAGGGAATTATGAAAGCAGCAAAAGGAATTGTTTTTAAATATGGCGACAATGTGGATACGGACGTAATTATTCCGGCAAGGTATTTGAACTCCTCCGACCCGGCGGAGCTGGCGCTGCACTGCATGGAAGATATTGACAAAGATTTTATTAAAAATGTGAAAAAGGGCGACATCATCGTAGCCGACAAAAATTTTGGCTGCGGTTCTTCCAGAGAACATGCGCCTATTGCCATCAAAGCGGCGGGCGTAAGCTGCGTGATTGCACAGACATTTGCCCGGATTTTTTACAGAAACGCCATTAACATCGGACTTCCCATCATTGAATGCCCCGAGGCTTCAGAGGGAATCGAGGCAGGGGACGAAGTGGAAATTGATTTCGACTCCGGCATCATCAGAAACCTGACGAAAGGCACAGAGTTTAAAGGCCAGGCATTTCCTGAATTTATGCAGAAAATCATTGACGCAGAAGGACTTGTGAATTATATTAATCAGAGGTAACAAGATTCACAGGATGGACACATTTTGCTGGTATACTGCAAAAGGTGTAATACCGATGATTTTATGTGAGGAGGAAATTTACAGATGGCACAACAGGAAGCCGGTAAGAAAACACAGCAGAATGCACAGCATACTGCCGGGAAAAATATGCCGGAAGCAAAGACAGGAGAAAAGGTACAGACAAAATACGACCGGAAAATAGAAGCCAGAAAGCAGCAGAAGATTAAGGAAGCGCGTCAGGATAAAATCGCTAAAATAACGGCCTTTTCGGTCTGCGCCGTGGTGGTGCTTGCAGCGGCGCTTTCCATAGGAACATCCGTTGTCCGGAAAAATTCGGCGCTGAACGGCGCGTACGTTAAAGTGGGCGACCATGAACTGACACAGCTTGAGTATGATTATTATTATAATTCTGCTGTCAATAATTATTTGACGACTTATTCATCCCTTATGCCTTATATGGGACTTGACACTTCTTCTGATTTTGATAAACAGCAGTATTCGGAGGATATGACCTGGAAGGATATGTTTGACGAAATGGCTGTGGAGCAGATTAAGCAGACTAAAGTTATGGTAAAGGACGCCGGCGAAAAGGGCTTTACCTACGACGATACCGAGGACTATGATAACTTTTTAAACAGTCTTCAGTTCTATGCAGACAATGCGGGAGTGAGCGTTAAGGAATACTGCAAACAGAACTTTGGCGAATACGCGACACAGAAAAATATAGAATCCTTCGTCAGGGAAAATCTGCTCGCAAGCGCATACTACAGTCATCTGCTCGAAGAAAATGCGGCATCCGACGAGGAAGTCAGCGCTTATTACGATGAACATAAGCTGGATTATGATAAGGTTGACTACAGAAGCTTCATTTTTACGGCGGAGCTTGCAGACGATGCGGACGAAGCCGCCATATCCGACGCTATGAAAGAACTGGAAGGAAAAGCCAATGCCATGATGGAGGCGCGTAAGGGCGGTGAGGATTTTGAAGCGCTCTGCGTTGAAAACGCTTCTGAGGATGCCAAGGCAAATTATGAGGATGCGGAATCGGAATACAGCCTTACAGAAGGAAGGTATTTTTCCGGTATTTCCACTGCGATATCGGGATGGCTTTACGAAGAAGGCCGCAAAGAAGGCGATATCACTGTCCTCGCGGATGAAAACACCCACCAGTACTATGTCGTGGAATTTGTAAAGAGATACTTTGACGAGGCGGACAATGAAAATATTGCAAACACCATAGCCTCCGAGAGGGCTTCCGAGTATGTGGCCGGGCTTATGGAAGCGTGTCAGGTGGTTGATGTTAAAGGTGAATTGAAGTATCTTACCATTGACAGGACAGAAAGTTCTGATGCAGACGCAGAGGCTGAAAGCGGCGGGGAAAACGAAGGAGAGGACACTGCTGCTGACGGGGAGGCTTCTGCTGAAAAAGCGGACGAATAAATCGGCGCTATACGATGCTGACAGCAGGGATGCAAGATAACACAGAAGAACGCATGAATAAAAACAGATAAGAATGCATTTTGGATTTTAAAAGGCTATGCCGGTAACAGGTATAGCCTTTTTGAAAAAAGGAGAAAAGAACAATGCTTAAAATTGTATTTGGAGATGTGGAAAATGCTGTGTACCATCCCCCTACCTATTTTGACAATCGATATGAGGACGAATGGATTACCGCTCCTTTGTCGGTTAAAATGATTAAAGATATCGATAAATCTGATGTAATCGGTACACATCTGATTCAAAGTCCGGTGCTTGGTCCCATTTCCACAAAAGAGATTTCCGGCGGTGTCAAAACATTAATTTTGATGGCTTTTGACAGGAGCGGCAGGATTTTTAACGCATCTTCCTGTGGGGATAATTGTGCAAAATGGATTGCGGAACTGGGAAGAATGGAAGATTTGACTATTAATCTGCATCATGTGATGGACTTTAGCTCCGTGCCGATTTTTGAGGCTGTTATGCTTAATACAGGGGTAACTGTTCACAATTATGAGGAATATTTGCAGGAGGCACTCAAAATAAAGGAGCGTTGATTTATGAAAGGTAAATATCATATTGTAGTGCAGAATAATAAACTGCGTTATGAGTTGGATATACGTCGAAATATTACAATTATCCGCGGAGACAGCGCAACAGGAAAGACAAAATTAATCAATCTTCTGGAACAGGCGTCGACTCTCGGAGAAAGCTCGGGTGTGGAGGTTTTTTGTCAGCGGCCATGCCGGACGCTTAGCGGAAATGATTGGAATCTTATTCTGCCCAATATTCATAAGCATATTATCTTTCTGGATGAAGAAAATAAATTTGTGAAATCGCAGGAGTTTGCCGCAAAAGTGCAAGCTTCAGATAATTATTTTGTAATTATAACAAGAGAGGATTTGCCAAATCTGCCGTATTCAGTGGATGAAATTTACGGTATCCATACATCCGGAAAATATCATAACCTTAAGAAAACCTATAACGAATTGTATCGTATTTACAGTACAGAATCATTCTCCCCCAAAATAAGGCCGGAAAGCGTGGTAGTAGAGGATTCCAATTCCGGCTATGAATTTTTTTCTGAGATTTGTGAAAAAAATGGGACCGCCTGTATCAGCGCGGGCGGAAAATCAAAGCTGAAAACAGAAATAAACAAACTGGGAAAAGAATCGGTTCTTGTGGTTGCAGACGGTGCGGCTATTGGTTCGGAGATGAACGAACTATATCAGCTTATGCGCAGTAAACCTGCAGTAAAATGCTATCTTCCAGAGTCATTTGAATGGATAATACTAAAATCCGGAATAATTGGTGGGAGAATAGTACAGGATATATTAAATCATCCGGAAGATTTTATCGAAAGCCAGGATTATTTAAGCTGGGAACGTTTTTTCACAACGCTTTTGACAGAACTAACGCAAAATTCTTATTTGAAATACCATAAGAATAAGCTGAATAAGGCTTATCTGCACGAAAAGACAAAACAGTCGATTATAAAGGTAATGGAATATATAAACTGGAACGAACAGGCATAGAAATGAAAGTACAAGACAGGCTTACATCAGGAAACAAAATTCCCGCGTAAGCCTGTTTTTTAATAATTCTATCCCGGAAAAGGCGTTGCAAAAGAACCGGCCGGTGAGAGCGGCTCCGCGTTTGCATGAAGATGGTGAACGTCGCCTATTGCCTGCACTCTGAAGTAGGCTTCCTTTTCCCATCGCCTTTCACTGGAAAGTATGGTAATGCTTGATGGCGGAAGGAAAAATCCATGAGTCAGCAGAGGAAAAGGGATATTCAGCAGATGGGAGAGAACCAGACAGGTAATTCCCAGATGGCAGAATATGACAATCACAGGTTCGTTGCTGTCGTCGGGAAGCCTGTCTATAGAGCGGACATTGCCCGGAGCCACGGTCTGCGAAATAAAGCGCTCCTCCATTTCGGGGACAAGGTAGTAATTCTGCTTTCTTACATAACCGTAAGAAGCCAGAAATTCATCCAGATTTCTACATACGTTTTCAAACTGGCTTTTTATCTCAGGATTCTGCTGCATGATATCGGCGTCCACCCATTGTGTCCCGGTTGTCATAAGAGGATTACCGCTCCAATAGGAAGGAACGAAATCCCACGGAACGCCATGTCTTCCGGTAACAGGGTCGTCAATAGGATAGGAAAATTCCTTCATCCAGTCTAAAGTGACGGCCTCGCGGTTCATTTTCTGCAAGGTGGGGGATGCGGTATCCCTCGCGCGGCCTAAAGGGGAACAGTAAAAATCAGTGACTTTCCATTTGCTGATGCGTTCTGCCAGACATTTGGCCTCCCGCCAGCCTTTTTCTGTCAAAGAGTCATTTGCATAGTCAGGTTCGCCGTGACGGACAAATATGATTTTCATAAACGAACTCCTTTCCTTTCAATTGTAAAATGCCCTGAACGTTTTTGGCAGTGCTTTTGCACATATTCTCAAGTATTGCACAGGCAGTATCCATTGTATAGCGATTCGGAACGGATTTCAATGGGAGAGATGATTTTTCTGCCTTAAAAAGAGACGCCCAATAATCTATATGATAGTGTTTATCTTCCTTTGAAGCTAAATCTATACGAGTTAAGTCTAACACGGAAAGACGCAGTTTGTCACTATATA
>CAJTMZ010000119.1 GCA_910577445.1 uncultured Lachnospiraceae bacterium | reverse complement strand
AGCAATGAGCCACGCGGGCATGCTTGCATGCACATGTGGCGAAAGCCGCGACAGCGAGGCGACAGCCGAGCGGTGTGAGCAATGAGCCACGCGGGCATGCTTGCATGCACATGTGGCGAAAGCCGCGACAGCGAGGCGACAGCCGAGCGGTGTGAGCAATGAGCCACACGGGCATGCTTGCATGCACATGTGGCGAAAGCCGCGACAGCGAGGCGACAGCCGAGCGGTGTGAGCAATGAGCCACGCGGGCATGCTTGCATGCACATGTGGCGAAAGCCGCGACAGCCGAGCGGTGCGAACAGGAGGTAAAAATGAAAAAAATCATCTCAATACTAATGATAACAGCCATGCTCTTAGCCATGGCGTCCTGCGGCGGGGAAGGCGGGAATGAAGGCGGCGCGGATGTGGCAGCTACAAATTCAGGAGGCGAAAATCAGAAATCAGGCTCCGAACCGGTGACGCTGGTTTACGGAAGCGGCGATTATACCCGCATTAATCCTGCCATGGACGAACACGGCGAGATAAATATCCTGCTTTTTGGCGGACTGACGGCTCACGACGGAGACAATCAGGTAATTCCCGGTCTGGCGGAAAGCTGGGAATTTGACGAAGATTCGAACACCTATACCTTTCATCTCCGAAAAGGGGTAAAATGGCACGACGGGCAGGCATTTACCGCTGATGATGTGAAATTTACCATAGAAGCCATTATGAATCCTGACAACGGCTCGGAGAACGCTCCCAATTACGAGGATGTGGAGGAGATTGCGGTACTGGACGATTATACGGTTGCCTTTAAACTGTCCGCGCCCAATGTGGCTTTTCTTGACTACATGACCATGGGAATCCTGCCCGGGCATCTTCTGGAGGGAGAGGATATGCAGGAATCTGACTTTTTCCGAAATCCGGTGGGAACAGGGCCTTACAGGCTGGAAGCATGGGATGTGGGACAGTCGATTACGCTTGTAAAAAACGAGGATTATTATAAGGGAAGTCCTGGCATTGATAGAATCGTGTTTAAAATCGTTCCCGACGACAATGCAAAGGCAATCCAGATGGAATCAGGGGAACTGGATTTGGCGCTGCTTACCCCAAAGGACGCTAAGGCTTTTGCCGGGAGGGAAGGCTATACCTGTTATGATATGATGACTTCCGATTACCGGGGAATCCTTTTTAATTTCAGGAACGGTTACTGGACAAAAAACAGGGATATCATTCCGGCTATCTGCTATGCCATTGACCGGCAGGCAATCATTGACGCGGTGCTTTTGGGGCAGGGGATGGCTGCTTACGGCCCGCTGCAGAGAAATATATACAATAAGGAAGAAACAGAGCATTACGATTATAATCCCGAAAAAGCCAGAGAGCTATTGGAAAAAGCGGGCTGCGTGGCGGGAGAGGACGGTTTTTACACCAGAGACGGGGAGACGGTGGGCTTTGTAATCAGTGTGGGAGCCGGCGACCAGGTCCGCATCGACATGGCGCAGGCGGCGGCCTCTCAGCTTCAGGCGGTGGGAATCGACTGCAGGGTTGAGATTCCCGCGCAGGTGGACTGGGGCGGCCAGATGGCTTACCTTATCGGCTGGGGAAGTCCTTTTGACGCGGACGACCACACTTATAAGGTTTTCGGGACGGATAAAGGCGCGAATTATTCGGGGTATTCCAATGAAAAGGTTGATTTCTATCTGACGAAAGCGCGCCAGTCCGACGACCCGGCGGTTCGTGCCGAAAATTACGGCAGGTTTCAGGAGGAACTGGCCAGTGACCCGGCGTTTGCGTTTATCTGCTATATTGACGCGAACTATGTGGCGAAGTCCGGCATAAAAGGGATTTCGGCCGACACGGTTATGGGGCATCACGGCGTGGGGATTTTCTGGAATGTGGCCGAATGGCAGTATGAAAAGAAAAGCTGAGCCTTGGTAAACCGATACCGGAAACAGCAAAAAAAGAACAGGATAAAAAGAAAATGCCGGAAACATTAAAAAAAGAACAGGATAAAAAGTTAATGCCGGAATTGTTGGAGGCTAAAAATTTATCAGTCAGCTTTTTTTCATCCAAGGGGGAGATTTGCGCCGTGCGGGACGTGAGTTTTTCTCTGAGGCGGGGGGAAGTGCTGGCAATTGTGGGAGAGTCGGGCTGCGGAAAAAGCGCCCTGTGCAAGAGCATTATGAAGCTTTTGCCGGAGCATGCAAAGATAATGTCTGGAAGCATTTCCGTCAACGGAGCGGATATTACAGCCTACAGGGAGAGGGATATGCAAAGGCTTCGGGGAAAGCTGTTTTCCATGATTTTTCAAGACCCTATGACAAGCCTTAATCCTACCATGTCCGTGGGAATGCAGATAGAGGAGGCCGTCAGGGTGCACCAGCCAAAGCTCTCTTTCAGGGAGCGGCAGGAAAGGGTGCTTCGGCTGATGAATCTGGTGGAAATTGACAGGCCAAAGGAGCGGCTTAAGCAGTATCCTTATCATTTGTCAGGAGGACAGCGGCAGCGGGTGGTGATGGCGATTGCGCTTGCGGGCAATCCCGAAATTCTGTTTGCCGACGAGCCTACCACGGCTCTTGACGTGACGATTCAGGCGCAGATTCTGGATTTATTTAAGAGCATTCAGCAAAAGCTGGGAACGGCCACGGTTTTTATCAGCCATGATTTGGGCGTAGTGGCAAGAGCGGCGGACAGGGTTGCCGTTATGTATGCCGGAAAGATTGTGGAGATTGGGAGGACGGAAGAAATTTTCCATGACCCAAGGCATCCTTATACCTGGGGGCTTATGCGGGCGCTTCCTTCTCTGGCGAAGGGACGGGATAGGCTGTATACGATTCCGGGTATGCCGCCTACCCTTATGAATCCGCCGGAAGGGGACGCTTTCGCCAGCCGGAACGAGTATGCCCTTGCCATTGATTATGAAAAGGAACCGCCCATGTTCCGGGTTACGGATACACATTTTGCCGCCACATGGCTGTTGGACGAGCGGGCGCCGAAAATCACATGCCCGCTGAAAACCGAAACGGCCGGTGAAAAGCATAAGCAGAAGGAAGAAAAGCAGGCAGAAGGGGAAATTCTGCTTGATGTGCGCCGCTTATCCCACAGTTTTCCTCTGGCAAAAGGCGGCCTTATTCAGGCTGTGGAGGACGTTTCCTTTCAGATTCGCCGGGGAGAAATTTTCGGTCTGGTAGGGGAATCCGGCTGCGGGAAGTCAACGGTGGCCCGCTGTGTTATGAATATTTATAAGCCTGACGGCGGCGATATTTTTTATAAGGGAATCAATACCTTAAACGGGCAGGATTTTCGGAAAAACAAAAAAATGCTGCAGAGCACAAGGCAGATTATTTTCCAGGATTCCAATTCCAGCTTAAATCAGAGAATGAAGGTGCGGGATATCATCGCAGAGCCCATGAAGCTTCAGAAAAAAGTAACGCAAAGAGGTTCTTTCCGGGCGGAGGCGGAGTTTCAGGCGCGTTACGTGGGATTGGACGCGGGCTATCTGGATAAATATCCTCCGGAGTTATCCGGGGGACAGCGGCAGCGGGTGGCAATCGCCAGAGCCCTTTCCATGGAGCCGGAGCTTTTAGTTGCGGACGAGCCTGTGGCTTCTCTGGACGTTTCCATTCAGGCCCAGATAATCAATCTTTTCCGCCATCTGCAAAAAGAGCACGGCTTTTCTTTTCTCTTTATTTCCCATGACCTGAGCGTGGTGGAATTTCTGTGCGACAGGGTGGGGGTGATGTATCAGGGCAGGCTGGTGGAGACGGCGCCGGTAAAAGAGCTGTTTGAAAATCCCCGTCATCCCTACACAAAGGCTCTGGTAGCCTTGAATCAGGAGGTTATATGAAAAAACAAAGCCGAATCCTTTATGTATGCCGAAGCATTATTATATTTACTGCCAGTATCTTTCTGCTGTCGTTTCTTGTGTTTTATATCGCAAGGCTGGCTCCGGGCGACGCGCTGATATCCTATTATGGGGAACGTGCGGAAAAAATGAGTCCAAAAGAGCGGGAGTGGGCGGAAAACAGGCTGGGGCTTGGCGATTCTGTTACGGTTCAGTATCTGCGGTGGCTTGGAAACGCTTTGCAGGGGGATTTCGGCATTTCCTACAAGTACAAAATGGATGTGGCAGAGGTGATTGGCGATAGAATCGGCAATACCCTTATTCTGGGAGGAACCGGATTTTTGCTGATATTTGTTCTGGCGCTGCTGCTTGGGATTTTTTGCGCATGGTACGAGGATAAGTGGCCGGATAAAATTATCTGCAAGGTTGGAACCGTGGCCAGTTGTATTCCCGAATTCTGGATGTCTCTTATTCTGATTCTGATTTTTTCCGTCTGGCTGCACTTGCTTCCAAGTTCGGGGGCCTATTCTGTGGGAGGAGGAGGATTTTCAGACAGGGCGGTGCATCTGGTTCTTCCTCTGACAATCGTCGTTATGGGGCATCTTTGGTATTATGCCTATATGATTCGCAATAAGCTTTTGGAGGAAGTGAGGGAGGACTACGTTCTTCTTGCAAAATCAAAGGGGCTTACGAAGCGCAGCATAATGTTCCGGCACTGCCTTCGGAATATTTTTCCCTCTTATTTAAGTATCATGGCCATATCGGTGCCTCATGTGCTGGGCGGAACCTATATTGTGGAGACGGTTTTTTCCTATCCGGGAATCGGGACCCTTTCCTACGAAAGCGCCAGATATAAGGATTATAATCTGCTGATGGTGCTGTGCCTTTTAACCGGTATTCTGGTGATTGGCAGCAATACCGCCGCCCGGATGATAAACGAATGGATTGACCCGAGAATCAGAGCGGAGAAAGCGGAGGTAAAAGAGCCTTGAGGGGAGAATTTGAGCTTGTGGGAATAAGGGAGGCGTCAAATACGCCGCCCTGTCAAAAGGAAAAGTGGTACAAAGGAAAGCCGGTTATTTCCTTTATATTGCTGGGGATGATTGCGGCGGGCGCTCTGGCCGCAGAGTGGCTGATGACGAAAGACCCTGCCTGTCTGGGTTTGCAGCATTACAGTACGCCGCCGGATGGGGAATTTCTTTTCGGAACGGATACCATGGGGCGGGACATTTTTTCCATGATTTGGTACGGGGGGAGGATTTCCCTGTTTATCGGCCTTTCGTCCACCGTGATTTCCACACTGATTGCCATTATCTTCGGAGCGGTAAGCGGCAGCGCGCCGGCATGGCTTGACGGGCTTCTCATGCGCCTTACGGAGATTATCTTAAGCGTTCCGTCCTTTCTGCTATCTTACGCAGCGGCCCGTATCCGTCCCTGCTCCTTGTCATTTTTCTGCAGGCGTTTTTGGGGAAGGCCAACGTGTTTAGTATTTCGCTTGTGATTGGGGTGACGGGATGGATGAGCATCGCGAAGGTTGTCCGGACGGAGGTGCGGCAATTAAGAAGCAGCGAGTATGTGCTTGCGTCCGGATGCATGGGCGGCGGCTTTCTTTATGTGCTTTGGAAGCACCTTGCGCCGAACTTTATGGCGTCTGTCATGTTTATGGTGGTGATGAACGTAAGAGGCGCAATCGTGGCGGAATCCACCTTAAGTTTTATGGGAATCGGGCTTCCCGTTGAGGTGATTACCTGGGGAAGTATGCTTTCTCTGGCGGAAAAGGCGCTGCTGACAGGTTCCTGGTGGATGATACTGATTCCGGGGCTGTTTTTAATCGTGACTCTTGTGTGCATAACGGATATCGGCAATTATCTGCGCCGGAGCGGAAACCGCAGATGCAGGAATCTGTGAGAAAAACTGCCGGATTGAAAGGATTTGGCGGCAGATTGGTTGAGCTCAAAACCAATCCGTGATAAGATAAAAAAACAAAAAGCCGCGTGAGAAAGGACAGTTTGAAAGAATGCATGCAAAACAGGTTGATTTTTCAAAGGGCAGCGTTACACAGAACATTATCCGGGTGGCTGCGCCCATGCTGGTGGCGCAGATACTGAACTTAATGTACAACATTGTTGACAGGATTTATATAGGAAGGATTCCGGGAGAAGGACTTCTGGCGCTGGGGGGAGTGGGGCTGTGCTTTCCGTTTATTTCGCTGATTACGGCCTTTACCAATCTGTACGGGGCGGGCGGCGCGCCGCTTTGCTCTATTGAGAGAGGGAGAGGAAACCGGGAGGAAGCGGGACGGATTATGAACACATCCTTTTATCTGCTTGTGATTACGGGGGTGGTTTTGACGGTTTTAGGCAGCATTTTCTGCCGTCCGGTTCTTATTTTATTCGGCGCTTCCGACGCGTCCCTTCCCTACGCCATGCCTTATATGCGCATTTATCTGTTGGGAACCGTATTTTCCATGGTGGCGCTGGGGATGAATCCCTTTATCAACTCCCAGGGCTTTGCGAGCGTGGGCATGACCACCATTTTTCTTGGAGCCGTCACCAACATTGTGCTTGACCCCGTTTTTATTTTTGTTTTTCATCTCGGCGTGCAGGGAGCGGCGCTTGCCACGATTTGCTCTCAGATTCTGTCCGCTGTTTTTGTGGTGCGGTTTCTGACGGGAAAAAGGGCGGAGCTTCGCATCCGGCTACGGGAGGCGCCCTCCCTTGAAAAAAGACGCGTTCTGGATATTGTGGGACTGGGGAGCGCGAGCTTTGTCATGCAGTGTACCAACAGTCTGGTGCAGATTGCCTGCAACAGGATGCTGGGGGCCTTTGGCGGGGATGTCTGCATTTCCACCATGACCATCATCAATTCGGTGCGCCAGATACTGGATACGCCGGTTCTGGCCATTGCCGACGGCGCATCCCCTATCCTGAGCTATAACTATGGCGCAAAAAGATATGACAATGTGAAAAAGGCAATCCGTTTCGTCACCCTGACGGCGCTTATTTACACCGGCGCAACCTGGATACTCATTTTGCTCGCGCCGGAAATGTTTATCGGCATTTTTAACAGGGACCCTTCCCTTTTAGCCGTTGCGGTTCCGGCGCTGCACATTTACTTCTTCGCATTTATTTTTCAGGCCCTGCAGTACAGCGGACAGACGGTGTTTAAGTCCCTCAACAAAAAGAAGCAGGCGATTTTCTTTTCCCTGCTGCGCAAGGTGGTGATTGTGGTTCCGCTGACGTTTTTTCTGCCTTATGTGGGAAACCTGGGGGCAAACGGCGTGTTTGCTGCCGAGCCCATTTCCAATTTTCTTGGCGGCAGCGCGTGCTTTATAGCCATGTTGCTTATGATAATGCCCGAGCTGAACGGGAAAGCAAAAAAGTAATCCCGTAAAGGAAAACGGGAAAGCAAAAAAGCAGCCGTATAAAAGGGAACGGGCGGTGGAAAGAGCCCGTTACCTTGCCGGCATCTGAAAATCCACGAGGGCTTTGTTTAAATAGTCGTTAAAGGGCTTCATGGCCTTAAAAAGCTGTGCGGCCTTAGCAAGAAACAGCTCCGCGTCCGCCACTTCATCATCACTTAGCGGGTATTCCAGATACCAGCTTTTCAATTTCAGATATTCCGCCTGAGGATGGTCTTTATCGTATCCCGCCGGGACATTTTTTAACGAGGCGCCCTGTACGGTAAAATATTTTTTGAATGCCTCATCCTGTATAATCGTTTCCCATTCTTTTCCGTTTTTCACAATGTAATCCCGTACCATGGCGGTCGCGTCCTTAAACATATCTGCAAACAGGCCGCCGCCTAAAAAGGAATGTCCGCCGGGCTTTATCATAAGATAGTATCCGACGGGAACAGGCAGTTTGCCCCCGGCGGAAATATGGGCGCGGAAAGCGGGATTATAGGGCGATTTGTCATGGCTGAAGCGGGTATCCCTTACAATCTTAAACGTGAGGTCTTTCGGATTGTTATGAAGAATACTGCCGTCGAATTTGCCGATTTCCAGTATCAGTGCCTGTAACAATTCTTCAAATTCGGCGTTTGCTTTCTTAAAGCCGTCCTTGTTTGCATGATACCATTCCCGGTTGTTATTCTTTTCAAGAGCCGATAAATAATCAATGATTAACTGTGTATTCATAAACCGTTTTCTCCTTTACGAATTTTGTATGATGGAAAGCTGTGTGGAAGCTAAAAACTCCCGTATCAGGCGTTTGGTGCGTTCGGGAGACTGATAGGGCCGGCAGAAGGAAAAGTCCTGTGATAAGCCGTCGATATCTTCCATGGCATTTTTCACGTCCATCATAGTCTGAAGGGGGATTTCCGAGGCTGATACATAATCAAGGCACATTGGGTTAATTCTGTGGTTTTGTATGGCATAGTTTACCCTGTCTTTGCACTTACACCTGCCGCGTCCGTATTCTCCGCAATAGGTTCCGAGAAAATCCGCCATTTTTCTGCGTATGCGGGAAAGCCGCTGGCGATAGGCTTCCGGGGTCATTTCCAGAATGTCTCCCGCAATGCGGCTGTCAATCTGAAACATTGTGCCCAGTATAAAAATGCATCTGCTTTCCGCGTCGAGACATTGCAGCATCACGTTGGTGCAGGACATTTTCAACTCTTCCGCCAGAATCTCTCTTTCCACATTCTGCGTCAAATCCGGCACATCCTGTATTTTCGCGTTTTCGATATCGTCTCCGTAGTATTCAAAACTGAGCGGATAGCGGGCGAACATATGCTTTTGGTAATTTTTCAGATGATTGACCGCAATGCGAAAGACCCATGTTGTAAAGGAGCTGTCGCCTCTGAACGTTGAAAGATGGGTAATCATTTTCAGTAAAATATCCTGGGTGGCGTCTTCCGCGTCGGCAAAGGTGCCGAGCATCCGCAGGGATAAATTGAATACAATGTCCTGTACGCCCGCAATAAGCGTCTCGAGGGCATTTTTGTCCCCGGCTGTGGCCTTTTTAACCAAAGCCTGTAACTCTTCATTTGTCTTGTTCATAAAAATTTACCTCCTGTTTTATTAGACAATCCCTCCCTGTCCGTGTGACAGAAAAAAATTATTTTTTTAATTTTCTGTATTCCCTGGGACTTAGTCCGAAATGCCTGCGAAAAGCCTCGCAGTAATAGCTGCTTCCCCGGAAACCGGAAGCAAAGGCGATTTCCGTGACGGTCTGCGTGGTGCCCAGCAACAGGTCAATGCTTTTATTAAGCCGGTAGGCAATCAGGTATTGATTGGGAGACTGGGATAAGTGGCTTTTGAAAAGGCTGGAACATTTGCTCTTGCAGCATTCGCCGGCGCGGGCAATCTGCTCAAGGGAAATGGAATCGCAGTAATTTTTCTGAATGAACCCTATCATTTTCCGCATACATTCCAGTTGCTCGTTATCCGCGGGAACCGCTTCGCCGGAAAGGTTCTGATAGAGCAGTTCAAAAATTCTGAAAAAGCTTTCCTGGGCCGAAAAAGGCGACAACTCGCATTCCTTTCCGGTAAAAAGCGTTGACGCGGTCTTTGTAATGTCGCACTGCCAGGGAACTTCGTCGGAAAGAATCAGGTAAGGGGGCATTTTTTGTGTCAAAAACGGCACGACATACCGGGAACGGAACCAGTCGTTGGCGCATAAAAGACCGGGGTGGAGCAGTATGCACAAAAATTCGCATTCCTGCCTGCTTTTGGAAAAGCCGAAATGAAGCTGTCTGCCGTTTATCAGAATCCCTCTTTTCAGTTTGACGATTTCGCCGTTTACATTGAAATCCATAGAGCCTTTTATCAGAATGTTCATTTCCAGGTCGTCGTGCCAGTGGCTGACAGCGGAATAATTCGGATAAGTGGAAAGCAGCCCTTTTTTGACATAGGCCGGGAACAAAGGGTGATTGTAGGCGACATTTTCGGATAAATCGCTGTTGATTGAAAATTCCATAAAGACCTCCTTTGTGGAAGATTGTTATATAATTATAGCAGATAACGGAAGCATTGGAAACAGGGGGATGCTATGATATTCAAGGAAAACAGAAAGAAAGGGTCAGGGAGGCTGAAATGAAAGATAACGGTAAAAGGAAAGACGAATTTTACGGCAGGCTGTCAGGTCTTGTATTTCCCATTGCCTTTCAGCAGTTTATGCTCTCGCTGGTGGGCGCTTCGGACGCGGTGATGCTGGGGAGTCTGAGCCAGGACGCTTTGTCCGCAGTTTCTCTGGCGGGACAGGTCATGTTCGTGTTTAACCTGTTTCTGGCGGCGCTTACCATCGGGGCCAGCATGTTTGCGGCGCAGTACTGGGGAAAGAAGGATAAGGATACCGTCGAGCGGATACTGGCTTTTGTACTCCGTTTTTCATTGATAATATCGGCGGTGTTTTTTGCCGGCTCAGAGCTTTTCCCGGAGAGCCTTATGAGAATTTTTACGCCCGATGAAAGACTGATTTCTCCCGGTGCGGATTATCTTCGGGCAGTCGGGATTTCCTGCCTTTTCTGCGGCGCTTCGCAGATTTATCTCTGCATTATGAAAAACACCGGCCATGCCGGAAAAAGCACGCTTATCAGCTCTTTCGCGGTGGTGCTGAACATACTGCTGAATGCCGTTTTCATTTTCGGACTTTTCAAAATGCCTGCCATGGGAATAACGGGAGCGGCGCTGGCTACCGTGACGGCAAGAGGAGCCGAGCTTTTGTGGGCCGTGGCTTTTTCCCTTCGGGAAGGGCGCGTCAGGCTGCGCGGAAAGTATGTCCTTTTAAGGGACAGAGAACTGGAAAACACGTTCTGGAAATATACCCTGCCGGTGCTTGGCAACGAGCTGGTATGGGGCTGCGGCTTTACCATGTATTCCGTCATCATGGGGCATATGGGAAGCGACGCGGTGGCGGCAAATTCCATCGCCAACATCGTGAAAAACCTGGTGGTCTGCTTCTGTCTTGGCGTGGGGAGCGGCGGCGGAATTATTGTGGGAAACGAGCTGGGGGCGGGAAGAGAGGCGCTTGCCAGAGAATACGGGGGACGGCTTTGCAAAATCAGCGTCATAAGCGGAATCATATCAGGGCTTTTCATTCTCGCCATATCGCCCTTGATTTTGCGTTTTTCCTCCCTCTCGGCAGAAGCGCTGCATTATCTGAAATGGATGCTGATAATGTGTTCCGGTTACCTGGTGGGAAAATCCGTCAACAGCACCACAATCGGAGGGATTTTCTGCGCGGGCGGCGATTCCAGGTTCGGATTATTGTGCGATGCCATTACCCTTTGGGTGATTGTCATACCGCTTGGCTGCCTCGCTGCCTTTATACTTAAGTGGCCGGTTCCGGCAGTGTACTTTGTGCTGAACCTGGATGAAATTATTAAACTGCCGGCAGTGTACCGCCACTATAAAAAATATATCTGGGTAAAAGATTTGACAACTTTATAAGAATTGCCGCCAATGCGGGTAAATCCGGTTTGCTTATACCTTCTGTCCGGGTTTACCCGCTTTTTTAGTATTGAAAGAGCCTGTTCTTGCGCATAATATGCAAAGGAATTATAATATACCCATCGAAAGCGGGAGAGGAAATAAAAATGAGCAGTATATTACTTCTGGAAGATGATTTCAGTCTGGTGAACGGACTTTCCTTTGCTTTCAAAAAGCGGGGATTTTCACTGGACGTTGTAAGGACGCTTAAAGAGGCGGAGGATATATGGGAAGAGGGAAAATACGATTTGCTGGTTCTGGACGTGTCGCTTCCCGACGGTTCCGGCTTTTCGTTTTGCCGGAAAGTCCGGCAGGTTTCCAAAGTGCCGATTATTTTTCTCACGGCTTCCGACGAGGAAGTGAACATTGTTATGGGACTGGATATAGGCGGCGACGATTATATCACAAAGCCCTTTAAGCTGGGCGTTTTAGAGTCGAGAATCAACGCTTTGCTGCGGCGGGCAAAGGATTTCGGGGCGGCGGACACGGAGCTGTTCTCAAACGGAATCCGGGTGCTTTTACTGCAGGGACAGGCTTTCAAAAACGGGGCGCTTTTGGATTTGACAGCGGCGGAATATAAGCTTCTGTGCCTTTTTATGCAAAATCCCAACAGGGTTCTTACCAAAGAGCGGATACTGGATAAGCTGTGGGACTGCGAAGGCAGCTTTATCGACAGCGGTTCCCTTACCGTCTATATGCGCAGGCTGAGAATGAAGGTTGAGGATGATCCGGGCGAGCCCCGGATGCTTTTAACCGTCCGGGGCATGGGC
>CAJTMZ010000118.1:9271-12207 GCA_910577445.1 uncultured Lachnospiraceae bacterium | reverse complement strand
TGAAGTAATCAGAAACGAAAACAGATGTACTGCGTGTCGGATATGCGAAAAACAATGTGCCAATGAAGTCCACAGCTTCGATGAAGAACACAAAACCATGAAATGTGACGAATCGAAATGCGTAAACTGCCAGAGGTGCGTTTCCTTCTGTCCCGCCAGAGCTCTGAAAATTGTAAAAAGCGACTGTACTTTTCGGGAAAACGCCAACTGGTCAAACAACACAATTAAAGAGATATATAAGCAGGCAAACAGCGGCGGCGTTCTCCTCTCATCCATGGGGAATCCGGAGCCTTTTCCGGTTTATTGGGATAAAATTCTGATCAACGCCTCCCAGGTAACGAATCCTCCCATCGACCCCTTGCGCGAGCCCATGGAAACCAGAGTTTACCTTGGAAAGAAGCCGCAAAAGATACAGCGTACAAAAGACGGAAAATTAGACTGTAAGCTGCCTCCGCAGCTAGAGCTTTCCATGCCGGTTATGTTTTCCGCCATGAGCTACGGTTCTATCAGCTACAATGCCCATAAATCCCTCGCTCTGGCCGCAGCAAGGCTCGGCACCTTATATAACACAGGGGAAGGCGGCCTGCATGAGGATTTTTACTGCTACGGCGAAAATACCATCGTTCAGGTGGCTTCCGGACGATTTGGCGTTCACGAGGATTATCTGAAAGCCGGCGCCGCTATTGAGATTAAAATGGGACAGGGCGCAAAGCCCGGCATCGGCGGCCATCTTCCCGGAACAAAGATTGTAGGAGACATCTCCCGTACCCGCATGATTCCGGAAGGCTCTGATGCGATTTCCCCGGCGCCTCACCATGATATTTATTCTATTGAAGACCTGCGCCAGCTTGTCTTTTCCTTAAAAGAAGCTACAGAATATGAAAAACCGGTCATTGTAAAAGTGGCCGCCGTACATAACATAGCGGCAATCGCAAGCGGTATTGCGAGAAGCGGCGCAGATATTATTGCCATTGACGGATTTCGGGGCGGTACCGGAGCCGCTCCCACCAGAATAAGGGACAATGTCGGTATCCCGATTGAGCTGGCTCTTTCGTCTGTTGACCAGAGACTGCGCGATGAAGGCATCCGCGGCAATGTTTCTCTGGTGGCCGGTGGAAGTATCCGAAGCGCGGCGGATGTGATAAAGGCCATTGCTCTTGGCGCAGACGCCTGCTATATGGCCACTGCCGCCCTCCTTGCTCTTGGATGCCATCTTTGCCGTACCTGCCAAAGCGGTAAATGCAACTGGGGAATCGCAACCCAGCGTCCTGAGCTTGTAAAAAGGCTTAATCCGGAAGCCGGAAGCGAGCGGCTGTTTAATCTTATGACAGCATGGAAGCACGAAATCAAAGAGCTGATGGGCGGAATGGGAATCAATTCCATTGAGGCGCTGCAGGGAAACCGGCTGATGCTGCGCGGCATCGGATTAACGGAAAAAGAACTGGAAATACTCGGTATTTCTCATGCCGGTGAGTAACGATACAGAAAAATTACGATTTATTCCTTACTTACACTTAAAAACATAAACAATTTTGGGGAGGTGTGATATAATATGCAGGTCATTCATGCTGCAGATTTAGATTACAGAGCTATAAATGAAGCGCTGCGTAAGACAGACGGCGACTGTACCATTAAAGGCTGCTGCGGCCAGAGGTTTATCGCCGCCGGCATGTCCGGCAAAAACCTTACAATCGAGGGGTTACCCGGAAATGCCCTTGGCGCCTACTTAAACAGTGCCACTATTACCGTGAAGGCCAATGCACAGGATGCCGTAGGCGATACCATGAACGATGGGAAAATCCTGATTCACGGCAACATCGGCGATGCCGCCGGTTATGCCATGCGCGGCGGCAAAATCTATGTACAGGGCGATTCCGGATACCGTGCGGGAATCCATATGAAAGCTTACAGGGAAAAAATTCCCGTTATGATAATCGGTGGATGCGCCGGAAGCTTCCTTGGAGAATATCAGGCCGGCGGCATCATTATTGTACTTGGATTTCACAAAAACGGCAGACGCATTGTAGGCAATTTCCCATGTACCGGAATGCACGGCGGCAAAATGTTCCTGCGTGACATCTGTGAGGATATCCGCTTTCCGAAACAGGTAACAGCACGACGCACCTCTTCGGAGGACCTGAAAGAAATCCAAAAATACCTGTGCGAATACTGTGCGGACTTCGGATATTCCGCGGACGAACTTTTATCCGCTCCGTTTACAGTCATTACGCCGGACAGTAAGAACCCTTATAAACAGATGTATGTAGCAAATTAAAAGAAAGCAGGTAGGATTATGAAGTATTCGGAAGAAGAGGTAATGCAATATGTGCAGGAAGAAGATGTAAAATTCATCCGTCTTGCCTTTTGTGATGTATTTGGCAAACAGAAAAATATCTCCGTTATGCCGCAGGAACTTTCCCGTGCCTTTGAATATGGTATTGCCATTGACGCGTCCGCCATTACCGGCTTTGGCGATGAAACCCATTCCGACCTGTTCCTTCACCCTGAAGCAGACACACTGATGCCTCTGCCATGGAGACCGGAGCATGGACGTGTAGTAAGAATGTTCTGTTATATTACTTATCCGGACGGAAAAATATTTGAGTGTGACACACGTTCTATTTTGAAGAAAGCAGTTCTGGAGGCGAAAGAGGCCGGATATCAGTTCTTCTTCGGTGCGGAACAGGAATTTTATCTGTTCCGGCTAGATGACAGCGGAAATCCGACCAAAGAACCCTATGACAATGCAGCTTATATGGATATTGCCCCGGAAGACAAAGGCGAAAATATCCGCCGCGAAATATGTCTGATTCTGGGGCAGATGGGAATCCAGCCTGAAAGCTCGCATCACGAAGAAGGCCCGGGACAAAACGAAATTGATTTTCGTTATTCTGACCCTTTAACTGCTGCGGACAATGCCATGACTTTCCAGACGG
>CAJTMZ010000118.1:0-9261 GCA_910577445.1 uncultured Lachnospiraceae bacterium | reverse complement strand
AAAACAATCGCCGGGCGGAACGGTCTTTTTGCCGATTTCAGCCCAAAACCATTGGCGGATAAGCCAGGTAACGGTTTCCATATCAATATGTCCGTCAAATCCGCTGATGATACCGACAATATGAATCACCTGATAGCGGGTATTCTGGACAAGATTTATGATATGACCGTATTCTTAAATCCGACAGAAAATTCTTATCATCGCTTTGGCAGCAATAAAGCTCCCCGATATATTTCATGGTCCGGCGAGAACCGTTCCCAGCTTGTCAGAGTTCCTGCCGCGGTGGGCGAATACCGGCGTGCAGAGCTTCGTTCCGCAGACCCGTCTGCCAATACCTATCTGGCGTTTGCCCTGATAATCCATGCTGTTCTGGACGGGATTCGGAATAAGCTGGAACCGCCGGTGCCTGCGGATATCAATCTGTATAAAGCAGATGAAGATACCCTTTCCGGATTCAGAAAGCTGCCGGAGGATTTTAAATCCGCCTGTTCAGCAGCCGCAAACAGTAATTTTATCAAAAAACATATACCGGATGCCATATTAGGCATTTACTGCAATCAATAATTCAGAGCAAGAAAAAGGAGGAGGCGTAAAATGAGTTTAAAGGAACGTATTTACAGTATACTCATTGTATCTGCAGCAGACAGTTTCACTTCTGCCTTTGCCGGCCTGCTCCCCGGAACAAGATATTCCCCAATCCATACGGCTGCCAGTGTCAGCTCCGCCAGACGGGTACTTGCCGAAAAAACTTTTGATTTTGTCATCATCAACGCCCCTTTGCCTGATGATGCCGGCACCCGGTTTGCGATAGACACCTGTACCAGTAAACAATCCGCTGTACTGCTTCTGGTAAAAAGTGATATACATGCCGGTATTCACGACACCGCTGCCGAATATGGCGTATTCACACTGCCTAAGCCAACATCAAAACCAACTATGATTCATGCCCTTAACTGGTTGGAAAGCGCCAGAGAACGGCTGCGGCAATTTGAAAACAAATCTTTGTCTATCGAGGAAAAAATGGCAGAAATCCGTCTGGTCAATAAAGCAAAATGGATTTTAATCAGCGAATTAAAAATGAACGAACCTGAAGCTCACCGTTACATAGAAAAACAGGCAATGGACCGCTGCGCTGCAAAACGAACCATTGCCGAAGAAATTGTTAAGACTTACCGGCCTTCCGGGCAATAAAACTTTACTGATTCTTTACAAGCCCCGTCTCTTCCTCCCTGACAAGCCGGATTAGCCCGTCGGAAAGTTCGAAATCGGCAAGCAGCTCGTCCCCTGCCATCTGGCTGTAGGTAACGGTGTAGGTGTTGTCCGCCAGTATCATGTACGCCACCTGCTCTATGGTTTCCCCGTCCATATTATAATTGCTCCGTATTTTATAACCGGGGATTCCTTCCATGTCGATTTTTTCAAAGGATTCCACCTGAAGGTCCACATCCTGTCCCGATTCCTTATAAGCCTCTTCAATGCTCTCTATGTAATCTTCCTCTGTAAGAGAGGCGGAAACCATTCCGTCTCCAATGCCCTCCGACACGGTGTAATACACATTGGATGAATCAAGCGGGCTCCTCTCATGCACATACATTCCCGGAATTTCATCCGATTTCTCAAATCCTTCCGGAATCATCACCACACAGTACCCGGACTTGTCCCCCGACGCTTCCCCGGAGTCTTCCTTTAATTCAAATTCCTGCATTTCTATGTATCCCGGCTCCTGCCCTTCCTCCGACGAAATATCGGCAACGGTGATTACCTGCTGTCCGCCGCATCCGGTTAAAAACATTGCAGCCAGCGCTGTGAGAATTATTTTTCTTTTCATTGTACCCGATTCCTCAAATATTTAAATTGCGGTTTTTGCCCGCTACTAAATATTTAAGCACAAAACTTCAAATTTCACAAGCACCGTTTCATAACTTAACCCGGAAATTTTTGTTTCATAAACTTGACCCGGAAATTTTTCACTTTCAGCGGCAAAAGGCCGCAGGAATGAGCCGGAAACCTTACGACGGCTCCCGGCTCCTTTTTTGCTTTTAATACTGATTTTGTGAAGTCTGCCATGAACCGGCAGATAATCCGCTTTATTTTTCTGTGAACGTGGCGCAGGCCGTCTCCCTGCAGTCGCAGGCGCCGCAGCCCTTGATGTCCACATGCTCGGCGACACATTTGTAATTGCTGTTATAGGTACAGTTCACCGCCTCGCAGTCAATGCTGATTGTTTTGCTCGGATGTTCCAGAGAGCTGGTAAATCTGTCTTTTCCCGCCTCCGAAAAACTCTCGCAGCAGGTATCGTCCTCGCAGCACGCGCGCTTTCCGCCGACCATAATGTCTCCCTTGCAGCAGCACTTGCTCTTGTTATATACGCAATTATCCACAGCACATTTTAATTCAGCCATCTTCCTACCTCCATTCCGGTCCCGCAAACGCCGCCGGCGCTCTTTTGTCCGGGCATTTGCTGTTACTCGTTGTTTCTCACAATTTTTCATTGCTTTTCACAGTATCAGTATGGCTGTTTTTCATGCTCCTTATTCAGAGGATTTTAATTTACATTCATAAAGATTAAACCAGTACCTTTCTATCATCACGCTGGCTGACTCGGATGCTTCGATTCCGGCGTTTTTCCATTTTTCGATAATCTCTTCCCTGGCGTTGCCGCTTCCGAAAAACCAGACCTTTCCGTTTCCCGCCTGCTCTTTTGCCACAAGCAGTTCCTTCAAAGCCCTGATTCCCTCCTCGTCGGAAAATTCTCCCTCCACCAGCGCATGGTTTACCGGATACATTTCCCGTATCAGCTCCTCCGGCTTTCCGTACCACAGATAAGTGTCGTTCTTCAAATAGTAAGATGCCACAGCCTGGGTCTGGTCAAAATTAAAAATAACAATATCGTTTTCGTCTACCTGCGACAGCGCCTGCCCGGCTTCCTTCATCTGCACCCTCTTCCACATCTCTTCCCCGTAAAAGGAACGGTAATTCAAAACGCCAGATATGGTCACAAACACCAGCGCCGGAATAAAGAAAAGCTTTTTTTCCTTTGCCTGTGCAAGAAGAACCGCGAAAGCCAGCCAGAACACGCCCAGCGCCGGAAGCATGTACCTGTAAACGAAAACAGGGCGAATCAGCACAGAAGCAAGAAAACCGAAAACTACAATGCCCGCCAAAACCCCCAGACACCCAAATATAAAGGACGCTTTCTTCTTTCTTCTTTCTTTCAGTAAAAAGAGCGCCAACATTTCCCCGTAAACCGCAAAAAGAAATGCGCCTGCCAGCATGCTTACCGTCTGACCAGGGAAAGCAAACTGGAAAATAAATTTCACACAGCCTCCCAGGCTCCGCCAGGTAAGGGGCTGAATCCAGTAATTTTCCCTTACCTGCGATAGCTGCAGGGTAAACGCGCCGATTATCCACGGCAGATACCCGGCGGCGCAGCAGATTCCGCTTACCAGAAGCGTCCTGATTTCTTTTCCCTGACTTTCTTTGCGCCGGTACGCTGCGAAAAAGACAAGCAGCAGATACAGATAAATCATGGCATAAGCCACGCAGGCAAAATAATGGCTGTAGCAGGCCGCCAGTCCGTACAGGGTAAGGGCTATCCAGTCAATCAGGCTTTTTCTGCCGGATAATTTTTCGTTTCCACTGTCCTTTTCACCGCAGATACCGCGTGAAGCGGTCAGTTCATAAGCGTGGAGCATTCCCGCCGTGACAAAAAAAAGAGCCCAGCCGTACATCCTTATCTCCACCGTATAATCCGCCAGCTTCGGCATGGCGGGAAGCAGAAAACAGAAAAGCCCGGCCGCAAACGTCCCGAAATTTTTTCTTATCTTAGTGAGGGCATAGAGAATGCACAGAAAAAAAGGAAGAACGCAGACCAGCTTGGCTGCTGTCACCTGATAAAAAATCTCTCTCTCAAGTCCGCCAAAAATCCAGAGAAACAGCCGCACAATCATATAGTACAAAGGCGGATGGACGTCCCTTGCCGTGATAGAAACAAGTTTACCACAGGACTGGCCAGCCAGCCCCATGGTAAACAATTCATCATACCAGATATCACTGCTAAAGGATAAATACACGGAAACGCAAAGCATTCCCATGCCCGCAAGGCACAGCACGCTTCCAAGGATTTCGTCCCATGTCATATTCCGTTTTATCCACAGTTTCATTTTTCCGTTTCGCTTTCTTTGCGGATTTCTTTTGTTCTGATTTCCTTACAAATCTGCTCTGTAAATTCACTTAAAGGCATAACGCCCTCGTCGCCGGCAAAACGGCTTCTCACGGACACCGTGCCGTCTGCCTCCTCCTGCTGGCCCACCACAAGCATATAGGGAAGCCTTGCAAGCCTTGCCTCGCGAATCTTAAAGCCTATCTTCTCGGAGCGGTTGTCCGCTTCCGCAAGCACGCCGTTTCTGCGAAGCTCCTTTACCACCTTATCCGCGTATTCCTCATACTTTTCGGAAATCGGCAGTACCCTTACCTGTTCCGGACACAGCCAGGTGGGGAACTTGCCCTCGTATTTTTCTATCAGCCATGCCAGCGTCCTCTCATAGCAGCCCATGGAGGTTCTGTGAATGATATAAGGACGCACCTTGTCGCCGTTTGCGTCAATGTAATACATGTCAAAGTTTTCCGCAATGGCGCAGTCAAGCTGAATGGTAATCATGGTGTCTTCCTTGCCATATACATTCTTTGCCTGAATGTCAATCTTCGGCCCGTAAAAAGCAGCCTCGCCGTCGGCCTCCGTAAAAGGAACGCCATACTCTGAAAGGATTTCCCTGATTTTGCTCTGGGTGGATTCCCAGTAATTTTCATCTCCCAGGTATTTTTCCCGGTTGTTGGGGTCCCATTTGGACAGGCGGTAAGTCACATCATCCTGAAGCCCTAAGGTGGTCAGGCAGTACACCGCCAAATCCAGACAGCGCTTGAGTTCCTCCTGTGCCTGGTCGGGGCGGATAATCAGATGCCCCTCGGAGATGGTAAACTGGCGCACCCTTGTCAGGCCGTGCATCTCGCCGGAATCCTCGTTCCTGAAAAGCGTGGAGGTCTCTCCGTAACGGATGGGCAAATCCCTGTACGAATGCTGGGTTGCTTTATATACATAATACTGGAAAGGACAGGTCATTGGACGGAGGGCAAATACTTCTTTGTCCGTCTCCTCGTCTCCTAAAACAAACATACCGTCCTTATAGTGGTCCCAGTGGCCGGAAATCTTATACAAATCGCTCTTGGCCATAAGAGGCGTTTTGGTTCTCACATAGCCCCACTCGTTGTCTTCCAAATCCTCAATCCAACGCTGCAGGGTCTGAATCATTTTCGTTCCCCGAGGCATAAGAAGCGGCAAGCCCTGTCCGATAACGTCCACCGTGGTAAAAAGCTCCATCTCCCGGCCAAGCCTGTTGTGGTCGCGGAGCCTGATATTTTCCAGATAAGTCAGATATTCCGCCAGTTCGTCCTTTTTATTAAAAGCGGTTCCGTAAATTCTCTGCAGCATTGCGTTTTCGGATTTGCCTCTCCAGTAAGCGCCAGAGGAAGAAGTCAGCTTAAACGCCTTGATTCCCTTTGTGCTCATAAGATGAGGGCCGGCGCACAAATCGGTAAAGCCGCCCTGATTATAGAAAGAAATTTCCGCATCCTCAGGCAAATCCCTGATAAGCTCCACTTTGTAAGGCTCCCCCGCCTCCTCCATGAATTTGATTGCCTCCGGGCGGGACAGTGTGTACCTTTCCAGCTTGTGCCCTTCCTTGATTATCTTTTTCATCTCGGCTTCAATCTTATCCAGGTCCTCTCTGGAAAAAGGCTCGTGCTCAAAATCGTAATAATAGCCGTTATCAATGGCGGGCCCGATTGCCAGTTTTGCCTGCGGGAAAACCCTCTTGACCGCTTCCGCCAGAACATGGGAGCAGGTATGCCTTACCACACGAAGCCCTTCGGGGTCGTTGGCCGTAAGGATATTTAAGGAACAGTCCTCTGAAAGAACCGTCCGCAAATCCACCGTCTTTCCGTCAACTTCTCCGGCACACGCCGCTCTGGCAAGGCCTTCGCTTATATCCGCCGCAATTTCATAAACGCTTTTTGCACTGTCGTATTCTTTGACAGAGCCGTCTTTTAATGTAATTTTCATTTTAAACTAATCCTCCATGCCGTATACTGACTCAAAAGCAAGCCAGATTATAACTCCTTCTGCTCCACTTCTTCCCAGTCCACAACGCCGCTTTTCTTTTTAGACTTTTTGTCCTTTGCCTTTTTGTCGTCCTCGTCATAGCCGTTTCCGTTATGGCTGCCTATCACCGTAGATTTTCTTGGGGAGAATAACATGCCAAACACAATTCCTCCCAGTACGCATACAGCCATCATCAGCAAAAATTCCTTTTTGCTCATTGACCTTTCATCGCTTAAAGTCGCTTTAAATTCTTCCCATCTTTTTTCCATTTTTCAATTCTCCTGTTCTTTTGACACATTCCCCGCGGACTTTGTCCGCAGACGCCTGCAGTTTCCAGTTTCTAAAACCTCTTTAATTCGGGAAAGTATTCAATTTCAGCTTTCCCTATAATCTCGTCCTTCTCCACAAATTTGTCTTTCCAAAATCTGGAGTCATCCGAGTTGTTTCTGTTGTCGCCCATAACAAAATACGATGATTCCGGTACATGGTAGGGGCCAAAGTCCGCATTGATTTCTTCCGTGATATAACTTTCCTCCAAAAGTACGCCATTGACATAAATTCCGCCGTCAATCCCTTCCACCTTATCTCCCGGAAGCCCGATAATTCTCTTTAAATATTTTTCCGACTTGTTATCCGGGAAATAAAAGGCTATGATATCGCCTCTCTTTGGCTCTCCCACAACATATGACAGCCGGTTAATCAAAACCCGGCTTCCCGACATGATTGTGGTCTCCATGGAGCCTGTGGGCACCTGCGCGTTTGCAACCAGCGTCCGGCTCACGACAAAGGTAATAACAAGCGCCGTCAGGAGCACTTTGGACCAGTCAAGGATTTCGTATAGGATTTTTTTCATAACTCTTTTTCTTTTCATACGGGCTCCTGTCTTCTGATATTATTTCCAACAGGTATTATTATAATGATTTCTTTGGAAAATGACAAGGTGGTTCCTGTATGGGATTTTAATTTTAAGACATAATTTTTTAAATCGCCCATTCACAGCTTCAGGCTGTTTTCGTCTAGCAGGAAATTCCGCAGACCGACTGTAATAACGCCTTTTTCATCCCGTCTGACTTTGATGTTGTCACCAACAACAATTATTTTCCGAAAAGAATCGGGAATACTGAGCAGACTGCGCTGCTCCTGCCTGACTTTATCAGCCGTCGGCATCGCAAATGCAGACTGGAGGTAATATTTTTCACTGCCCTTAGTGGCAATAAAATCCACCTCAAGCTGCTTTTTCCTGCGTTTTCCTTCCTTATCGGTTTCATAATGTTCCACCACACCCACGTCCACATGATAGCCTCGAACCCGAAGTTCATTGTAAATAATATTCTCCATGAGATGGTTTTCCTCCACCTGCCTAAATCCCAGACGGCCGTTCCGCAGACCCACATCTTCAAAATAATACTTAGCCGGAGACCCGATATATTTTTTACCCCTGATGTCATATCTAACCGCTTTGCTGATGAGGAAAGAGTCAATCAGGTAATCAATATAGTTTTTGATTGTCTTATCGCTGACGGTTTTATTTTTTATACTTTTGAATGTCTTTGCCAGTTTGTTTTGACTGGTATAGCTGCCGACAACGGATGCGAGAATATTCACCAGCTCGTCTAATTCCGCCTTGTTCCGCACGCCGTGCCGCTCTACAATATCCGAAATGTAAACCATCCGAAACAATGAAGTCAGATATTCCGCCTTATCCTCCTCCGTTTCCATAGACAAAATCAGCGGCAGTCCGCCATAGACAACATAATCATCCCACGCCGCATCCAGTGTCCCCGAAAAGGCAGAGGTGTACTCCCGAAAGTTGAGCGGGTAAACATGGATTTCATCACCGCGTCCCCGGAACTGGGTAATTACATCAGATGAAAGAAACCTGGAATTATTGCCGGTCACATAAATGTCCGCATTGCGGATATGGAGCAGGCTGTTTAGGACATCTTCAAATTCATTCATATACTGTACTTCATCCAGGATAATATAATAGTCTTCCGTATCCCGGATATTTTCTTTCACAAACCGGAGCATGGCATCCGGGTCACGTAAAGCTTTGTTACTGCGGTCATCCAGCGCCACCTCAATAATATGGTCGTCCAGAACGCCATTTTCCAACAGATAGTCATGGAACAGGTGAAAGAGAAGATAGGATTTCCCGCACCGTCTCACACCGGTCACTACTTTAATCAGACCATTTTTCTTTTTGCGAATCAACTTATTCAAATAAATATCCCGTTTAATTTCCATAGCCACCTCAATTACGAATAGCAGTGCAACCGCACCTTATTTCGTAATAATAGTATCATGCTTATAGACATAACGTCAAGCGGCAGCATATTTTATTACGAAATCTGATGCAAATGCACCTGATTTCGGTATAAAATGTCCTCTTTTTCCTCCTCGGCAAAAGTCCGTATCTCGCCGTCCTCCTAATAATCCTTGAACGCGTGTATAATCGCATTTTCCACAAAAGGCTGCAGAATTGCATATTAAGAGTGGCATAATTGCCTACTTTCCGTGGTGGCTTTCCATAAAAAAACATATATAATGTTATTTTAGAGGTGATATATATGAATTTAGAAGAAAAATTGCAAATGTTGAGGAAGAAGAATGGTTATTCCCAAGAGCAACTGGCAGATAAGATTGGGATAGCAAGGCAGACTGTAAGCAAATGGGAAAACGGAGTTTTCCATAGTTAAAGATACTACACCAAACATGATGAACCCACGCTTATATAAACTTCAAATGCAAAAGCAAGCGTCTATCCAGTGTATAGGATAATGCTTGCTTTTGCATTATTCTTCAATCGTGAATGTCATCATTCTTTTGGCAATGTGGTTGTGTGCAGTTTTAAATTCGGTTTTGAAAGAAACTCCGAATATCTTTATTGTAAATAGCTATTTGCTTCGTATATTTTGCAATTTCTTCAATACGTCGTATTAATATTGCACGGTTATAGCGAGCATCCATTAAGTAGTTACCCGTTTGCTCATAGCCACCTATAGGACCGGCAGTTAAAATTCCAGAGCGATTCGTTCTGTTAAGATAAAGGTAGTGTAAAATAGTTTGTGTCTTTGGAAAAAAACACCTCTTTTTTGGTAAGA
>CAJTMZ010000117.1 GCA_910577445.1 uncultured Lachnospiraceae bacterium | reverse complement strand
GCGGTTTTCACTGCGTCCACATGACGGCGGAGGATATCGCCATTATGAAGAAAAAGGGGCTGTATGCGGTGACAAATCCCGGCTCAAACAGCAAGCTTGCCAGCGGGATTGCGCCTATATCGGATTATCTGAAAGCCGGCGTAAAGGTGGCAATCGGAACCGACGGGCCCGCCAGCAACAACTGTCTTGACATGTTCCGGGAAATGTTTCTGGTGACGGCGCTTGCAAAGCTGCGTGAAAAAGACGCGGCGGCTGTGGACGCCATGGAGGTGCTGAAGATGGCGACGGTAAACGGCGCACACGCCATGGGGCTTACAAATGCGGATGTTCTGGCTGCCGGAAAGCTGGCGGATATGGTTATGATTGATTTACAGCAGCCTAATATGCAGCCAATTAACAACATTCCCAAGAATCTTGTGTACAGCGGAAGCAAACAAAACGTGGTTATGACCGTGATTCACGGGAAAATTCTCTATGATAAAGGAGAATTTTACACAAAGGAGAAACCGGAGGAGATTTACCGGAAAGCAGAAAAAATCAGGAACAGGATAATGGGAGAAAATTAATGGAATATCTAATTTTTGCGGCGGTAATACTGGGATTTATCGTGCTTTTTATGGTAAAAGGCTTTTTTGATTACAAAAAATCACAGAAAGAATTTATCAGGAGGCTGCGGAAAGATTACGGCGTTCTGCCGCAAAAAGAATATAAACCGGAGAAGTTTGAAAATATTTCCCATTATTTTCTGAAGCATCAGGACGGTTTTGTCATTGACGACATTACGTGGAATGACTTAAACATGGACGATGTGTTTAAAAGAATGAATTATACTTATTCCGCTGCGGGAGAGGAGTATCTGTACTACCTTCTGCGGAAACCCTGCTGTGAGGAAGAAGCGCTTTCGCACAGAGAGGAAATAATCGAATTTTTCCGCAACAATCCCGACGAGAGAGTCGCTTTCCAGTTTATATTCAGTATGCTTGGAGGAACCGGAAAATTTTCCATTTATGATTATCTGGACTATCTGGACGATTTGGGGAACCGGAGCAATCTCCCGCATTATTTAATGATTGTGCTGATTTTCCTGTCGGTGGGGTCGCTTTTTGTCAATCTGCCTATGGGAATTTTGCTTCTGGCCTGTGTGCTGATTTACAATAACATGTCTTATTTTAGGGTGAAAAGCCAAATTGACCCTTATATCGTCAGCTTTGCCTATGTGTTCCGCATTCTGGACGCGGTAAAAAAGTTGCAGCCTTACAGAATTGCGGAACTGAAAGAGGAGCTGTCCCGTTTAAAAAGCTGTAGCGCGGCTATGAACGGTTTCAGGCGCGGGTCCTTTTTGCTGATGTCCGGCGGCAGAATGTCCGGTTCGGGCAATCCGCTGGAAATGCTGCTTGATTTTGTGAGAATGGGGTTCCATCTGGATTTAATCAAGTTTAATCAGATGCTTTCCCAGGTGCGCAGGCATATCTCTGAGATTGACGAAATGATTGGCATTTTGGGCGGGATAGAAGCGCTGATTGCGGTAGGCGCATGGCGGGAGTCTTTGGATTCGTACTGTATCCCGTCGTTTGCAAAGCGGATGGGCTTTAGCGCAAAGGGGCTTTACCATCCTCTGATTGAGAATCCGGTGAAAAACGATATGGCAACGGAAAAAAGCGTACTTATCACCGGTTCCAACGCGTCGGGAAAATCAACCTTTTTGAAAACGGCTGCCCTTGCCAGTATTTTTGCACAGACTGTCCACACGGTACCGGCGGACAGCTATACGGGCTTTCTGTGCCGTCCGATGTCGTCCATGAGCCTTCGGGACGATGTTCAGGGAGGGGACAGCTATTATATGGTGGAGATAAAAGCGCTGAAACGGATTCTGGATTTGACCGTCACGGACGGGCTTCCCGTTTTGTGCTTCGTGGACGAAGTGCTGCGGGGAACCAATACCATAGAAAGAATCGCCGCGTCCACTCAGATTCTGAAGAGCATTTCATTGAAAAACAGCATGTGCTATGCGGCCACCCACGATATTGAGCTGACTTATCTTCTGGAAGAGTACTACAGCAATTACCATTTCGAGGAGGAAATTGCCGAAAACGACATTTCTTTCAGCTATAAAATTATGGAGGGCAGGGCAACCACCCGAAACGCCATTAAGCTCCTTGGAATTATGGGATATGCGCCTGATATTATCAGGGAAGCGGAAGATATGGCAGGCGATATCGCCCTGCAGGGTTATTACTCGCAGAACTGTGGCGGCAGGAGAACAAAAAAGACATCTTGACGGTAAAAAGCTACAATGCTATGATGTAAGAGCAAACATAATATATGGAAAGGCCTGGTGGGGAAATGAACAATTTAATATTATTTTTGAACAGTTTTTTATCTTACCTGCTTGTAATGGCAGTTATTGTAGTGCTTGGCGGTATTGCAATTTTTATTGGCATTAAACTCAGGAAAAATAAAAACAAACAACTGGAAGGTGAGAATGCTACCAGAGTTGGCTAAATGCCAGCTCTTTTTATATAGAAAACGCCTGTCATGCGCTTAAAAACAGCGCAGAAATGAGGGGAAGAATGAAAAGATTTACGACTATTTTGTGGGATGTGGACCAGACGCTGCTGGATTTTGACAAATCCCAGCAGTGGGCGCTTAACGAGAGCTTTCGCGATTTTGGCAGGGAAATAACGGACGACGTGGTAAAACGCTACGCCGCAATTAACGATTCTTTCTGGAAACGTCTTGAGCGTGGCGAGATTGAAAAGGAAAAGCTCCTTACGGGAAGATTCGAGGCGCTTTTTGAGGAACTTGCCGTTACCGATATACCGGTGAAAAGTTTTGCTGATTTTTACCAGAAGGCGCTGGGCAGTGTCTTCTTTTTTCAGGATAATTCTTTTGAGCTTTGCAGCAAACTGAAGGGGAAAGTAAGACAGTACGTCATTACCAACGGCGTTTCCGCTACCCAGAGGAATAAGCTTCGTCTGTCCGGTCTGGACAAAATCATGGACGGCATCTTCGTCTCCGAGGAAATAGGGTATCCAAAGCCCAGTCTCTTGTTTTTTGAGGAATGTTTCCGGCAGATTCCTGATTTCCGGAAGGAAAAAACAATCGTCGTAGGCGATTCGCTCTCCAGCGATATGCAGGGGGCAAATAACACGGGGGTTTTTTGCTGCTGGTACAATCCCGGGAAAAAAGAAAACACCGCGGGGCTTAAAATTGATTATGAAATCCGTAATCTGTGGGAGCTGGAGGAGATATTATAATGCCCAGAGGCGTCAACCAGAAAATGAAAATTCTGTATCTCTTAAAGATACTGAGCGAAAATACGGACGAGGCGCACTGTCTTTCTTCCAGGGAGCTGATAGCGCGCCTTTCTTCCTATGGAATCCCGGCCGAGCGGAAAAGTATTTACGACGACGTTGAATGCTTAAACCAGTTCGGCTACGACATTGTCTATGTAAAAGCCCGCAAGGGCGGCGGTTATTATATGGCCGGAAGGGAGTTTGAACTGCCGGAGTTAAAGCTTCTGGTGGACGCCGTACAGGCGTCCCGTTTTATCACTTTGAAGAAATCAAGGCAGTTGATTTCCAAAATAGAGAAACTTGCCGGTCCCTATGAGGGAAAGCAGCTCCAGAGACAGGTTTTTGTAGCAGGAAGAGTCAAAACGGAAAACGAAAGTATTTACTATAACGTGGATATGGTCCATAAGGCCATACAGGATAACGCGCCGATTACCTTTACATACCTTGTGTGGAATATTAAAAGAGAGCTGGTGCCCAGACATGAAGGGAAACGATACCGCGTCAGTCCCTGGGCGCTTACCTGGAAGGATGAAAATTATTATCTGGTTGCCTATGATGACGAGGAAGAAAAAATCAAACACTTCCGTGTGGACAAAATGAGCCGCATCGAAGAGCAGGAAGGGCAGGAACGCAAAGGCGTGGAGGCCTTTGAAAAGTTTGATATTGCACAGTATACCAACAGAACCTTCGGCATGTTTGGCGGCGAACCCGAAACCGTCACATTAAGGCTCCCGGAGAGTATGATAGGAATCGTGCTTGACCGCTTCGGGCGGGAAATCAGCATCCGAAAGCTTTCTGACGGCGCGGCCAGCGTGAAAATCAATGTGGCGGTCAGCAGACAGTTTTTCGGCTGGCTCACGGGGCTTGGCGCAGAAGTCTGCATTCTGACCCCTGAACGCGTCAAAAAAGATTATGCCGATTATCTGAGACAGATTATCGAAAATTATACGGAACAATAAAACAGCATGGAAAACCGGAATAGGAGATTTTTAAGATGAGACTGCAGGTATCAGACAGAATGAAAAATTTCGGGGAAGGAATTTTTCAGTTATTGAACGAGAAAAAAGAAGCGGTGGAGAAGAGCGGAAGAAAGGTATACAACCTTTCTGTGGGAACGCCGGATTTTCCCACGGAGCCCCATATAATAAAGGCGGTAGTGGAGGCGGCAGAAAAGCCCGAAAATTACAAATACGCGCTGAAAATGCTCCCGGAACTCACAAAGGCGGTGATTGACCGGTTTGAGAAACGTTATCATGTACATTTAAACGAAAGGGAAATCACGGATGTTTACGGTTCTCAGGAGGGAATTACCCATATCGGGCTTTCCCTGTGCAATCCCGGCGACATTGTGCTTGTTCCCGACCCCGGCTACCCCGTTTTTTCCATTGGCCCCGCCCTTGCCATGGCCGACGTGAGAACCTATGAGCTGCGCCCTGAAAACAATTATCTGCCGGATTTAAAGTCTATTGATGAGGAAATCTGCCAGAAAACGAAATTCATCATAGTTTCCTATCCTTTAAACCCGATTTGCAAGCTTGCCCCCGACAGCTTTTACGAGGAGCTGATTTCCTGGGCACAGGCCCATGATATCATTATTGTCCATGACAACGCTTATTCCGATATTATTTACGACGGACATGTGGGAAAATCCATCCTGCAGTTTGAGGGGGCAAAGGAAAACTGCGTGGAATTTTATTCCCTGTCCAAAAGCTTCGACTACACGGGGGCCAGAGCGGGCTTCCTTGTGGGAAACGAATATCTGGTGCAGAATTTTAAGAAACTCCGTTCCCAGATTGACTACGGAACTTTCCTTCCGGTGCAGTACGGCGCAATCGCCGCTTTAACAGGACCGGACGACGGCGTAAGGGAGCGTTGCGCGGAGTACCAGAGGCGGAGAGACGCGCTTTGCGGCGGACTTAGAAAAATCGGATGGAACATCCCGGACAGCGAGGGAACCATGTTTGCCTGGGGAAAGATTCCCGACGGATATTCGGACGACGTGGCCTTTGTTACGGAACTTTTGGAAAAATCAGGCTTTTTGTGCACGCCGGGAAGCAGTTTCGGAAAACTGGGAAAAGGATATGTGCGCTTTGCCCTAACGCTTCCGGTGGAGGAGATTGAGGAGGCGGTTAACGCCGTTGAAAAGTCGGGGATGATAGGCGCCAGGTGCTGAAGATTTTTATATTGACAGTCCCGCCGGATTTTATTATACTGGATATCACTACAATATATAGATTTGTTTTAAATATTTCTACCAGATTTGGTATTTATCTTACAAATTTCAGGTCGGGGGAGTATTGGGAAGAATGAGGGAAAGCAGATGAACGACGTGCAGGAAGGGACTGCAAAATACAGCGGATTATTTCAGCCTAAGAAGGAAATCAAGGTGATAAAAAAGGACGGAAGCTTAGAGGCTTTTAATGTCCAGAAGGTAATCGACGCCGTCGGGAAAAGCGCGTACCGGGCGCTCACCAAGTTTACGGAGGACGAAAAAGAGCATATCTGCAGGTTTGTGATTGACAAGGTTGACGAGATGGAAACGGACAGGATTCCGATTCCCATCATGCACAACATTGTGGAAAGCGCTCTGGAAGAAATCAAGCCCATTGTGGCGAAAAGTTATCGGGATTACCGGAATTACAAACAGGATTTTGTGCGCATGATGGACGACGTCTACAAAAAAAGCCAGTCTATCATGTATGTGGGCGACAAGGAAAACGCAAATACGGACAGCGCGCTGGTATCCACAAAGCGCAGTCTGATTTTTAATCAGTTCAATAAAGAGCTTTACCAGAAGTTTTTTATGACGGTGGAGGAAATCCAGGCATGCCGGGACGGCTATATCTATGTCCATGATATGTCCGCAAGGCGGGATACCATGAACTGCTGCCTTTTTGACGTGGCAAATGTCCTGACAGGCGGTTTTGAAATGGGAAATATCTGGTACAACGAGCCCAAAACGCTGGACGTGGCTTTCGACGTGATTGGAGATATCGTTTTGAGCGCGGCCAGCCAGCAGTATGGCGGATTCACCGTGCCGGAGGTGGACAAGATTCTGGAGCCCTATGCGGAAAAGACTTATCAGAGAGGGCTTTCAAGATATTTAAAGCTTGGGATTGACCAGAAGCGGGCGGAGGAAGAAGCCCTTGAGGATGTAAAGCGCGAATTTGAACAGGGATTCCAGGGATGGGAATACAAGTTTAATACCGTGGCTTCCAGCAGAGGGGATTATCCTTTCATTACGGTGACGGCCGGACTTGGCAAAAGCCGGTTTGCAAAGATGGCTACCATCTCCCTTTTGGATGTCAGAAGAAAGGGACAGGGAAAAAAGGACTGCAAAAAGCCGGTTCTTTTCCCCAAGATTGTGTTTTTGTATGACGAAAATCTGCACGGCCCGGGCGGGGCGCTTGAGGACGTGTTTGAAGCGGGCGTGGAGTGTTCCGCAAAAACCATGTATCCCGACTGGCTTTCTCTGACCGGCAAAGGCTATATCGCAAGCATGTACAAGCAGTACGGAAAAGTGATTTCTCCCATGGGCTGCAGGGCCTTTTTGTCCCCCTGGTATGAAAAAGGGGGAATGCATCCGGCGGACGATACGGATAAGCCCATATTCGTGGGACGCTTCAACATTGGGGCGGTGTCTTTGCATCTGCCCATGATTCTTGCAAAGGCAAGACAGGAGAGCAGGGACTTTTATGAGGTGCTGGATTATTATCTGAACCTGATTCGCCAGCTTCACATCAGAACCTACGCTTATCTGGGAGAAATGCGGGCGTCCACCAATCCTCTCGCCTACTGCGAGGGCGGTTTCTTAGGCGGAAATTTAAAGCTCTCCGATAAAATCAAGCCGATTTTAAAGTCGGCGACGGCAAGCTTCGGCATCACGGCCTTTAATGAACTGCAGGAGCTTTACAACGGAAAGTCCCTTGTGGAGGACGGAAGGTTTGCGGTTGAAGTGCTGGAGCATATCAACCAGAAAATCAGCGAATTTAAGGAAGAGGACGGCAACCTGTACGCTATTTACGGAACGCCGGCAGAGAGCCTTTGCGGGCTTCAGGTAAAGCAGTTCCGGGCCAAATACGGGATTGTGGAAGGGGTTTCCGACAGGGAGTATGTGTCCAACAGCTTCCACTGCCATGTTTCCGAGGATATTACACCCATTGAAAAGCAGGATTTGGAATACCGTTTCTGGGAGCTTTCAAACGGCGGGAAAATCCAGTATGTGAAATATCCCATTGATTATAATAAAGAAGCCATTAAAACCTTAATCCGCCGGGCTATGGAAATGGGCTTTTACGAGGGCGTGAACCTTTCGCTCGCCTACTGCGACGACTGCGGCCATCAGGAGCTGGAAATGGACGTATGTCCTGTATGCGGAAGCTCGAATCTGACAAAGATTGAGCGTATGAACGGTTATCTCTCTTATTCAAGAGTACATGGAGATACCAGATTAAACGAGGCCAAAATGGCGGAAATAGCGGAGCGGAAGAGCATGTAAAACTCTGTTGCGCGCAGAAACGAGGGCGAATAATGCGATATCACAATATTACAAAGGACGATATGTTAAACGGCGACGGCCTTCGGGTAGTACTTTGGGTATCCGGATGCTCCCATTGCTGTAAGTCCTGCCACAATCCCGTTACATGGGACCCCGCCGGAGGGCTTTACTTTGACGAAAGCGCCCGGCAGGAGATTTTCGAACAGCTTGACAAGCCTTATATTTCCGGAATTACCTTTTCCGGCGGCGACCCGCTTCATGCGGCGAACAGGCCGGATATCCGGAAGCTGACAAAGGAAATCCGCGAGAAATATCCCCATAAAAGCATCTGGATGTATACGGGCGATATCTGGGAGAATGTCTGCGACGATATTATGATGCAGTATATAGACGTATTGGTGGACGGAGAATTTCAGGAGGATAAGAAGGACCCCAAGCTTCTCTGGAAAGGCAGCAGCAACCAAAGGGTGATTGACGTACAGGAAACGCTTAAGCAGACCAATATTTTCCAGCCGGTTCTTCACTGCGGGGATTACGCTTAAGCGATATTTGCGGAGTATGCGGCGGCGGAAAGGGAGATGAGAAAATGATTACAGAAACCATTGAAATAAAATATTTTACGGATAAAATAGAAAAACTGACCTATATCGACGGCAAATCCGACTGGATAGACCTCCGCGCGGCGGAGGATGTAAGCCTGAAAGAGGGGGAGTATCGTCTGATTCCCCTTGGCGTTGCCATGAAGCTGCCAAAAGGGTACGAAGCCCATATCGTGCCGAGAAGTTCCACTTTTAAAAATTTCGGTATTATCCAGACCAATCATCAGGGCGTGGTTGACGGCTCCTACTGCGGAGACAACGACCAGTGGTTCATGCCGGTTTACGCCGTAAGAGATACCCGCATCGCCTTAAATGACAGAATCTGCCAGTTCAGAATTGTGGAAAACCAGCCCAAAATCCTGTTTAAGGAGGTAGCCTCTTTAGACGGAGCCGACCGGGGCGGTTTTGGCAGTACAGGAAAGCAGTGACAAAGTTTTTATCTGCATAAAAAAACTCTTTTTGCCACATAATTATCGTAAAATGTAATTATGAGCGGAAGGAGTTTTTTTATGAATAAAACTTTTACAGCCAGGGATAAGATGAGTACTTCTCTTTCGGAGAATATGAATTATCTGAATAAATATCTGTCGGTTGACACGAATTTTGACGTGGTATACCGGGTAATCAAAATCGGGGGCCGGGAAGCCTGCATGTATTTTATAGACGGTTTCTGCAAGGATGAGATGATGCAGAAAATGCTTCAGTACTTTCTGGATATCAAGGAGGAGGAAATGCCTCCGACGGCCCATGAGATGTCAAAGTCAAACCTTCCCTATGTGGAGGTTGATTTGCATGACGAATGGAAGCAAATCACTTATTTTATCATGTCCGGCGTTTTCGCGCTGTTCATTGACGGATATGACAAGTGCCTTCTGATTGACGCCAGAACCTACCCCTCGCGGGGCGTGGAGGAGCCGGAGAAAGATAAAGTGCTTCGTGGCTCCAAGGACGGCTTCGTGGAGACCATCGTTTTCAACACGGCGCTGATTAGAAGAAGAATCCGCAGCGAGCAGCTTTGCATGGAAATGCTTCATGCCGGAAACAGCTCCCAGACAGACATTGTCCTTTGCTATATGGACGACAGGGTGGACCATGATTTTCTGGAAAAGATAAAAACAAGAATAAACGAGATACAGGTGGACGCTCTTACCATGAATCAGGAAAGTCTGGCGGAATGTCTTTATAAAAAGAAGTGGTACAACCCTTTCCCCAAATTCAAGTTCACAGAGAGGCCGGATACCGCATCGGCCCAGATACTGGAAGGGGATATCGTTATTCTGGTGGATAATTCCCCTTCGGCAATGATTACGCCCACCTCCATCTTTGACATTGTGGAGGAGGCGGACGATTATTATTTCCCGCCCATCACCGGAACCTATCTGCGCCTGTCCCGGTTTTTGATTGCAATTATCACATATATTATGACGCCTACCTTTTTGCTGCTCATGCAAAGGCCCGAGTGGATTCCGTCGGGCTTTGAATTTATAAGGGTCAAGGACGCGACCAACATTCCTCTAATTTGGCAGTTTCTGATTCTGGAACTTGCCATCGACGGCCTGCGTCTTGCGGCGGTGAATACGCCCAATATGCTGAGCACGCCTTTAAGTGTGATGGCCGCGCTGGTGCTGGGGGAGTTTTCGGTAAACAGCGGGTGGTTTAATTCCGAAGTAATGCTCTATATGGCCTTTGTGGCTATTGCCAATTATACCCAGGCCAGCTATGAGCTCAGCTACGCCATCAAATTTATGAGAATTATCAATTTGATTCTTACCGCAATTTTCGGATTGTGGGGATATATAGCGGCGGTTATTTTGCTGCTGGCCGCAATCGGGACGAACCGCACTGTCTCGGGAAAAAGCTATGTTTATCCGCTGATTCCCTTTAATTTAAAGCAGTTGTCAAAGAGATTGTTCCGATACCGGCTTCCGGGCTCCCGGGAATAGAAATAGAATTTTTGCAAGGTCAGAGAGACGGGCTGTTATGGGCGGATACCCGTAAATGCGCCATCACTCTGACCTTTTATGATGCCTTGATTTTGCCAAGCGCAAAGTCAAAACGCAAAGTCTGTTAAAATTGTTGTGGACATTTCGGCGGTGTTATTTTAGAATAGGAATAAATACATAGTGGGAAAGGGAGAATGAGGAAATACATGAACGAGGACAAGAAGACCATTTATTGTATACAATGTGGCAGTGAAAATCCTGAATCTGCCAAATTCTGCAGTAATTGCGGTGCAAAAATCGAAAAATCTCAGACCGACGGCATCTTTTCAGGGGATGATACGCTTTCAGCGCAGCCGACGGTTTATGAAAAGATAACGGACGCAGAAGAAGAGAGACCGGCGAACCCTTATCAGGAAGAGATTAAGATTAATTATGGGCCGGATAACAATAATTATGGTAACAATGATTACAGCAACAGCAGTAATTACGGAAACTATAACGGCGGCACAGGTGCTAACTCGTATTATGACAGCGGACAGCCCCAGTATTATTCCGCCGAGTCCACCCCCGTGAAAGAAGGCGGCGGCAATATCGGCTTTGCCATTGCATCGCTGGTGTGCGGTATTTTGTCACTTTTATGCTGTTGTCTGGATTTGTTCAGTCCGATACTGGCAATTGCGGCCATTGTGCTGGGCGTTATCACGCTTTGCTTTAAATATGACGGCAAGGGTATGGCGATTGCAGGCATTGCCACAGGCGGCGTGGCGCTTGTTTTCAGAATTATAATTCTGATTATCGTTTTTGCTACCGGTACCTCGGCCTATGGGGATTTTATGCGCGGGTTTATGGATGAACTCTATTGAGATAACCGGCAGGAAATACCGTGCCGATGAAGTCTTTTATCAGATAGGAAAGTTCATCTGGCTGCCTTTTCTGGCGGCGGGCTTCTGGTTCGCTTATCAGGGTTATGACAGGTACGGGGAATTGGCGGAGTGCAGCATACGGAAGATAAGCGGTTTGCCGTGTCCCGGCTGTGGAGGAACCAGGGCTTTTTACTACCTGTTCAGGGGAGAACTGGCAGAAAGCTTTCGGATGAATCCCACCGTTCTTTACGGAGTAACGGCATACATCCATTTTATGGCGCTTTTTTTTGTCAGGAAGCACTCGGAAGGCAAATATTCGAAATACAAACATTCGGAATACAAACCGAAAGAAATATACATACCATACTATATGTATACCGCCATTGCGGTTATTTTGCTGCAGTGGCTCATAAAAATTGCAGGAATTATATTATTAATAATTTAACTAAGGAGGAAGAAATAAATGGACGCAAAGACGACAAGTATTGTAGCGTATTTATCATGGATTGGATTTGTGATTGCGCTGCTTGCGGGAGATAAGGAGGGCGCAAAATTCCATATGAATCAGGCGCTTGTGATTTTACTGTTTTCCCTGCTTGCAATCATTCCATGTATCGGATGGCTGTGGGGAGTCTTCATGCTGGTATGCTGGATACTGGGGCTTGTTGCCGCAATCAATCAGGAGGAAAAGGAAGTTCCGCTGATTGGTAAAATCAGACTTCTGAAATAAAGATAAAAACAGAATAGGGAAATGAGACAAAAACTGCCGGACATACCAAAAAGGTGTCCGGCAGTTTTTTACTGCAGATTATTCCTCCGTCATCTCCCCGTCTTGCGCAGCGGTATCTTCACCGCCGCCTTCCGCACCGGAAGCATCCTCTCCCGCGCCGTCTTCTCCGCCTTCCGTTTCCTCTTCGTCGTAGGTAAAGATTTCCTCTGGAATATTGCCGTGCAGGATTGATACAATATACTGAAGCCTTTCGTTGGCGCATTCATAATTCTGGTAAGCCACCTCGGCGGCGGCAGAATCGAAAGATTCTCCCTCATAAGCCATATGATAGTAGGAAACGGCCTCCGACATGTATCTGCTGGCTTCGTCCGCCAGTTCGTCCACACCGGGAAAACCGTCGGGCACTTCAAGGGAAGCCATCTGTTCAAAGGAAGTATTCATGGAATCAAGCAGAGGCAGAAGCGCGGCGGGGGCGTTTTCATCGTTGGGGTCAATGGAATTGATGGACGAGTCGA
>CAJTMZ010000116.1 GCA_910577445.1 uncultured Lachnospiraceae bacterium | reverse complement strand
TGATTCATATCAGGAAAGATTATTTCCCCATAGACACAAGATTTTTTACAGCCTCCTCTTTTTTGTGGAATTACTGTTTTGGGAGGTTTGCGTCAATGTTTTACCGCTCTATGTGATATTTCTTGTCTATGCTTCTTTTTATAAGGAAGAAAAAGAAAAGGTTACCAGTACCAGAATTAAATTTGAATAGAAATATGGAGGAAATTTGAAAATGAAAAAACTGTTATTATTAATCATGGCAGTCTGCAGCATCGGGTTGATTTTTCCGATATCAGTCAGAGCACAGGAGGATGGGCAGTCAGAGGGGGGTTACGGAATTAAACCGGATTATGAAAGCAAAATCTTCTCTGGAGGCAAAGACAGAACCGGACGAACAGGCAGAGGTTGTTGTTTCTTATGACAGCGGCGCACCGGTATATGTGACAGGTGAAACGGCCGACGGATGGTATCGTGTTTTATATCAGGATAAAGTGGGGTATGTCCGGATATCGGAATTGACAGTACAGGATATGGATATTTCAGGTCTTGACGAAGAAATAGATGCTGTAGAAATGGAAAGCCGGATGGTAATAGAGGAGGTGGAGAGACATCGTGCGGAAGCAAAACGTTCCAGAATATGGGGAATGGTAATTGTATTGCTTGTGGCAGGGATATTTGCAACCGGAATCATCTCCACCATAAAGGCAGGGAAAAGCGGCAAAAAGAAAGAAACAGAAGATTAGAAAAAAGACCGTTTTGCATAAAACAGCAGAGCGGTCTTTTTTCATGGATTTTTCCCAAAATCCATGTTACAATAAACCTCAATAGAATAAATAAAAGCTTGTGCTTATGTATGTATATTCAGGCATTATGCGCATGTGATGATGCCTGTGACTGTTATACAGCGCAGAAATGAGGGAAATTATGAAATCACTGGTTTCTTTATTCCTGTCCCAATCCTATCAGGACGCATGGGATGATTATATACGTTCGCTGAACCGGGCGGACTTTGCAAGGTGGGATTATGTCATTCTCACCGCTTCCAACAATCAGCAGGCGGAGGGTTTTCGGGCGCAGCTTCGTCAGCGGGAAGGCTTTCTGCCGGAGCAGACGCGCTTTGCGGTGTTGCCGGACCCGGAGGGAAAGCGGGTAGGAAGCGGCGGCGCTACCTTAAACGTAATTCGGTATATTTCACAGCAGGAAAAGACCACGGATTTTAAAGGTCTGCGTATTCTTGTGATTCACAGCGGCGGCGACAGTAAGCGGGTGCCCCAGTACTCGGCACTTGGCAAGCTGTTTTCTCCGGTACCCCACGATTTGCCGGACGGGCGTTCTTCCACATTGTTTGACGAGTTTATGATTGCCATGTCCAGTGTTCCCGCCAGAATCAGGGAGGGGATGCTGCTGTTATCCGGTGACGTACTACTTTTGTTCAATCCCCTGCAGATTGATTACAACGGGAACGGAGCGGCGGCCATATCCTTTAAGGAGCATGTGGAAACCGGCAAAAATCATGGCGTTTATTTAAGGGGCGAGGACGGAAATGTGGCGGCCTGTCTGCAGAAGCAGCCTGCTCGGGTTCTGCAGGACGCAGGGGCGGTGAACGCCCGGGATTGTGTGGATATTGACACGGGAGCTGTAATTTTTTCTTCTGCAATGCTTTCCTCTTTGTACGGATTAATCAGCACCGGCGGCTGTTTTGATGAGGAAAAGTACTGTCAGTATGTGAACGAAAAGGTACGCCTTTCCCTATATGCGGATTTTCTCTATCCGTTGGGCAGCCAGGCGACTTTGGAGCAGTTTTATAAGGAAAAACCGGAGGGGGATTTTTCAGAAGAACTTACGGTATGCCGGAGGGCTGTGTGGGAGGCGCTCCATTCCTACCGCATGAAGCTTCTGCGTCTGGCTCCGGCGAAATTTATCCATTTTGGAACCACAAAAGAAATTATGGGGCTGATGGGAAAAGAAATCAGGGATTACAGCCATCTTGGCTGGAATAACCGGGTCAACAGCAGTATCACACAGCAAGGCGTTTCCGGCTATAACAGCGTGTTGTCCCAGCAGGCGGTATGCGGTGAAAATATTTATCTGGAGGTTTCCTACGTTCATCACAAAGCAAAGATAGGGAATAATGTGCTGCTGTCTTATGTGGATATCCACGACGAGGCGATTCCCGATGATGTGGTGGTTCACGGGCTGAAATTGAAAGACGGACGCTTTGTGGTGCGGATTTTCGGAATAGAGGATAATCCGAAAGAGGGGAAAGCGGGTTCTTTTCTGGGGACAACGCTTGAAGATTTTCTTATAAAAAACAGTATCCGCCCGGAGGAAATCTGGGAGGGAGACGAGGATAAACTCTGGCAGGCCAGACTGTATCCGGTTTGTGAAAACGTATCCGGCGGTGTGCAGGCGGCCTTAAACATTTATGCCATGGCCTGCGGCGGCGGGGATGTGGAAAGCTGGCGCGCGGCCCTAAGGCAAAGTCTCTGCGCAGGCTTTAACGAGGCGGACTCGGAGGCGTTGATTGCCTGGGACAGACGGATGCTGGAGCTGGTGATGATGGACAGGCTGGCAAAGGATATTCAGGCCGGGAAGCCGGTGGGTGAGGTGCGTACCCAGATAAGCGGGGAGGGGCTCACAAAAATCCAGCAGAACTGGCTGGAAAAGCGCCTTCAAAGAGCGGATTACAGCGAGCAGATGCGTCTGCATTATTATATAGGCCGGATTTTAAAGGGGCGTGAGGGTGAGAGACATATTTCCGAGTGCTTCCGCACTATTCAGCAGTCGGTGCTCTCAGGTAATCAGGAGATGATTCAGGAAAACAAAGACTGCCGGATTGTCAAAGAGCGGCATACCGTAAGCCTTCCGCTGCGGGTAAACTGGGGAGGCGGCTGGAGCGACACGCCCCCTTACTGCATCGAAAACGGAGGAACGGTGCTGAATGCGGCAATTCTTTTAAAGGGCAAAATGCCGGTTGAGGTTTCTCTGGAAAAACTCTCCGAATACAAGATAGTGTTTGACAGCCGGGATATGGATACCCACGGCGAGTTTACGGATATTGAGGAGCTTCAGGCGGTGGGCGACCCCTATGACCCTTTTGTACTGCAGAAAGCGGCTCTGATAGCCTGCGGCGTCATTCCTGCTAAAGGCGGAAATCTGGCGGAAATCCTTTCCCGTCTGGGCGGCGGTATTTTGATGCAGTCGGAGGTGACGGACGTTCCACAGGGAAGCGGCCTTGGGACCAGCAGTATCCTTGCCGGCGGATGTGTGAAGGCATTGCTTGAGTTCATGGGGATTTCCTATGGGGAAAATGAGTTGTATGGACATGTGTCGGTGATGGAGCAGATTATGTCAACGGGCGGCGGCTGGCAGGACCAGGTGGGCGGCCTTAGCAGCGGCATCAAATATATTACCACTATGCCGGGGCTTGTGCAGAATATCCGGGTGGAACACCTGCAGATTCCCGAAAAGGCATGGAAAGAACTGAAAGAGCGGTTTGTACTTATTTATACGGGCCAGAGGAGACTTGCGCGAAATCTTTTGCGTGACGTGGTGGGACGCTATATCGGAAACGAGCCGGAGTCCCTTTACGCCCATAATGAAATTCAAAGGCTGGCGGCGCTGATGCGTTTTGAACTGGCGCGGGGGCATGTGGATGATTTCGCAAGGCTTCTTGACAGGCATTGGGAGTTGTCGAAAAAGATAGACGCAGGCAGCACCAACACCCTAATAGACCAGATTTTTGCGGCCATAGACGCATTGATTGACGGACGCCTTGTTTGCGGCGCGGGCGGCGGCGGCTTTTTACAGGTCATGCTGAAAAAGGGGGTTACCAGAGCCGATGTAGACAAGCGGCTTGGAGAAGTCTTTCAGGACAGCGACGTGGGCGTTTATGACGCGGAGCTGATTTAGCATGGAAAATTTTCAATCTAAAGAGTTTTTAGTCTGCGCAGCATCAACAAACTTTATCATGCGCTTAAAAACAGCGCAGAAACGGGGGAAAAATGAAGTATTTAATCGTAGTGGACATGCAAAAAGATTTTATTACGGGAAGCCTTGGCACGAAAGAGGCGGAGACGATTCTTCCCGAAGTAATCAAAAAAGTGGAGAACTATGACGGAAAAGTGATTTTTACAAAAGACACCCACACTTCGGATTATCTGAGCACCCAGGAGGGCAGAAACCTGCCGGTAGAGCACTGTATTTCCGGCGAGGAAGGCTGGTATCTGGATAAGTCGCTTGAGAATCTGGCAAAGTCCGGCGGATGGAAGATTTACAATAAACCCACCTTCGGCTGTGTGGAGCTCGCCATGGATTTGCAGAAGGAAAATGAAAAGGAAGCAATCGAAGAGATAGAGCTGTGCGGCCTTTGCACAGACATCTGCGTGATTTCCAATGCGCTGATGCTAAAGGCGTTTATGCCCGAAGTACCGGTCGCCGTTGACGCCGGCTGCTGCGCCGGCGTCACACCGCAAAGCCATATCAACGCGCTTGAAGCCATGAAAATGTGCCAGATTTCCATCAGAAACGAATAACCTGAGCCGCAGAAATATAAACGCGGAACTCAAAACAAAACAGCGTTTTCCCTGAAGCGCCCGGAAGGATTAGCAGACGCGAAGCGGCTGAAAATTCTTCCAGTAAAGGGGTGCAAAAGGGAAAATGCGGAACTCTAAACAGGAGAAAAATGAACACACAATTTAATGAAAGAAATATCTCGATGGTAATGGACATGTATGAACTCACCATGTCCAACGGGTATTTTAACAGAGAATACCAGAACACATTAGGAGCCTTTGACGTGTTTTACAGGAAAAACCCTGATAATGCGGGCTACGCCATTTTTGCCGGACTGGAACAGGTGGTGGAATACATCCAAAACCTTCATTTCAGCGAAGAGGATGTGGCGTATCTGCGTTCCAGAAACCTGTTCACGGAAGAATTTCTTAATTACCTTCTGCATTTCAAATTCAGAGGGGATATTTATGCCATGCCGGAGGGAACCGTTATGTATCCCAACGAACCGGTGATGACGGTGATTGCCCCGCTCATTGACGCGCAGCTTATTGAAACCGCGGTTTTGCTTGAAATCAACCACCAGTCACTCATCGCCACGAAGGCGAACAGGATTGTGCAGGCGGCCGGTGGAAAGCCGGTATCGGACTTTGGTGCAAGGCGCGCCCACAATGTGGACGCGGCGGTGTACGGGGCGAGAGCAGCCTATATAGGCGGAGCCGTGGGAACGGCTACGGTTCTTGCCGGAAAAATGTTTGGCATTCCGATTTCCGGAACCATGGCTCATAGCTGGGTGATGTGCTTTGACAATGAATTTGAGGCTTTTAAAGCTTACGCGGAAAGCTATCCTGACGCTACGATTCTTCTTGTGGATACCTATGATGTGTTAAAAAGCGGCGTGCCAAACGCCATACGGGTGGCAAAAGAGGTTTTAGAGCCTATGGGCAGGAGGCTGAAAGGGATTCGTCTGGATTCGGGAGACCTTGCCTACCTTTCCAAGGAGGCCAGAAAGATGCTGGACGCCGCCGGGCTATGCGACTGTATCATTGTCGCCTCCAACAGTCTTGACGAGTACACCATCACGTCCCTGAACCGTCAGGAAGCGAAAATCGACAGCTATGGCGTGGGGGAAAAGCTGATTACCTCGTCCACAACGCCTGTGTTCGGCGCGGTGTATAAGCTGGTGGCAATCGATAAGGATGGCGGTTTTGTTCCGAAAATCAAGATTTCGGAGACGCTTGAAAAGATTACAAATCCGGGAATCAAGGAAATCTACCGGGTATATGACAAGGCCGGAAAAGCGGTCGCGGATTATCTTACAATCAAAGGGGAGGTTCTCGACACGAACCGTCCTGTCCGTTATGTGGACCCTCTGAAATACTGGAAGGACAGAAGCTTTGTGGACTGCAGTTTTAAGCCTCTGCAGAAGCAGATATTTAAAGATGGCGAGCTGGTATATGAGCTGCCCGCGCTGGAAGACATTAAAAAGTACGTGCGCAGTCAGCTTGACTGTGAAATCTGGAAAGAAGAGCAGAGATTTGAAAATTCTCACACCCATTATCTGGATATGAGTCCGGCCATGTTTGAACTGAAGATGAGCCTTCTCCATGATGAAAGCAGCAGAGCCCATACAGATTCCGCGGGCGGCTGAAAAAGGAGATAAATAATAAGTAAAAATATATTTTTGGATATTTGCCATATTGACAACTGCTAAAAGATTGGCTAAAATGGTAACCAATTGAAAAACAAAGGCTGTGAACGTGCATAGTAGCAGATTATTTTCCGTCAGAGAGAGGAAGTCGCCGGCTGAAAGCTTCCTCAGGTTCAGATAATATGTGAATTTCCCACGGAAGCTTTCAGGCTGAAAACGGAGTTTTGCTTCTTATCAGGAGAATCCGAAAAGTAGGTTTGAACGTGACACGCGTTAAGTGAATGAGAGTCTGCCAGTTGGCAGGAACATGGGTGGTACCGCGGAAAATTTTCGTCCCTTGCGCTTTGCGCAGGGGACTTTTTGCGCGTGCAATGAGCCACGCGAGAATGCTTGCATTCTCATGTGGCGAATGCCGCGACAGCGAGGCGGAAGCCGAGCAGCGTGTGAAGAGAGCCACGCGGGAATGCCTGCATTCTCATGTGGCGAAAGCCGCGACAGCGAGGCGAAAGCCCCACAGCCTTATTTATAGCAGAAGAAAGGAAAGAGCAATGAGAGAAAAACTGGAACAGATTAAGGCGGAAGCCTTAAAACAGATTCAAAACAGCGATGCTTTAGATAAGCTAAACGAAATCCGGGTAAATTATCTGGGCAAAAAAGGCGAGCTCACGGCTGTTTTAAAGAGCATGAAGGACGTGGCGGCGGAAGACCGTCCGAAAATCGGCCAGATGGTAAACGAGACAAGGCAGGAGCTTGAGGCCGTTTTGGAGGAAGCTAAGACCAAAATGGAGAGGGCGGTCTTAGAGGCCAGAATGAAAAACGAAACCATCGACGTGACACTTCCGGCGAAAAGGAGCAAAATGGGCCATAGCCACCCCAGCACCATTGCGCTGGAAGAGGTGGAGAGAATTTTTATCGGTATGGGCTATGAGGTAGTGGAGGGGCCGGAAGTGGAGACGGACTATTACAACTTTGAAGCCCTTAACATTCCGGCGGACCATCCGGCAAAGGATGAGCAGGATACCTTTTTTATCAACGGCGATTTCCTTCTGCGCACCCAGACTTCGGGAACCCAGGTCCATGAGATGGAAAAGGGCAAACTTCCCATCCGCATGATTGCGCCCGGAAGGGTGTTCCGTTCCGACGAAGTGGACGCAACCCATTCGCCTTCTTTCCATCAGGTGGAGGGACTGGTAATCGACAAACACATCACCCTTGCAGACTTAAAGGGAACCCTTGCGGAATTTGCCAGAGAGCTTTTCGGGGAGGAGACAAAAGTAAAATTCCGTCCCCATCACTTTAATTTCACGGAGCCCAGCGCGGAAATGGATGTTTCCTGTTTTAAGTGCGGCGGTAAGGGCTGCCGGTTCTGCAAAGGTTCAGGCTGGATTGAAATTTTAGGATGCGGTATGGTTCACCCCAACGTGCTTTCCATGAGCGGAATAGACCCCGAAAAATATACCGGCTTTGCATTCGGAATCGGACTTGAGAGAATTGCTCTTCTCAAATATGAAATTGACGATATGCGGCTGCTTTACGAAAACGATATCCGGTTCTTGCGGCAGGTTTAGTACCGGCGGCAAATCAGAGAAAAATAAGAAAGGGAAAAGAAAATGAATACTGCATTGTCATGGATAAAGGCTTATGTGCCTGACCTTACATGTACGGACCAGGAATATTGCGACGCAATGACCTTAAGCGGAACAAAGGTAGAAAATTTTGAAAGACTGGACAAAAATCTGGAAAAGATTATTGTAGGAAAAATTTTAAAAATAGAAAAGCATCCGGATGCCGACAAACTGATTGTGTGCCAGGTGGATATCGGAAGCGGAACCATTCAGATTGTGACAGGCGCGCCCAATGTAAAAGAAGGGGACAAGGTGCCTGTGGTTCTTGACGGCGGCAGGGTGGCGGGAGGCCACGACGGCGGGCCGCTTCCGGAAGAGGGAATTGAAATTAAGGCCGGAAAGCTTCGGGGCGTGGAATCAAACGGAATGATGTGTTCCATTGAGGAGCTTGGCTCCGACAGGAACATGTATCCCGAAGCGCCAGAAAACGGCATTTATATTTTCCACGATGACGTTTCGGTGGGAGATGACGCGGTTGACGTGCTGGGCATGAGAGATTCCGTTTTTGAGTATGAAATCACTTCCAACAGAGTAGACTGTTACAGTGTGCTGGGAATTGCAAGGGAAGCGGCGGCGACTTTCCGGAAGCCTTTTATTGCTCCAAAAGTCAATGTGAAGGAAAACGGGGAGGATGTCAACGATTACATTTCCGTGGAGGTAAAAGACCCTGATTTGTGCAGCAGATACTGCGCGAGAGTCTGCACCAATATTAAAATTGCGCCCTCGCCGGAATGGATGCAGAGAAGACTGCGCTCCAGCGGAATCCGTCCCATTAACAATCTGGTGGACATTACCAATTATGTAATGGAAGAATACGGCCAGCCCATGCATGCTTTTGACCTGGAGACCGTTGCCGGGCATAAAATTATTGTCCGCCGCGCCAGGGACGGGGAAGAATTTCAGACGTTGGACGAGCAGGTGCGGAAGCTGGATGAAAATATCCTTATGATTTGCGACGCCGAGAAGGAAATCGGTATTGCGGGCATTATGGGCGGAGAGAACAGCAAAATTACGGACGAGGTTAAGACCGTGCTTTTCGAGGCGGCAACCTTTAACGGCCCCAACATCCGTAAATCAGCCAAGCGGCTGGGACTGCGCACGGACGCCTCCGGTAAATTTGAAAAGGGACTTGACCCTCATAATGCGGAAGCGGCAATCAACCGTGCCTGCCAGTTGATTCAGGAATTAGGCTGCGGGGATGTGGTGGGAGGCATGGTGGACGTCTGCCAGCCCATGAAAGACAAGGTGCGCATCACTTTTGATTCAAACAAAGTCAATGCGCTGCTGGGAACGGAAATACCCGAAAAAGACATGCTGGATATTTTCAAAATGCTGGAAATAGAATATAATGAAGAAACAAACGAGCTGATTGCGCCTACCTGGAGACAGGATTTGGAATGTCAGGCGGATATTGCGGAGGAAGTGGCAAGATTTTACGGCTATGACAAAATTCCCTCCACCCTGCCCACAGGAGAAGCGACCACGGGAAAACTTTCCTATAAGCTGCGCATTGAGCAAAAGGCAAGAGACATTGCGCAGTACTGTGGTTTTTCGCAGGGAATGTGCTATTCTTTTGAAAGCCCCAGAGTGTTTGACAAGCTTTTGCTGCCGGAGGATTCGCCTTTGCGAAAAGCGATTGTGATTTCCAATCCCTTAGGGGAGGATTTCTCTATTATGAGAACGGTTTCCTTAAACGGAATGCTGACCTCTCTGGCGACCAACTATAACAGAAGAAATAAAGACGTGCGCCTTTACGAACTGGGAAATATTTATCTGCCTTACGAGTTTCCTCTCACCAGACTTCCCGACGAGAGAATGCAGTTTACGCTTGGAATGTACGGCGATGGGGATTTTTATACCATGAAGGGAGTAGTGGAGGAGTTCTTTGAGGCGGTGGGTATGAACCGGAAAGTGGTATACCATCCCGGGGCGGATAAGCCTTTCCTTCATCCGGGACGCCAGGCAGCGATGGAATATGACGGTGAGACGGTCGGGTTCCTCGGCGAGGTGCATCCCCTTGTATGCAGGAATTATGATATCGGCACAAAGGCTTATGTGGCGGTTCTGGATATGCCTGTGATTTTGAGCAAGACTACTTTTGACAGGAAATACGAGGGCGTTGCAAAATATCCGGCGGTTACGAGAGATATCAGTATGGTGGTGCCGAAGAACATTCTGGCGGGCCAGATTGAAGATATGCTGGTGACAAGAGGCGGAAAGATACTGGAGTCCTGCCAGTTGTTCGACATCTACGAGGGCGAGCAGATTAAGGAGGGCTATAAGTCAATGGCCTATACCCTTACTTTCCGGGCGAAAGACCGCACGTTAGGCGACAGCGACGTGACAGCCGTTATGAAGAAAATATTAAACGGACTTGAAAGCATGGGAATCGAACTGCGGCAATAATTGTGGCAGGGTGGTAAACCAGGGTGTACTGTGAGGACCCATGCGGAACTGGAATGAAGATGGTCAGCAGGGGTCCGGGCAGTGCGCAAATCAATTACCGGACACAGGGTTTACGCGGCCGGAAATTGATTTAATACAGGCGTACTGTGAGGACCCATGCGGAACTGGAATGGAGGCAGAAATGGAAACGAAGAACACATGGAAAACTTATGATGAAGAACAGCTAAAAGCGGTCGACGCGTTTGCGGACGAATACAGAAACTTTCTGGACGAGGGAAAGACAGAGCGTGAGTGCGTGGATTTGATTGTAAATATGGCGGAACAGCAGGGCTATCAGGAGCTTGAAAAAGTGATAAAAGCCGGTGGAAGCCTTAAATGCGGCGATAAGGTTTATTCTGTCTGCATGAACAAATCGGTGGCAATGTTCCGAATCGGGGAGCGCCCTATGGCGGAGGGCATGAATATTCTGGGAGCCCACATCGACTCTCCCAGACTGGATATCAAGCAGAATCCTCTTTACGAGGACGGAGGCTTTGCCTATCTGGATACCCATTATTACGGCGGTGTCAAGAAGTATCAGTGGGTGGCGATTCCTCTTGCCCTGCACGGCGTGATTGTAAAAAAGGACGGAACCACCATGGAAATCAATATCGGTGAAAATGATGACGACCCGGTATTTTTCATTTCCGATTTGCTGATTCATCTGGCTTCTGAGCAGCTTGAAAAGAAAGCGGCCAAGGTAATTGAGGGAGAGGCCCTTGACCTGATAATCGGCAACAAACCCTTTGTTTTTGAAAATGAACAGGAGGGAGAAAAGAAAAACACCGAAGAAAACGCGCAGGACGGCAAGAAAGAGGCCGCCGACGCGGTTAAAAAGGGGATTTTGGATATCCTGAAGAAAAACTATGACGTGGAGGAAGAGGATTTTCTTTCCGCAGAGCTGGAAGTCGTGCCTGCCGGAAAAGCAAGGGAGGCGGGTCTTGACCGCAGCATGATTTTAGCCTATGGCCAGGACGACAGGGTGTGCGCATTTACTTCCCTGAAAGCCATGCTTGACGTGGAGGACACGGAGCGGACGGCGTGCTGCCTGCTTGTGGACAAAGAGGAAATCGGCAGCGTGGGCGCTACGGGAATGCAGTCCCGGTTTTTTGAGAACGCCGTGGCGGAAGTGATGAATTTGACAGGGGAGTATTCGGAGCTGAATGTGAGAAGATGCCTTTCTTCTTCCTGTATGCTTTCCTCCGATGTGAGCAGCGCCTTTGACCCCGCTTTTGCCTCCAGCTTTGACAAGAAAAACGTTGCTTACCTTGGCGGCGGAATGGTGCTCAATAAATTTACCGGAGCCAGAGGGAAATCCGGTTCCAACGACGCCAACGCGGAATATCTGGCATACCTTCGCCGGATTTTTGCGGACGGGGAAGTGAATTTCCAGACGGCGGAGCTTGGCAGGGTTGACCTTGGCGGAGGCGGAACCATCGCTTATATCCTTGCGCTTTATGGCATGAACGTAATTGACAGCGGTGTGGCCGTGCTCAGCATGCATGCGCCCTGGGAAGCTACCAGCAAGGCCGATGTCTATGAGGCCAGAAGAGGCTATGAAGCCTTTTTAAAGGGAGCAGGTTTTTGATGAATGCGGCGGATATGAAAACCTCTGATTTTTACTTTGAACTGCCAGAGGAATTGATTGCCCAGGACCCGCTAAAGGAGCGGAGCGGGTCCCGCATGCTTGTCCTTGACAAACGAACCGGAGAAATAAAACATGAAGCTTTCAAAAACATTGTAAATTACCTGGAACCGGGAGACTGTCTGGTGTTAAATAACACAAAGGTGCTTCCGGCCAGACTCCTTGGCGTAAAGGAAGATACCGGAGCTTCCGTGGAGGTGCTTTTGCTCAAAAGACGTCAGGGCGATGTATGGGAAACGCTTGTAAAGCCCGGAAAAAAGCTGCGTCCCGGGGCGAAAGTCAGCTTTGGGGACGGGCTTTTAAGGGCGGAAATTCTGGAGATAGAAGAGGAAGGCAATCGTCTGGTCAGATTTTTCTATGAGGGAATCTTTGAGGAAGTTCTGGACAGTCTGGGAGAGATGCCTCTTCCGCCCTACATTACGCATAAGCTGAAAGACAAGAACCGTTACCAGACCGTATATGCCAGGTATGACGGTTCGGCTGCCGCGCCTACGGCCGGGCTTCATTTTACGCAGGAGCTTCTGAAGGAAATAGAAGAAAAAGGGATAAAGCTGGCCTATGTGACGCTTCATGTGGGACTTGGCACCTTTCGCCCGGTGAAAGCGGAGAAGATTTCAGAGCACCATATGCATTCCGAATATTACCAGATTACAGAGGAGGCTGCGGAAATAATCAATGAAACAAAAAAAAGCGGCCGCAGGGTAATCTGTGTGGGAACCACAAGCTGTCGTACGATAGAGAGCGCGGCGGACG
>CAJTMZ010000115.1:11749-12809 GCA_910577445.1 uncultured Lachnospiraceae bacterium | reverse complement strand
GACCAGCCATGTGAGCAGGAGCCTTTGCGGTTTCTTTTTGTTGTCCTTTGCGTCCGTTTTTTTCTGTATCCCGGACTTTGGCCGTACTGCCGGGACTGCCATCCCGTTTCTGGCGGCGCAGGCAAAAACCAGCTTCCGCAGATTTTCAAATCCTATATGGTATTTTTCGGCCACCGCCTCTATGTAATTCTCGCGCTCCACTTCCTCGGAAAATCCGCAGAGCTTTCTCGCAATTTCCCGGTGGAATCTGGTCTTGGACTCCGGGTCCCCAAGGTCGTAATCCCTCTGCATGATACGCAGTTCAAAGAAAAAGCTGTTCTCCGCCTGCTTAATCCTCTCCTTAAAAGCCTCCTGCCCCAGATTCTTCATAAATTCATCCGGGTCCTTATAGGGCGCAAGGTTTAAAACCCGTCCCGTAAGTCCCGCTTCCTTAAGGATACCGATTGCCCGAAGCGCCGCCTTGACGCCCGCCTCGTCGCTGTCATAAGCCAGAATCACCTCTCCCGCGTAGCGCCGCAGGAGCATAGCCTGCCCCTCCGTAAAGGAGGTTCCAAGTGAGGCCACCGCCTGGGTAAAACCGGCCTGGTGCATGGCAATCACATCCATATATCCCTCGCATAAAATGAGATTACCCGCCCGTGAACTTTTGGCAAAATTCAGTCCGTAGAGGTTACGGCTCTTGTCAAAAATCATGGTTTCCTGGGAATTTAAGTATTTGGGCTTCCCCTCTCCCATCACCCGGCCCCCGAAACCGATTACCCGGTGATTGGTATCCTGAATGGGAAACATAACCCGGTTCCAGAATTTATCCCGGGTTCCGTATTTTTCATCAAATCCGGCCAGTCCCGCCTCGCACAGAAGCTTGTCCGGATATCCCTTATTCTTTAAATATTTCGTCAAATCATCGCTGGTCATGTTGGCAAATCCCAGCCCGAATCTGTGAATGGTTTCGTCCGTCAGTTCCCTTTCCCGAAGGTAGCGGTAGCCCGCCCGGCCCCTTTCGCCGCGGAGCTGATAATAGAAATATTTTGCCGCCTCCTTGTTTACTTCCAGAAACCTC
>CAJTMZ010000115.1:302-11735 GCA_910577445.1 uncultured Lachnospiraceae bacterium | reverse complement strand
TATTTTCCCTTTTTTTTGCTTCCTCGTCATATTCCGCCTCCGGGAGCTTTACGCCGGCCCGCTCCGCAAGCTGCTTCATGGCCTCCGGAAAGGAATAATTTTCATATTCCATAAGAAAAGTAAAGACGTTTCCGCCGGCTCCGCAGCCGAAACAATGGTAAATCTGCTTGCTCTGGGAAACCGAAAAAGAAGGCGTTTTTTCATTATGAAAAGGACACAGCCCCAGATAGCTGCTTCCCCGCCTCTGCATCTTTACATATCCTGAAATGACGTCCACAATATCATTTTTTGTCCTTACTTCTTCCACCAGTTCTTCAGGATAAAACATTTTGCCTATTCCTTTCCACACCAGTATCTGGGAATATAAATGTCCTCGTATCTGGCGACGGCGAAACGGTCCGTCATGGCGCCTATATAATCGCACACGACTCTCTCCCGCGCTTCTCCCCGTTCCACCAGCCGTATGAAATCCCCCGGTAAAAGCTCCAGGTGCCTGCGGTAATAATCGTAAAGGGTCTGCACCAGCACCTCCGCCTTTTTTTCCTCGCTTTTTGCCTCCCGGTTCTCGTAAACCCTCTCAAACATAAAACGGCGCAGCCGCGCCATTGCCCCGGCCACCGGCTCCGACATCTGTATATCGTTTTTCTCATAGCTGGTTGTAATCAAATCGTGAATGAAATGGTCCAGCCGCTCTCCCGTGGTGTAACCGATTACCTCCCCGATTTCGGCCGGAACGTCCGATTCCCTTAAAATTCCCGCTCGCAAAGCATCGTCCATATCGTGATGAATATAGGCGATTTTGTCAGAAAAACGGACAATTTTCCCTTCCAGCGTAAAGGGATTGCCTTTAGTCTGGTGATTCCTTATGCCGTCCCGCACTTCTATGGTAAGATTAAGGCCCGCGCCTTTCTTTTCCAGTAAATCCACCGTACGCACGCTCTGCTCGCTGTGGCAGAATCCGTAAGGGCATACTTCGTTTAAAGCCCTCTCCCCCGCATGGCCGAAAGGCGTGTGGCCAAGGTCATGGCCGAGGGCAATGGCCTCCACCAAGTCCTCATTCATCCGAAGCGCCTTTGCAATGGTCCTTGCATTCTGGGAAACCTCCAGCGTATGGGTAAGCCTGGTTCTGTAATGGTCCCCCTCCGGCGACATAAACACCTGGGTTTTGTCTTTCAGCCGTCTGAAAGATTTGGAATGCAGGATTCTGTCCCTGTCTCTCTGGTAAACCGGCCGAATGTCGCACTGTTCCTCCGCTCTGACCCGGCCTTTGGAATTTCTGCTGTAGGAAGCGTAAGGACTTAAATATTCAAGTTCAAACTGTTCCAGATTTTCTCGTATGTTCATTCACGACTCCCGCTTGCGGTACATAAAACTTCTTATATATATTTATTCTGCGTAAAACGGGAAAATCCTTTTCCTTTTTTCATTTTTCCTTATAATTATCCGGAAGTCAATCCGGGTTTCCTACCGGCAGATTTCGTAAATAAATTCCGCGTTTTTTTCCATGGCTTCATAAGCCGTTTTTAAGGGCGACATCTGAAAAACATGCCACATTCCCTTAAAGATATCTATCTTCACGGACACGTTTTCCTTAATCATCTTTTTATGAAGCATGGTGGAATCCGAAAGCAGCACCTCGTTTTCCCCTACCTGTATATAAGTGGGCGGAAATCCGGCAAAACTCCCGTAAATAGGCGAAATCATGGGGTCCTTTATGTCTATGGCCTTTGGCATACCTATGGCACTGTACGTCTCCACGGCCTGCAATGCAGCTTCCTGGGTCGAAAGGCCCTTTGCTTTCCCCTCGCTAACGGACTCTGCCCCAGGGGCCGGTTCCACGGCACTGAAAGCAGCCGGCGCATTCTCCCGTCTTTCCCCGTCGCCCGGGTTCTCACCGCCGCCGGTTTCCTTCGCCCCTTCCCCTTCGGGAAAAGGCTCCGCCCCGCTTTGCCCTTTCACGTAATTTGTTATCATCCTCTCAAGATACGGCGCGTCCAATACCGGGTCCAGTCCGGCCTTTGTCCTGTGCGTGATTCCCTGGGAGGTAAGGTCTGTCCAGGGGGACATTAAAACCAGCCCTCTGGGAAGAAGGCGCTTTTGCTCTTTCAGTCTCAGCACCAGCGACAGCGCCATGTTTCCTCCCGCAGAATCCCCGGCCACCACCACGTCTCTTGCTCCATACCCTAAAAGCATGAGATAATTCCACGCTTTCATCGCGTCCTCCATCGCCGCCGGATAAGGATGCTCGGGCGCCAGACGGTAGTCAAAGCAAAGGACATCCATGGAAGTGCTTAGGGCCAGCTTGGTGGTCAGCGTTCTGGCATAGATTCTGCTTCCCGTGGAGTAGCCGCCGCCGTGGCAGTATAAAATCACATATTTTTTCATGTGAGCCCGGTTCACGCTCACCCACTCCGCCGTCATGTCTTCTATTTCCACGCTCCGTATCAGAACGTCTTTCACATTTCCCAAAAGCGCTCCCACATGGTCCTGGGACTGACGGTGTTTTTCAATATCCGGCTTGTCTATCATTCCGTGAACTTTCCGAATCAGACTCATCATATTCTGATTGAGGGTTTCCGGGGAAGGTTTCCTTGTGATTGTTTTTATAGCATTCATGTCATTCCTCCAATATTTGCTTACATTTTAACATATTTCTTCCGTTTTGTGGTATAATGAATTGCGCTGATGCGCAAGCAGGTCGCAAGGTATCCTCCCATCAAAGATGGGTCCCTCCTTACGACAGGTAATGAATTGCGCTGATGCGCAAGCATAGTCTTTATTATTAACAGCAGGGCAGGATTTTTGATTGGGAAAGAACAATAAAGTTAAATCACAATTTAATAATAAACCTCAAAACCATAAGGTATGGTATAAACTGGACTTGTCGGCTATCGTATATCCGACCCTGCAGCGTCGGGATTTTTCTTCCGTTTACCGCCTGTCCGTGGTTTTGAAAGAGCCTGTAAAACCGGATATTCTCCAGCAGGCGGTGGACGCCGCTCTGGTGCGGTTTCCCACCTACAAAACCGCCATCCACAAGGGTCTGTTCTGGCGTTATCTGGAACCTAACAACCGGCCCGGCCCTTTTGTGGAGAAGGATATCCGCAATTTCTGTATGCCCATGCCCTTTAAGGCCGGGAACCGTTATCTGCTTCGGATTTACTATTACGACTGCCGGATTTCCCTGGAGGCCCATCACTGTCTGGGCGACGGCACCGGAGGCATGTATGTGCTCCAGACAATTACCGCCGTTTATTTACGGCTCCTGGGCCATTCTGTCTCCAACGGATATTTTGTCAAGGATATCAATGAAACGCCGGACCCGGAGGAGCTTGAGGACGCTTATATGCGCTACGCCAACGCCAGAGTATGTCCGGCCCGGCCCGGAGAAAAGACCTACCGGGTGCGGGGCACCAAGGAGCCCTTTTACACTTTCAATGTGATTGACGGGATTATGTCCGTAAAACAGGTAATGGAGGTTGCCAAGAAATACAATGCCACCATCACCGAATATTTAAACGCAGTGCTTTTGTACGCCCTTTTGCAAAAGCAGGCTTCGGAGTGGCACCTGAAAACCACTCCCGTAAAAATTGCCATGCCGGTCAACCTGCGGCGCTTTTTTCCTTCAAAGACGCTGCGCAATTTCATCACCATGGTATATCCCGCCATTGATTCAAGGCTTGGGGAATACACCTTTGAGGAAATTGTGGTGCAGGTTCATAATTACATGCGTTATTATATCAACGAGAAATTTTTAAGAGGAGACATTACCACCAATGCCAGCACTCAGCGCAATCCTTTTATCCGTATTGTTCCTCTCTTTATCAAAGACTTTGTTGTACGGCAGTTTTACACCCGGGTTCAGGATAAAAATTCCTCCGCCGGACTCACAAACATGGGCTCCGTCAAAGTTCCCGATGATATGAAGCCCTTTATCCACCGATTTGACATCTATATGGGGCAGCCATTTTCCTCCCGTACCAACTGCGCCATCATCAGTTTTGAAGATATTCTCACCGTCAACTTTGCCAGCGGTATCATGGAAACCGACGTGGAAAGATATTTTTTCCGCAAGCTGGTGAAGGACGGCATCCATGTAACCATTGAAAGCAACCGGGAAACACTGGGACAGAAAAACCAGACTGATACCCCTTAAGCAGAAAGGAATCCATTATGTCATATTGTGTAAACTGCGGTGTGGAACTAGAATCTTCCCTGACGGAATGTCCTCTATGCAATACACCCGTTATTAATCCAAAAGAACTCTACAATTTAAAGCAGACCTCCCCCTATCCTCAGAAAAAGGGGCAGGTGGACGTGGTTAAACGGACGGATTTAACTATTCTGCTTTGCATTGTGTTAATTGCCACGTCCTTAAGCTGTCTTGCTTTAAATATTTTTGTTTTTTCCGGAAGCCTCTGGTCCCTTTTCATCATAGGCGCCTGCCTGATTATCTTTGTGTTTGCGATTCCCGCAGTGGTGTATACGAGGCTCCCTATTTATATTTCCCTTTTGTTTGACGGTATCGCCGTGGGATTTTACCTGTATATGATGACCTTCAACACGAAAGGGGACGAATGGTTCTTACGTCTGGCGCTTCCTATTGTGACGCTTGTCACCATTTTAGTGGAAATTTTTGCGCTTCTTCTGCGCTCTTTTCCCGTTTCCTCTCTCACCACGGCTCTTTACTTTTTCTTTGAGACCGGTCTTTTATGCGTCGGTATCGAGCTGCTAATCCGCCATTATCTGGGCGCTCCTTTGCGCCTTGTGTGGTCCGCCGTGGTTCTCACGGTATGCGGCGTTATTGTGATGGTTCTTCTGACGACTCTGTCAAGAAGGCGTCTGCGGGACGCGGTGCGCAGGAGGCTGCATTTTTAAAATCAGTACTTGCCCGGATAATCCGTCCCTGTCTCGCTCTGCATTCTGTAAATATATTTATCTGGCTCCGTGCGCATACAAAGCAGTGTATCAAAGGCAAGAAGAATCATCCTGTCCCCGTTCTGCCTCATATTGCTGTTATCCGCATCAAGCCTTGCCTTGAAATGGTCCATCTGCCACACCATGACGTCCACCGCCGTGTATCCTTCCACCTTTGCCTTACACGCAAAGTTGCCGTGCGCCATATAATAGACAAATTCCTCGTATATCTCCCTGTCGTTTTTCAGCCTTTGCCAGAAATTCTCCGCAAACTCCCCGCTCTCCCCGGCATGACTGCATAATTCCCCGATAAAACGAATCACTGTTTTTTCTTCCATGTTTATAACCATTCTCCTTTCCAAAGCTCAAAGCCCAAAGACTTCGCGGGCAGCCAAATCTCCGGATTGAAATTCTTATTTTTCAATCTTTCCCTCAATGCTTTCCCGGCCGGTTTCAATGCCGCAGACTGTATAAACGTAAAGAGAGTATACCACATAAAAAAATAGATGGAAATCCCTTTACTTTCTGTTATAATGATTTATTGGAAGAAATATACGGAAGGAGAAGTACTTATGAGTGAGAAGATACTGGTTGTGGACGATGAAAAAGAAATTACTGACTTAATCACACTTTATCTGCAAAACGAAAATTATACTGTCTATCCCTTTTATGATTCCGAAAAGGCCTGGGAAAAGGCAGAAAACGAAGAACTGGACCTGGCGATTTTAGATGTAATGATGCCGAAGATGGACGGCTTTGCCCTTTGCCAGAAAATCCGCGAGCATCACAACTATCCCATTATCATGCTGACCGCCCGTGAAGCGGAGGTTGACAAAATTACCGGACTTACGCTGGGAGCCGACGATTATATCACAAAACCTTTCCGCCCCCTTGAACTGATTGCAAGGGTAAAAGCACAACTGCGGCGATACAAAAAATATAATCAGATTACGCCTCTTGAGGATTCCCAGATTATCACCCACGGCGGGCTCATGCTCAACAGTCTTACACACGAGTGCACATTAGACGAAAAGCCCCTTTCTCTGACGCCTACGGAATTTACCATCCTTTACGTCCTGTGCCAGAAGAAAGGCAAAGTAATCAGCGCCGAAGAACTTTTCCACTCTGTCTGGGGCGAGGAATATTTCAGCAAGAGCAACAACACCATCACAGTGCATATCAGGCATCTGCGGGAAAAAATGAACGACTCCTTTGAAGACCCCAAATATATTAAAACAGTCTGGGGGTGTGGCTACAAAATTGAAGGCTGAATTTCTGGTTATACTTCTGATTATTTTGGCGTTTGCCTTTTTATTCACTTTCCTTCTGATTGCGCACCTTTACGCACGGCGGCAGGTTAAAAAATCCATTTCCGCCACAGCCCACATGCTGCATACCTATATGCACCACGACCTTGACTCCAACGACGTGTTCCCTCCCGCCTACGCGGAGGTCGCCACGCAGATTGTGCAAATCAAGTCCTCCGTCCAGCGCCACGCGCAGGCCACAAAAGACGAGGTTGACCGCAAAAACGATTTGATTACCTATCTTGCCCACGATTTGAAAACGCCGCTTACTTCGGTGATTGGCTATCTGGATTTGCTGGAAGAAGCCTCCGACATGCCGAAGGAACTGCGGACAAAATATATACACATTACGCTGGAAAAAGCGCTGCGTCTGGAGAAGCTGATTAATGAGTTTTTTGAGATAACCAGATATAACCTGCAGCAGATTGCCCTGGAAAAGGAAACCATTGATTTGTCCTTTATGCTGATGCAGCTCACGGACGAGTTTTATCCCCTTTTATCCAGTCACGGCAACACGGTAGAGCTTCAGACCGAAGACGATTTGACCGTTTACGGGGATTCCATGAAGTTAGCGAGGGTGTTCAACAATATTCTGAAAAACGCCATCTCCTACAGCTATCCCAATACGCCGATTAAGGTCTATGCCGGAAAGCGGGAGAAGGATATTTTCATCTGCTTTATCAATCAGGGAAAAACCATCCCTGCCGAAAAGCTAAATTCTATTTTTGAAAAATTCTTCCGTCTTGACGAAGCCAGAAGCACCAACACCGGCGGAGCCGGTTTGGGACTTGCCATCGCAAAGGAGATTGTCACCCTCCACGGCGGAGCCATCAATGCCACCAGCGAGGACGAGCGGACCACCTTTTCCGTGTCTCTTCCCCAGTACTGACCTCATTTATTAAAGGGCTGTCAAAGCAGACAGCCCTTTTTTATAAATCCTTATCTGAAATATTCCACACCCGATTCGAAAATCTTCAAATCCTGTTCTCCGTAGATATTCACGGCAACTCCCTCTCCGCGCCGTTCCGCATGGGCCATCTTTCCGAAAACCCTTCCGTCAGGGGAAGTGATTCCTTCAATCGCCGCATAGGAACCGTTTACATTCCACTCCTCGTCCATGGTAACATTTCCGTCCCTGTCGGCATACTGGGTTGCCACCTGGCCGTTTGCAAAGAGCTGTTCAAGCCATTTGTCAGAGGCCACAAATCTTCCCTCTCCGTGGGAAACCGGGGTTGCGTAGGTTCTTCCCGGCTCCGCGCCCATAAGCCATGGGGATTTATTGGAAACCACTTTTGTGTAAACCATTCTGGATATATGGCGGTTAATGGTATTGGAAGTCAGAGTAGGCGTATCCTCCTTCTGCCCCGCGATATCGCCGTAGGCAATCAGCCCCATTTTAAGCAGCGCCTGAAAACCGTTGCAAATTCCCAGCGCCAGTCCGTCTCTTTCACTAAGAAGCCTCATTACCGCCTCCCTGATGTGCTGGTTCTGGAAAGCGGCCGCAAAGAACTTGGCGCTGCCGTCCGGCTCGTCGCCAGCGGAAAACCCTCCGGGGAACATGATAATCTGCGCCTTGTCGATTTCCTTTCCGAAAACCTCCACGGATTCCCGTATATCTTCCGCGGACTGATTTTTAAATACACGTGTTATCACATCCGCCCCGGCCCGCTTAAATGCCTGTTCACTGTCATATTCACAGTTTGTCCCCGGAAATACCGGTATGAAAACGGTAGGCTTCGCCACCTTATGTTTGCAGACATAAACCTTATCTGTCCTGTATATCCCGGATTTCACAGGTTTTGCACCTTCATATGCCTTTGTGGGGAACACTTTCTCCAGTTTGGACTTCCACGCGTCAAGCGCCTCATCCATGGTAACGACGCATTTCTGCCAGGTAAAGGAGGGTTCTTCCTTAACCCTGCCGATTACGCGGAAGTTCAAATCCTCCGTTTCGTTGTATTCCTTTTCCAGTAAAAGGGCGGCGTCTATGCCTTTCATTTCCAGCACAATATCGCCCAGACAGTTTTCAAATAAATCTAAAGGCCGCAGGCCCTCGTCAAAGGCAACGCCCAGCTTATTCCCAAAGGCCATCTTTGACACGCCCGTCACAAGGCCGGCGCCATCCAGCGCGTAGGCGGCCTTCACCTTGCCTGTCCGCATCAGCTTTGTGATAAAGCCATAGGTCTGCATCACATGGTCGTAAACCGGAATATCATATTCGTCCTTATCAAACCAGAACTGTATCAGCGTATCGCCCGCTTCTTTCAGCTCCGGCGTCACAATGTCCTGAATTTTTGCCACATCCACCGCAAAGGATACCAGCGTGGGCGGCACATCGATTTCGTTAAAGGTGCCCGACATACTGTCCTTGCCGCCGATGGAAGGCAAACCGTAGCCAATCTGCGCGTCATAGGCGCCTAAAAGCGCCGCAAAAGGCTGGCTCCATCTTCCCGGCTCCGATGTCATGCGTCTGAAATACTCCTGGAAAGTAAAGCGGATTTTGTCAAACGCTCCGCCGGAAGCCACAATCTTCGCCATGGATTCGGTAACGGCATAAACCGCCCCGTGATAAGGGCTCCAGGAGGACAGATAAGGGTCGAATCCGTAGCTCATCATGGTTACCGTATCCGTCTTACCTTCAAGGACGGGGAGCTTCGCCGCCATCGTCTGGGTTTCCGTGAGCTGATATTTGCCGCCGTAGGGCATCAGCACGCTTCCCGCTCCGATAGTGGAATCAAACATTTCCACCAATCCCTTCTGGGAACAGGAATTTAAATCGTTCAGGCTCTTTAACCACGCTTCCTTTATGTTGTTATCGTCCAGCGCTTTCTGAACTTCCGGAACCGATATTTTTTTCAGATAATTATTTTCCCTGTCGGGAATGTCAACCAGCACGTCGGTTTCCTGATGCGCGCCGTTGGTGTCAAGGAACTTTCTGGAAATATTGACAATTTCCTTCCCGCGCCATCTCAGCACCAGCCTGGGCTCTTTTGTGACCACCGCGACGGGAACCGCCTCAAGATTTTCCTCCGCCGCATAGCCAAGGAATGCGTCAACGCTTTTAGGGCCTACCACCACTGCCATTCTCTCCTGGGATTCGGAGATGGCAAGTTCCGTGCCGTCCAGTCCCGCATACTTCTTCGGCACCCTGTCAAGGTCTACCACCAGTCCGTCGGCAAGCTCGCCGATTGCCACGGACACGCCGCCTGCGCCGAAGTCGTTGCACTTTTTAATCAGCCTGCACACTTCTCTCCTGCGGAAAAGTCTCTGGATTTTTCGCTCGGTGGGCGCGTTTCCCTTCTGTACCTCCGCCCCGCAGGTCTCGATGGAGCTTTCCGTATGTACCTTGGATGAGCCGGTCGCGCCGCCGCAGCCGTCCCGTCCCGTTCTTCCGCCAAGCAGGATAATCACGTCGTCCGGGTCGGAATTTTCCCTGATAACATTTTTTCTGGGCGCCGCGCCCATAACGGCTCCGATTTCCATGCGCTTGGCAACATAGTCGGGATGATAGATTTCTTTTACATAGCCGGTCGCAAGCCCCACCTGATTTCCGTAAGAGGAATAGCCGCCGGCCGCGCCTCTCACCAGTTTTTTCTGGGACAGCTTGCCCTTAAGGGTTTCCGAAACGGGAACCGTGGGGTCCGCTGCGCCGGTAACGCGCATAGCCTGATATACGTAGCCACGGCCCGATAACGGGTCCCTGATAGCGCCGCCAAGGCAGGTGGCCGCCCCGCCGAAAGGCTCGATTTCCGTAGGGTGATTGTGGGTTTCGTTTTTGAAAAATACCAGCCACTCCTCCGTTACAGGCCCGCTGCCGTAGTCCATCTCCACCGGAACCACCACGGAACAGGCGTTGATTTCATCGGATTCCTCCATATCCTGAAGCTTTCCGTCTTTTTTCAGTTTGCGCATGGCCATCAGCGCCAAATCCATCAGACATACAAATTTATCGCTCCGGCCCTTAAATATTTCATTCCTGGTATCCAAATAACTCTGGTAAGTGGTCTCTAAGGGCGTTCTGTAATAGCCCTCCTTAAATTCGATGTTTTTAAGCTCTGTGGAAAAGGTAGTGTGACGGCAATGGTCGGACCAGTAAGTGTCAAGCACGCGGATTTCCGTCATGGCAGGTTCGCGGCGCTCCTCCGACTTATAGTAATTCTGAATATGAAGAAAGTCCTTAAAGGTCATTGCCAGCCCAAGGCTTTCGTATAATTTATGAAGTTCTTCCTCCGGCATTTCCCTAAAGCCGTCTAATACCGCCACGTCAGCCGGTTCCTCATAATTCGTTATGAGTGTGTCCGGCTTGTCCATACCGGTCTCCCTTGAATCCACCGGATTGATACAGTAGGATTTGATTCTTTCAAATTCATCATGGGAAAAGTCCCCGATAATCAGATAGACCACCGCCGTTTTTATCACCGGCTCCTCGTCTTCTTTTAAAAATTTCACACACTGCACGGCCGAGTCCGCGCGCTGGTCAAACTGTCCCGGAAGAAACTCTACCCCGAACGCCTCTCCGTCAGAAGGGATGTCAATCCGCTCCCTGTAAAGAATATCCACCGGCGGCTCCGAAAACACGCCGTTTAAGGCCCGCTCAAAAATTTCCTCCGAAAGATTTTCTACATCATAACGGATAAAAACACGGACATCCCTGACGGTTGTGATTCCCAGGTAACTGCTGATTTCCTCTTTCAGCTCCTTTGCCTTTACCGCAAAGGGCGCTTTCTTTTCTACATAAACGCGTTTTACGTTTCCCATGGTGAAATTTCTCATCCTCCTTATTCGTCCACTATAAGTCCCTGCATTGCATACAGGATTTCTCTGTCTATCGCCGCCTCCGAAATTCCCCTTGTCTGGGAGGCAATTTTAAGGCCCTCTAAGACATACATGATATGTCTGGCAGCGCCTCTTGGGTCTTCGCAATAAAATTCTCCGCTTTCCGCACCGGCCGTAATCAGCTTTTCAATCACATGCACCGCCGCGTCAAACTGTTTTTTCAGCATGTTATCCTTAAAAGGCTCCCTGCTGTCAAAAAAATACTCATAAATTGCCTTGTTCAATGACGCGTTCCTGTTAAGGATTTCCTTCTTCTGCTCCTTTAACAAAAGAGCCAGTATGTCCGAAGGAGAAGCCTCCTTTGGAATATTCCCCGCAAACAAATCGTCCGCGTCCTCCTGCTCGGACTTTAAAACCTCCTCAAAAATTTCTC
>CAJTMZ010000115.1:0-292 GCA_910577445.1 uncultured Lachnospiraceae bacterium | reverse complement strand
GGAATACAAATAGAGGCCTCCGCGGCTGATTTCGCAGGCCTCAACGATATCCTTCATGGTAACTGACTTGTACCCCTTTTCCATGAAAACTTTTCTTGCGGTTTCTATAATCAGTTTTTTCTTTTGTTCCGACTTGTCGCTCATACCTTCCGCTCCTGTAAAGCAAAGCAGATTTCCCACTTCGGGCTGTTTTTATCTTATCATAAAATATCCGCATTTACAACCATTGCAGAGCACTTAACACGGAAATCAATTTTCAGATTTCGGTGAAATGAATACTGCCAAAGAGGCT
>CAJTMZ010000114.1:3978-13138 GCA_910577445.1 uncultured Lachnospiraceae bacterium | reverse complement strand
ATTTCCGTTTATAAAATTTCCATATATATAACTTCTTTAAACTCTTTTATATATTTTCAAGTTCATTTTATCCCGTTTGTAATTTCTATTTATATTCCGACTATATTTTCCAACAACAGCACCTAATATTTTCTTACAAATGAAAGGACATATCTATGAAAAATCACATCAATGTACCCCCGTCTTCCTCCGGCCTTATTCCATGGAAAAAAGCCATGGGCCCCGTAAAGATTCCCATGACAAATGATTACCTTTTCCGGGCGCTTCTTCAGGAGAACAATTATGTTCTCAAAGGTCTTATCTGCTCTCTCCTTCATCTGGCCCCTTCTGATATTGACTCCGTCGTTATCACCAATCCTGTTGAACTCGGGCGTGCTCCTGACGATAAAGCTTTCCTTTTGGATATAAAAATATCTCTCAACGGGCAGACCTATATCAATCTGGAAATGCAGGTTATCAATGAATATAACTGGAGAGAACGCTCCTTAAGCTACTTATGCAGAAATTTCGACCAGTTAAAATCAGGCGAATTCTACGGAAGCGCCAGACCGGTCATTCAAATCGGACTTTTGGATTTTACATTATTTCCCGAAGCCCCGGAATTTTATGCCACTTATCAATTACTTAATGTAAAAAAATACACTTTATATAGTGACAAACTGCGTCTTTCCGTGTTAGACTTAACTCGTATAGATTTAGCAGACGAAAAAGATAAATTATACCAGACCGACTACTGGGCCATGCTTTTCAAGGCCGCCACATGGGAGGAAATCAAAATGCTTGCTCAAAATAACGAATATATCAACGAAGCCGCCTCTACCGTTTATCAGCTTACCCAGGAAGAAAAAATCCGTTATGAATGCGAAGCCCGGGAAGACTATTATCGCAGACAGCGAGGTATCCAGATGAAGCTGGAGGCCCTCGAACGCAGTGAAAAGGCTCTTGAGCGCAGCGAAAAAACGCTCGAAATCCAAAGGGCTGCTATTGAAGACATGAGCGCTGCCATCGAAAGCCATGTTGCAACTATCAAGGACCAGAACGATGCCATCAAAAATCTGACTTCCGAAAATGAAAAGCTTCTTGCCTGGGCCAGAGCCCATGGATACGAGCAGTAACTCACCTTTTATTCCCGGCTAAACTCCAATATATCTCCCGGCTGGCAGTCCAGCACATCGCAAATTGCATTTAGTGTGGAAAATCGGATTGCGCTTACTTTTCCCGTTTTAATATTTGAGAGATTTACATTGGCAATCCCTACCTTTTGCGCCAGTTCATTAAGTGATATCTTCCTGTCCGCCATTACGCGGTTCAGCCTTAAAATTATGGCCATTTGTCTGTCCTCCCCTTTTTAAAGAGTCTCATCCGACTGTCTTTGCAGCTCGCATCCGTATTCAAAAATATTGGTCACGCACCAGGCAGCCATTCCAATGACCAGTGCAATTCCAATATCGGACTGCGCCACATAAATGACAATCAGCACCAGCGCAATTTTAAGATTTTTCAGGATATCAGGTTGAAAGGGCGAGTAGCTTTCCATAAAATCTTTAAAAATTCTGCTCACAAAATGAAGCACGAGAGCCAGCAGGATAATGGTAATCCCGAATATAATCGCGTAAATCCCTATTGCCAGCGCGTAGTTTCCCTCCTTTATCAGCTTTTGTCCCAGCTCCCTTTCGCCCAGTTCCTCAAAAGCCAATATATCCCTCTCCTTTAGCTCTCCGTCTGCAAGCGCGTTTCCAATGCCCCGATTCAAAATACCTCCCAGTCCTATAACTAAAACGCCTCCCAGTATGGCAAGTACTGCGCATACAATCAGAAACACCTTGAAAATATTTGTTACAATATACGCCGCCTTACTGCTTTTCTTAATTCTCTCAATCTTACTGCTGCTCTCACTCATCTTTCTTTTCCCTCCTTTTAATATTTCTTATATGGGCGTGCCCCATAAATCCTTTTTCTATTCATATCGTATCCTCAAATTATATGTTTGTCAATATATTTTTAATGTTTATCATTAATTATTTTATATTTTTCGTTTTATTTTTAAAAAAGCTCCCTGATATGCCTTTTTCTGTACGCTGTTTCCAAGCAGCAATAACAATTTTAAAGGCAGTTTTAAAAACACCTGCAATTTCCTTTTTATCATATTGGATTTTCAACCGCCATTTGATATACTATATAAAGAAAGAAAGGAGATTTTACTATGCAAGGCAGAATTCACTCGTTAGAAAGTTTCGGAACCGTAGACGGACCTGGAACACGTTTTGTCGTCTTTGTACAGGGATGTCCCATGCGCTGCGCCTACTGCCATAACCCCGATACCTGGGCAATGACCGGCGGGACTATGATGGAACCTGAAGAAATTTTTGAACAATATCAGAGAAATAAAGATTTTTATAAAAACGGAGGCATAACCGTCACCGGCGGCGAGCCTTTGATGCAGGTGGATTTTCTCATTGACCTTTTCACCATCGCAAAGGAACATGGCGTGCACACCTGCATTGACTCCTCGGGCATTGCTTTCAAGCCGGATAATAAACCTTTTATCGAAAAACTTGACAGGCTTATGAAACTTACCGATTTGGTAATGCTGGATATCAAGCACATTGACCCTGATAAGCATAAGGAACTGACGGCGCAGCCCAACGACGGCATTCTTGCCTTTGCTTCTTATTTGAACGACCGGCACGTAGATATGTGGATTCGCCATGTGGTAGTGCCGGGTATTACGGACGATGAGGAATATCTGTACAAACTGGGCTACTTTATCGGACAGTTTTCCAATTTAAAAGCGCTGGACGTGCTGCCCTATCACACAATGGGCGAAACCAAATATGAAAAGCTCGGTATTCCCTATAAGTTAAACGGCGTTCCTCCAATGGAAAAAAATAAAATACCGGAGAAAAAAGAAGCTATCTTAAACGGTATCCGCAGACGCAGGGAAGAGAAATCCATGAACTGATTTTTCAGGAAATTTCCAGGGATTATCTCCTGGAATTTCCCTTGGATTTCCTGTAATTTTACAGATATTTTGCTTGTATTCCCTATAGATTTATATTAGAATGATAGAAGATAATTGATAGCACCTATCAATCAAATTTGAACATAATTTAAGGAGGATATTATCATGGCATATGTAATCAGTGACGCCTGCATTTCCTGCGGTGCCTGTGCCGGACAGTGCCCTGTTGGCGCTATTTCCGAAGGAGACGGCAAATTTGAAATCGATGCAAATACCTGCATCAGTTGTGGTTCCTGCGCTGGCGGATGCCCTGTTGGCGCTATTTCCGAGGAATAAAAATAACGGATACCCTGCGAGTATCTTATACTTAACCAAACCATGACGGGCTGCCGCGTCGGAAAAATTCCTGATGCAGCAGCCCTTATGTTTTTTATTTTTTTCTCAGAAACCCTTTTGACGTCCCGCGCGCCTTCTCTTTCTCATTGTCTGCGTCCGCCGCCTTTACGGAACCGGCTTCCGCTCCCTTACGCATCTGCTCTTTGCGCAGCTTCTTTCCTCTTCTTCCCTTTTGATTATAGGAACGAAGCAATTCGTCAATCTGGCGGTAATGCTCCTCCTGACGGTTCGCCCGCTCTTCCTCGCGAAGGTCCTCGCGCTCCTCTAAAAGCCTGAATTGATAGTCAAGTTCTTTGAGCAGGCTTTCCTTGATTTCCTGACAAATTTCCTGATTATTACACTGTACCGCGTCCACAATCATGTCCTTTAAAAGCTGCTGCAAACGGAAGCTTTTCTGCTCCCTGCTCTCCTCTGACACGGCCGCCGTCTTTCCCTCCATTGGAAGAAATTCCCCTTTTTTCACCATTACCACATGGCGTTTTCCCATGTCCAATTCTCCCTGGGGCGTTGTCCCCTGCATTTCCGGTATTCCCTGCATGTCTGCTGCTCCTTTCTCCCCGCTTGTTATCTTTTCATACAAAAATACGGGCGCCTGTAAATTTCCGTTTTTCAGCACATGGCGGATTGCCTTGAGCTGTAATCCCTGTTCCTTCAGTTCCTTTACTCTTCTGAATCTCGCAATGTCCTCTTCCGTATAATAGCGATGGCCCATTTCGTTCCTTTTCGCTGGTATCTCAAGCTCCTCCTCCCAGTATCGGAGTACGTGAGCCTCTACCTCTACCTGTTTTGCCGCGTCTGAAATCATATAAATCTTTTCTGCCTGTGTCATATCATAACCCCTTTCCTTATTGATTTTCCTTTCCTATGCCGCCCTTTGCTCGCATAGCATTTTCGCCCGGCCTTTTGCTCACGCAGCTCGGCTTCGCCTCGCTGGCCGCGGCATTCCCCGGATGAAAATGCAAGCATTTTCGCCCGGCTCATTGCTCGCGCAAAAAGAGGACAGCAAAAATAAGCTTGTCCTCTTTTGTATGTGTATTTTTGTATGCAGTTTTATTTTTGCAGATTGGCAAATTTCGTGTAATCCGGCAGCCATGCCAGCTCTACTGTACCGATTGGACCGTTTCTCTGCTTGGCGATGATAATCTCTGAAATTCCTTTTCTTTCTGTATCTTTATTATAGTAATCGTCCCTGTATATGAACATCACGACATCGGCGTCCTGCTCGATGGCGCCGGACTCACGCAAATCCGAAAGCATGGGCCTGTGGTCGGGGCGCTGCTCTACCGCACGGGAAAGCTGGGATAATGCCACGACCGGCACTTTCAGCTCTCTTGCAAGAGCCTTCAGGGACCGGGAAATATCGGATATTTCCTGCTGTCTGGAATCGGAGCCTCTTCCGCTTCCGGACATGAGCTGAAGGTAATCTATGATAATCAGCTTCAGATTGTGCTCCAGTTTATATTTTCTGCACTTCGAGCGCATGGTGGGAATATTGATTCCCGGCGTGTCGTCTATAATCAAATTGGACTTTCCGATAACGCCTGCGCTTTCAATCAGTTTTTCCCAGTCCATATCGGAAAGGTTGCCCGTCCGCAGCTTCTGGGAATCCACCCGTGATTCCATGGCAAAAAGACGGTTTACCAACTGTTCCTTACTCATTTCCAGACTGAATATTGCCACTGTCTCGTTTGACTTAAAGGCCACATATTCCGCTATATTGAGAACAAAGGCTGTTTTTCCCATGGAGGGTCTGGCTGCAATCAGTATCAAATCGGCCGGCTGCATACCGGCGGTTTTATAGTCCAAATCAATAAAGCCCGTTGCAATACCGGTCACATTACCGTCGTTCTTTGAGGCCCGCTCAATCTGGTCCATGGCGTTCATAACAATCTGCCTGATGGGAACAAACTCTCCCGTATTTCTTCTCTGCACCAAATCAAAAACCCGTTTTTCCGTGTCCTCCAGAATCGCCTCAAGGCTCTCTTTTCCCACATAACAGGTATTTGCGATATCCTCGTTTAAGCGTATCAGCTTTCGCAGCGTTGCTTTTTCCGCCACAATATTGGCGTAATATTTGATATTTGCCGAAGTGGGAACTGCTGTGACAAGATTTCCGATAAATTCCAGGCTGCTGACCTCCGGCGGCACATCCTTTTCCCGGAGCCTGTCCTGAAGCGTGACCAAATCCACCGGTTTTCCCTCGTCGGAAAGCTCTGTCATGGCGTCAAACACCACTCCGTACTGCCTGTTATAAAAATCGTCGCCGCATATGATTTCGGAAGCTACCATAATCGCTTCCCCGTCCATAATCATGGCTCCGATTACCGACTGTTCCGCTTCTATGCTGTGCGGTAATATCCGCTTTAAAAGCGTTTCCTCCGTTTCTGCCATTTGAATTATTAACCTTTCATCTCCGTCACTTTCACTTTCAGCTTTCCTGTAACCTTCGGATGCAGCTTAACGGCAACCTCAAAAACGCCAAAGTTTCTGATTGCCTCGGGAAGAACAATCTTCTTCTTGTCAATCTCCTTGCCGCACTGTTCCTTGTAGCCCTGGGCAATTTCCTTTGAGGAGACAGAGCCAAAGGTTCTCCCCCCTTCGCCGGCCTTGATGGATAAAACAACCTCGTCCTCCTCCATGCCTCTGGCAAACTCCTGTGCGCTTGCAAGCTGCTCCTGAGCAACCTTTTCCTGATTTGCCTTCTGGAGCTTTAAATCGTTCATATTCTTATTGCTGGCCTCGATTCCAAGTTTCCGGGGCAGAATATAATTCCTTGCGTATCCGTCGCTGACCTCCACCACGTCTCCCTTTTTCCCGAGACTCTTTACGTCCTTTGATAAAATTATTTTCATATTCTTTATCCTCCTCTGTTTAATCTATCGCCAAATCACCCTCGTTTATCATCTTATCCAGAGTTCCTTTCAAAAGTCCGATTCCCTCAAAAACGGAAACTCCGGTAAGCTGGCATCCTGCAATGCCAAGATGGCCTCCGCCTCCCATCTTTTCCATAATCACCTGAACGTTCACCTCGTCTATGGAGCGGGCGCTGATAAACACCTGATTCTGATAATCTGTCAGAACAAAGCTGGCTTTCACGCCCTTGATATTAAGAAGTTCGTTGGCCGCCTGGGCCCCCACAACGGTAGGGCTTTGTATATTTTCGCTTTTACAGATAGATATGGCAAAAGCATGTTTATAAATCTCCGCCTGACTGACAGCGTCCGCTTTCGTCTTGTATTCAATGGCGTCTTCCCGAAAAAGCTTGCGCACCTTTGTCACATCCGCGCCGTTCCTGCGCAGGAAAGCCGCCGCCTCAAAGGTTCGAACGCCTGTCTTGGCCGTAAAATTATTGGTATCAATCATCATGCCCGAATACATACAGTTGGCTTCCTCCGCGGTAATGCGGATGCTCTCCCCAATATACTGCAGTATCTCCGATACCATCTCGCAGGTAGAGGATGCATAAGCCTCCACGTAGGAAAGGGTTGCGTTTTCAACTGCCTCCGAGCCCTGTCTGTGATGGTCAAGCACCACGATGGATTTACATATCCGCAGCAGTTCCGGACATTCCGTGATGCTGGGCTTATTGACGTCCACCACCACAAGGACGGTATTGTTTCCGGCAAGCTCCATGGCCTGCTGGCCGTCTATAATCACGCTGTCCCTGTAGCCGTCATGGCTTTTGAACAAATCCAGCACCGGCTGTATGGTAGCGCCTACGCCGCTGAGCACAATATGGGCTTCCCTGTCCAGTGTCTTTGCAATACGGTAAATTCCCACGGCAGCCCCGAAGCTGTCCGCGTCGGGAATCCTGTGTCCCATAATCAGCACCCGCTCCTTGCCGGAAATAATTTCACGGAGCGCCTGCGCCTTCACCCTTGCCTTTACGCGGGTATTTTTCTCCACCTGCTGGCTCTTTCCGCCAAAATAAGTGATATTTTTCGGAGTTTTCACCACCGCCTGGTCGCCGCCGCGCCCAAGGGCCAAATCAATGGCGTTGCGGGCAAATTCATAGTTCTGCGCATAGGTATATCCGTCCACTCCAAGGCCGATACTGATTGTCACCGCCATCTCGTTTCCGATATTGACAGTCTTAACCTCCTCGAGAATATCGAATTTTTCTTCCTGAAGAGCTTCCGCCGCCTTTCTGCGAAGGACAACCATATACTTATCCTTTTCCATTTTTTTGCAGATACCGTCCTGGGCCGCGATATACTTGTTGATTTTTCTGTCTATCAATGCAATAAGAAGGGAGCGCCTAACCTCCTCCACGCTTTCAAGGGCCTCGTCGTAGTTATCCAGATAAATCAGCCCCACCGAAAGGCTCTGGTCCTCCACTTCCTGCAGCGCAATCTTTAAAGCCGTCTCGTCAAAAAGATAAAAGGCAACCAGATAGCCCTTATACTCCTCCGCCTCCACAATGTCGCTGCTGTCAATCATATCCCGCATGGGAATCTTGCGCATTTTCGCGCTGTAAAAATTATCCTCAAAGGTAAGGTTTACTTCCGCAAATTCCGACTCCCCCGGCAGCTTTTCCCTGGTTATAGAGGGAAAAAGAGAGGTGATGGATTTGCGGTAGCCTTTTTCCTTGTGAACCGCTTTTTCAAAGGCGCGGTTTGTCCATATAATGTAACCCTCGTCGTCTAAAATTGCGTAAGGTATCATAAATTCCCGCAGAAGAACCCTCTGTATCTGTCCGTACTGCGTTGCGAAACTGACCAGTTCGTTGATAATGACCGGCTTGCTGTAAAACTGCAGCGCAAGCACCACCCCGAAATAAAGCAGCGCAAAGGCGGTTACCACCAGACCGGCAGCCACGCTCAGCAGATAAACCATCAGGTTGACCACTATCAGTAAAAACCCTAAATATAAAGAAGTCTGTACATACCGCTTCAGCCTTCCCTTTAATTTAATATTGCCTTTTAATGGAGCCATACAATACCCCTCGTCATCTAATTGTAAATAGGCATAACTCCCCGGCGGGAAATTTCCGCTCATAAAACAGAAACCGCCGGAATATGTATATGCTCTTTAGAGTATAACATTTTTCGGAAAAAGTTTCCACCTTATTATTCGCACCATTTAGACACATTTCCGCCTTATACGGCAAAAAATTCTCTCAAAACAGCCCGAGATAATAAGAGGGAGGAAACACTGCGCCTATCCATTTTATTTCAGGCAGATAACGCTCAATTCTGATAAATACCGGGCAGAACAGACAGCTCCCCAAAACCAGAACCGGCAAAAGACCGTAAAGCACGGAACTTTTTCTGACAAAAAGCCCAAAAATCATTATAAAAATTTCAAGAATCAGGAAATATGCCAGAAGGCCGGCCAGCTCTCTTCCCGGCTCTTTCATATTCCCGGTAAGCCACAGAAAAACGCCCCCAAAGCCGACGCTTCCCGCTATGGCGATATGAACGCTGGCGGCCTTTAGCCATGCGCCCCTTTTTCCCGGCATGGCAGGCCAGACATTCTCCTGTTCCAGCACATTTGCGAATCCCAGAAGGCACATAAGGAAAATCATAACCGCCGTAAGTCCCCGCACCATATTTAAGTTCTCCGGCTTTTCCAATGCCTTGCCCTCTCCCGTCTCATAGACAAAATGAAAGGTGCTGCCGTCTTTCGCATATTTATCATTTAATTCATAAAGCCTTGCCTGCAGCTTGCCAAAGCCCGCAGTTCCCCGGCCCGTGTTTTCCCCATACCCGCTTTCCCGCAGATAATCTGACAAAACATCCAAAGAAAGGAGACGGAACAGCTCCGCAAATACCGCTTCTTCGGCTATTTTATGGACGGAGG
>CAJTMZ010000114.1:233-3943 GCA_910577445.1 uncultured Lachnospiraceae bacterium | reverse complement strand
GCTTCATCTTTCCTCCCACAAGCTTTTCATAAAAACCCTCCGGAAGAAAAAAGCCGCATTCCAGACTGCCGTTTTGTATCTCCCGCAGCATTTCCCCCTCTTCCTCATAACCCAGGAACCGGAAAATACCTTCTTCCTCCAAAAGCCCGGCCAGAAGCGCTTTCCCCTTTTCATCGGAAGTACAGATTCCCACCCCGATACCGCGGTACGCCTGTTTTTCGTCGGCTTTTTTTCCGGAAACGCCGGTTATTCCGATAAACAGCGCGGCAAAAGTCCCCAGTATGAGCCACAGCCTGAATTTCAAAAAATACTGCTTCCACAGAACGCCACAGATTCGCGCTTTTTGTAATCCCTTATCCGAAAACTCCGCGCGCCCGTATCGTCTGCTCCCTGACAGTATCCGCCCTGTTTTTGCACTGTCCCTGATAATGGCGGCAAGTACCCCTGCCAGCGCAAAAAGCAATATCATAAGCGCCAGTTCCGCCGCCAGCTTTCCTTCAAACCGCCCCTGCAAAACCGCCGTCAGAATCCTTATCCAGCTTTTGTAGGGAAAAATGTTTCCGGCCTTTTCCACCCAAACCGGCAGAAACGGGACGGGAATAAAGATTCCCGACGCCAGCATCATCGCCGTGAGAATCCCGAAACCAAGGGCAACTCCCCCGGCATGATTCCCCAATGCCTGAATCAGAAACCGCAAAAAGACTCCCAGAGAAAACCACAGCAGCCACATCCAGAGCCAGTCCGCGCATAAGTCAAAAGAAAGCAGCAGATACACAGGCACTCCCGCCATCATCCCCAGAAAAGCAAACACGCATCCGAAAGCCGCGGCCTCCGTAAGATACCTTGTTCCGATTCCCACGCCCCTTGCGCCAAGCATCTTCTCCCTGTCGGTGCTTTGCACCCTCATATTTTTCCCGAAAGAAAGCCCCACGAAGGAAAGGAAAGCCAGCATAAGGCAGATTCCGTAATAATCCGCCATGCCAACGCCAAAAGAGGCGCTTACTTCCACTTCCTTAAAAAATCCGCTTCTTCCCATGGCATAGTCAAGGTATTTTCTGTTCAGGTAATCTTCCGTCCATGGAATTTTTTCCGAATCTCCCTCCTCAATGCAGAACGCGTCGGCCGCATAAATTCCGGCCTGCGCCACCGTCAGAAGCTTTTCCCCGGCCTTGGCAAACTCCGTGAACACTTCCGTCTCGACCCGGCTGTAATCGTCCGCCAGCATAATCGTTGCCGGAATATTTTCCCCGGAATTTACGCTGTCCACAATCCCCTCCGGCACGATAACGGCGGCGGAAAGGCTGCCTGATAAAAGCGCGCTTTCTGCCTCCGCCTCCGATAAACGCGCAAAGGACACCGTGTCCTTTACACTGTCCATGGATTCTACAAACCGAATCAGCAGCTCCGTCAGGCTATCCTGCCCCCGCGTCACAATGCCTACCTTTATTACATCCACCGCCTTTTCCCCATATACCGCCTTTGAGGCGCAAAAGCCGATTCCGAAAAGGAGCAGCCCTGCAAGAATCGTTTCCGCAAAAATCACAGGAACCATCGCCGTATATTTTTTCATTTCCAACCGGAACAACATCCACCTGCCGTACATATGTCTCCCATCCCGCTTTACCTGCTCTGCCGCATATATTCCGCTACCATCTCGTCTACCGGCATTTTTTCCGGCACCCGGTACGCCGTCCCGTCCCAAATCGCCCACAGGCTTTTGCACAGCGCAAGTTCTCCCGCGTCATGGCTGCAGAGAATCACGCTCCCTCCCTTTTGGGTAAACTCCCTGATATAACCCTTTAATTCTTCCTTAAACACCAAATCGAGAGCGGCGGAAGGCTCGTCCATAAGAAGGAGGGACGGCCCGTGAATCAAAGCGCACACAATCCCCGCCCGCTTGCGCATACCGCCGGAGAGATTTTTTACCTTTTCCCTGTAAAAGGGGCGGATTTCAAACTGACTGCACAGGTTTTCCAGATTTTTCTGATTTTCCCTGCGGTCTCCGAATCCTGTCCACAGCCTGAAATTATCCATCACGGTCAGTTCCGGTATGAGAACGCTCTCCTGGGGAATGTATCCGATATGTTCCGCCGCTTCCCGCCCTCTCCCTATCTCTTTCCCGTCAATCAGAATACTTCCGCCGTCCGCCCTCTCCGCTCCTGCCAGTATCCGCAGCAGCGTGGATTTCCCGCAGCCGTTTGCCCCGACAATACCTGTACACTGTCCCGGCTCCGCCGTCAGGGTGATTTTCTCCAAAACCCTTTTTCTACCGTAGTACTTTCTGATTTCCCTGATTTCCAGCCTCATTTCCGCTCCTTATCCCGGTAATTTCCCGCTCTCTGCGCCTCCGCCCAAAAGCTCTCTTATCTTACTGCCCGAAAGAATAAAGGTTTCCGGCAATTTCCATCAATATTCCGTACCAGTCCCCCTGGGTCATTCTCATTATATTCCGCTTTTCCCCTTCCGGCTTTGCGATTTCTCCCACTTCGTCGGAAAAGGTAATGTCCCCGGCCAGAAACTCCGTGCCGTTCATCTCAAAGGTATCAATGCGCAGGGTAAGTTCGGAACCGGGCACTGTTTTTTCAATTTCTCCCTGCATCAGATAATCCAGGGTGTAAAGACCGTAGCCGACATTTATTCCATATTCCAAATCTCCCTTTTCCCTGTCGTATTCCAGACAAAATTCTATCTCCCCGCCGTCATAATCCATCTGGTACTCCGCTTTGTAAAGGTCCCCTTCCTGACTTCCCGTTCTGATATACTCATTGGTTTCATAACCGTCCGTTATGGTTAGCTTCGTATTTTCCAGAGGGAAATTTCCGCCGTATATATTCCATTCCACGCTGATTCCGTCCCAAAATTCCGCCGCAAGGCGCGCAAGGTTATTGCGGTAAACATGGAAGGTAATCACAACCTCCTCCCGGTTCTCTCCGATATCGTCCGCCAAATCAGAAAGCAGCACAGCGGGGTCGAAGTATTCTAAAAGCTCCGCCCGGCTGGTATATCCGAATCCGGCGATAAAAAGATTGTCCACATAAAGCCGGAAAACCTCATTGCTCTCATAAGTCTCAACCAGGACGTCAAGAAGCCTTTGAATCTGTTCACCGGATATTGTCAGCGTATAACCTTTACAGCTTCTTCCCTCTCCGTCCACCATGAGATTCTTGCTCTCCGCCTTCTCCACCTTCATCTCGTCATACATTTCCATAAAAGCGCCGGTCAGCTTTCCCGTAGCTTTCCCCATCTCCTCATAGAACTCGGAATCCATCCTGCTTCCCTCGTTATAGGATTTCAGAATACCGGCTATTTCATCATCCAGTTCATATTCCTCTATGAACCATTCCATATCCTCTTCCAGATTTGTCCTGTCCACATAAAAAACCGTATCGGTGAGCGCCGGCGCGCCTATTAAAATCTCTTCCTTGTCGGTATATATATCCGCCTGAAAAAGAGAACTGCCATAGTACCCTACATCCATCAACACGCCGCTGACATCTCCGTTCCTGGAAACATCCATGCCAATCTGCACGCCGTTTCCTACAGAAAAATCCGCTTCCATCGAAAGCTGTTCTCCGGCAAACATTTCCCTGTATTCGCCAAAATCCCACACCTCTTCCAGTGCTTTCGCGCTTTGGTTAAAAACATTTGCCACCGCGTTTATAAGAATCTTCTTTTTGCTTCCAAACAGTCCCGCCACAGCCGCTATCCCG
>CAJTMZ010000114.1:0-210 GCA_910577445.1 uncultured Lachnospiraceae bacterium | reverse complement strand
CCCCAGCCGTTACCAAAAGGATAATCTGGCGTTTTCTTTTCCCGTTCGCATCCTCTGTTTTCTGCGCCTCCAAACCATACTCCGGTATTTTCTCCATCCCGTTCCCGCTGCCGTTTTCTTCCATTACCTCCACCTCCATATCGTTTTTATTTTCAGCGCGCTGGCAGACAGGTCAAATATGCCGGCGCACAATCTGCTGGTTTTAAAAAC
>CAJTMZ010000113.1 GCA_910577445.1 uncultured Lachnospiraceae bacterium | reverse complement strand
ACATCTATCTTCGAAAGGATATTATATATGAAATACCCATTTTTTGCAAGTTTTATCATGTTTTGTCTGTGGCTCTTATACACTCTGCACAGGCAGCGCAACAAAGAGGCGGATTCCGACAAAAATTTCTGGAAAAGAGAAGCCGCCGCAAACAGTACCCGGCGTAAGAGCCTCGACAATCTCGATTATATCGAGATTCCCTTTGAGTCTCTTCCTATGGATGTCCTTGCGGACGACCCATCTGTCGCGGAATACCATGAGACGCTCCGTGAGATTGCAAAAGCGCCTATCGTAAATTTTACCGGCATCAGCAACACGGATTTAAAACTTATGTACGGCGCTCCCAACATTGATATCCTGTCCCGTTACGACCAGCGTTATACGGTCCTTGTCCGGACTCTTCAGAATTTCGCGCAGACGCTTTATGATAACGGTTATGTGGACGAAGCCTGCCGGATACTGGAATTTGCTGTCAGCACCCGCACGGATATCAGCGCCACCTATAAGCTTCTGGCCGGTATTTACCGTCAAAAGGGAGAAACCGAAAAAATAACCGCTCTGATTCCCGTTGCAAAAGAGTTAAACAGCGGTCTGTCAAAGTATATCGTCTCCGCGCTGGAAGAATTTATCTCATAGCCCGGCTATCCGGGCCGGCGCAAAATCCGTCTCCGTTACTATTTTATGCTTTATCCGCAAAATATATGCCGGAATAAAACCAAACAGGGAAGAACCGCCCGCCTTGTACCGTTCTTCCCTGTTTCATGTACCAAGACAGGAGAAGCGTATCCCCTTGTCTCTTACTTCCAGAATTTCTTTTTCTTTGTATCCTTTGTTTCACTCTTATCTGTCTGTACATTCTTAGCGGCATTCAAACTGTCTCCGGTAAGCGCGTCAAACTGCCGAAGCAAATCCTTCGCTTCGTGGGACAGTCTTTCCGGCGTCTGTACTACCAGCGTTACATAGTGGTCGCCCCGCACATCCTTGTTGCGCAGAGTGGGAACGCCCTTACCCTTTAAGCGCACCTTAGTATCAGTCTGCGTGCCCGGCTTCACCTCGTAAAGCACTTTGCCGTCCACGGTATCCACAATCACATCCCCGCCGAGCGCCGCCACGGCATAAGAAATGGGAACGGTGGAATAAATATGGTAATCCTGTCTCTGGAAAATCGCGTGGCGTCCTACAATCACTTCCACCAGCAAATCGCCTCTGGGGCCGCCGTTTACGCCGGGCTCTCCTTTTTCCCTGATGCGGACGCTCTGCCCGTTATCAATACCGGCCGGAATCGATACCTGAATCTTTTTCCGGCTTGCAATGAACCCTGAACCATGACAGTCTGTACATTTTTCCTTAATCACCTTGCCGGTTCCGTTACACTCCGGACAGGTCTGCACATTTCTCACCGTGCCGAAGAACGACTGCTGGGTAAACACCACCTGGCCCTTGCCCCCGCACTTATGGCAGGTTTCCGGGTTCGTCCCCGGCTTTGCTCCCGTACCCCGGCAGGTTTTACATTCATCCTTTAATGTAAGCTCAATCTCTTTCTCAACGCCGAATACGGCCTCTTCAAAGGTGATTCTCACACTGGTTCTGATGTTGGCACCCTTCATAGGCCCGTTGCTGTTACGGCCTTTTCGCCCGCCGCCAAAGAAGTCGCCGAAAATATCGCCGAAAATATCACTGAAATCGGCACTGTTAAAATCAAAGCCGCCAAACCCGCCGGCTCCGCCCTCAAATGCGGCATGCCCGAATTGGTCGTACTGCCTCTTTTTCTCCGGGTCACTCAAAATAGCATAAGCTTCAGAAGCTTCTTTAAACTTTTTCTCAGCCTCCGCATCTCCGGGATTCATATCAGGATGATACTTCTTGGCAAGAGCTCTGTATGCTTTTTTGATTGCGGCGTCATCTGCATTCTTATCAATGCCAAGCACTTCATAGTAGTCGCGTTTCTGTTCTGCCATTACAAATCCCTCCCCACGCCGTCAGCGCATACTTACCTGAGGCGGTCGAACGGCCGCCTCAGATAAATTTTTATTTCTGATTTTATACTTCTCTGTAATCTCCGTCAACCACATCATCCGCCGGGCCTGCATCCGCACCGCTCATATCAGGGCCTGCGCCCGCTCCCATGTCGGGACCTGCGCCGCCAGCCTGCTGCATGTTCTCATACATCTTGGTAAAAAGTGCCTGCGCGCTTGTGGTAAGCTTTTCTCTGGCAGCCTTTAATGCATCCAAATCGGAATCGGACATTTCCTGGTCCTTGGTTCTCTCCAGAATATCCTTCACCGCCTGCACATCGGCCTCCACATTTGCCTTCTCGGAAGCGTCAATCTTGTCGCCCACCTCATTTAAAGCCTTTTCTGTCTGGAATACAAAAGAGTCCGCTTCATTTCTTGTGTCAATAGCCTCTTTCCTCTTCTTATCCTGCGCTTCAAATTCGGCTGCTTCCTTTACGGCCTTATCAATTTCATCATCCGACATATTGGAGCTTGCCGTGATGGTAATATGCTGTTCCTTGCCTGTGCCAAGGTCTTTTGCGGAAACGTTTACAATACCGTTTGCGTCAATATCAAAAGTAACTTCAATCTGAGGCACCCCGCGCATTGCCGGAGGGATTCCGTCCAGTCTGAACTGTCCTAAGGACTTGTTATCCCTTGCAAACTGTCTCTCGCCCTGCAGAACGTTGATATCAACCGCTGTCTGGTTGTCTGCCGCCGTGGAGAAAATCTGGCTCTTCTTTGTGGGGATGGTTGTGTTTCTCTCAATCAGTCTGGTTGCGATGCCGCCCATGGTCTCGATGGACAGTGAAAGCGGAGTAACGTCCAGAAGAAGGATTTCGCCTGCGCCGGCATCTCCCGCCAGCTTGCCGCCCTGAATGGAAGCGCCAAGCGCCACGCACTCGTCGGGGTTCAGGCTCTTGCTGGGCTCATGGCCTGTAAGCTGTCTTACCTTATCCTGTACCGCGGGAATACGTGTGGAACCGCCTACTAAAAGCACCTGGCCCAAATCGGCGTTTGTAAGTCCCGCATCCTTCATTGCGTTCTGAACCGGAATGGCTGTCTTTTCAACCAAATCGTGTGTCAGTTCGTCGAATTTGGCTCTGGACAGGTTCATGTCAAAGTGCTTGGGTCCCTCTGCCGTAGCGGTAATGAAAGGAAGGTTAATATTGGTGGTTGTCGCTGAGGACAGCTCTTTTTTGGCCTTCTCAGCCGCTTCACGAAGTCTCTGAAGCGCCATCTTGTCGTTTGACAAATCAACGCCTTCTGCCTTCTTGAATTCGCTAATCATCCAGTCTGTCAGCTTGTTGTCAAAGTCGTCGCCGCCAAGACGGGTATCGCCGTTGGTTGCGAGAACTTCGATAACGCCGTCGCCGATTTCGATAATGGATACGTCGAAAGTACCGCCGCCAAGGTCGTATACCATGATTTTCTGCTCTTTTTCATTGTCAAGGCCGTAAGCAAGGGCTGCAGCCGTAGGCTCGTTGATAATACGCTTTACATCCAGTCCGGCAATCTTTCCGGCGTCTTTGGTCGCCTGACGCTGCGCGTCGTTAAAGTATGCGGGAACGGTAATTACGGCTTCCGTCACCTTTTCTCCCAGATAGCTTTCCGCGTCTGCTTTCAGCTTCTGAAGAATCATAGCCGAAATCTGCTGAGGGGAATATTTCTTGCTGTCAATGGTGCGGCCCCTGTCTGTACCCATATCTCTCTTAATGGAAGAAATGGTTTTCTCCGCGTTGGTTACTGCCTGACGCTTCGCAGGCTCGCCAATCAGCCTCTCGCCGGTCTTGGTGAACGCTACCACAGAAGGTGTTGTTCTTGCGCCTTCCGCATTGGCGATAACGGTGGGTTTTCCACCTTCCATAACTGCCACGCAGCTATTTGTTGTACCTAAGTCAATACCAATTATTTTACTCATAATTATCTCCTCCTGAATTGGTTTTGTTTATATGAATATTGATAATGTTACTTTCCTGTCATTAACTTACTACCGCCACCATACTGTGCCTTACCACGCTGTCTCTGTAGGTGTAGCCTTTCTGGAGCTCCTGGGCAATCACGCCGGATTCATACTCTTCGCTTTCCACCTGCATTACGGCGTTGTGGAAATTCGGGTCAAATTCCTCTCCCACGGCCGGTATGGGCTTTACTTCCATTTTTTCAAGCTCGGATATGAGCTGTTTATATATCATTTCCATTCCTTCCGCAAAAGCGTCGTTCTTCTGCTCCTCGGGAATCGCCGCCAGTCCTCTCTCAAAATTATCGACCACCGGCAGGATTTTCTCGATTACATTTTTAGCGCCCATCTCAAACATAGCGCTCTTTTCCTTTTCCGTGCGCTTTCTGAAATTGTCAAATTCCGCCATCTGACGCTTCACCTTGTCTTCCAGCTCCTCAATTTTTTCTTTCAGCGCATCCTGCTTCTTATCAAGCTTAAATTTTTTCTTTGCGGCTTTCTTCTCCGCCCTGCTTCCGGCTCCGTTACCCGCTTCGGCGTCTTCCGTCTCCAGGCTGTCTTCGCCGGCTTCCTTTGCGTCTTCATCGGCTGTCCCGCCGTCAGAAGCCCCGCCACCGGCTGCTTCTGCTTCCGCGTTTTCCCCGCATTCTTCTGAAACCGCCTTATCCTTTTTTATTTCCTCTTCCGAATCCATGCTTTCCGGTACGTTTTCCTTTATCTCTTCATTTTCCGGCTCCGTCTGCCTGTCTTTTTTTAATTCCTCACTCATTGGCTTCATCCTTTCTGGCTTTATGTTCTCTTCTTATATAATTCATCCAACTGGTGGGTTATGGTTTTAAGCGCTCCCACCACCTTGTCATAATCCATACGCTTGGGGCCGATAATGCCTATGGTTCCCCGCATTCCTTCACCCAGCTCATAGGTGGCCGTCACCACGCTGCAGTCCTTCATTGTCTGAATCGGCGTTTCGTTGCCGATATAAACCTGAATCCCCGTGTTCTTTTCGTCTGATAAGGTTTCCTGCACCAGTTCCGTGAGAAGCTGCTTTTCCTCGAAAGTATTGATAATCTCGCTGGCTTTCTGCTGGTCAGCCAGCTCCGGATATCTGAAAATGTTGTTGGCGCCGCTTGTGTAAATCTCCAAATCTTCTTCCGCCTTAATCGAAAGCGCTATGGTATCTATCACATCGCCCACTACCTTGCTGTGGATTCCTGCCTGCTGCTTCATGGCTGAAATCATTCCCAGATTGATTTCCTCCAGCGCAAGCCCGTTTAAATGGGTGTTCAGAAGAATATTTAATTTCAGCAGCGTTTCATCGTTCAGCTCTTCGTTCACGGAAATGATGTTGTTTTTGATAACGTTGCCTTCCGCCACCACCACCGCAAGAATCTGGCCTTCGTCCAGTCTGGACAACTGTATAAACTTGATTTTGTTCGTGTGAATCGTAGGGGCGGAAATCATGGAGGCGTAGTTGGTATTCGCTGCCAGAAGCTTCGCCACCTGCCGGAGAAGATGTTCCATTTTATCTTCCTTTTCCAGCATCATTTCCTTCAGTTCTTCCAGTTCCTTATCCTTCTCCTCCATCATGGTGTCCACATACAGGCGGTAGCCCATATCGGAGGGGATTCTTCCGGCCGAGGTATGAGGCTGTACGATGTAGCCCATTTCCTCCAAATCCGACATCTCATTGCGGATAGTTGCGGAGCTTAAATTCAAATCCGTATATTTGGAAATCGTCCTGCTCCCAACCGGTTCGCCGCTCTCAAGGTAATTACGGATAATGGCCTGCAATATTTTAATTTTTCTGTCGCTTAACTGCATCCCCATCATCCCTTTCTGTCAGATTGCCGTGAAACCGGTTCACCTTTTTTATGTTGTTAGCACTCGCCTTTATGGAGTGCTAACATCTTCTTACCATAAAATATCACTTACCCTATTTATTGTCAACACATATGGCACAAAATAATTATTAAAAAATTCTAAAAAACGGGCGCCGCAATGCAGCACCCGTTTTCCATAATCATTTTCCGCTTTTACATTGTAGATATCAGCTTAAATAAAGAAGCTTCCCGTTACATCGCCGTTAATTACATAATATGTAACGTTTTCCTCCGGCTTCACATATAAATCAATGCTTTTGATATCCTCTTCCTTACCGCCCAGGTCATATTTCCATACGTCCCTGCAGCTCTTGAGCAGGTCCTCAGTGGTGTAAGATTTTCCGTCAAACTGGAAATTAATTGTTGCTTTAACTTCCTCTGCTGCCTTTGCAGGCGCTTTTGCCGTTGTCTTTTTGGCTGCCGGCTTCTTTTCCGGAGCTGCCTTTTCTTCCGCAGGCGCTTTCTTTGCTGCCGCTTCTTTCTTTACCGCCGGTTTTTTTGCGGTTTCTTTCTTCACTGCTGCCTTCTCTACTGTCTTAACCTCTTCCTTAACCGGTTCTGATTTCGTATTCGTCTTTGCTGCTGCTTTTACTGCCATGATAAACTCCTTTCATACAGAGAAGATACTCTCTGATATGTGTTATAATCAACAAATATACAGGTATTCCTCCCATAAAATCCCTGTGTAATATCGAAAAGCAGTATACTCTCAATTTTGTCACTTGTCAACTAATTGACAATTTTTTTGCAAAAATTTCATTTAAATACTCTGTAATCCGAAATATAACAGTACGACAGCCCCCAAAACAATGCGGTACCATCCAAACACTTTAAAATCGTGCTTCTTGATATATCCCATCAGAAAACGTATCACAATCACGGATACTATAAACGCGGTCAGCATCCCGGTAACCAGAACCATTATTTCATTGCCCGAAATAACGCCGTCAAACTTCAGCACCTTCAAAAGGCTGGCTCCCAGCATCACCGGTATGGCAAGGAAAAAGGTAAATTCCGCCGCCACCGTCCTTGACACGCCAATCAGAAGCGCTCCTAAAATCGTAGCTCCCGAACGGGAAGTTCCCGGAAAAACTGCGGCAATCAACTGGAAAAATCCTATAATAAGAGCCGTATTAAAGGTGATTTCCGATAAAGTTCTTATCTTCGCCCTTGTATGTTTATTTCTGTTTTCTATAATAAGGAAACCTACGCCAAACACAATCAGGGCAATCGCCACGCAGACGCCGTTATAAAAAAGGCTTTCAAAATACTCGTCAAACAACAGTCCAACAACGGCCGCGGGAAGGCACGCCACCACAATCTTAAACCACATAAGCCAGACGTCCTTTTTACAGTAGGAGAGAAAGCCTTCTGCAGCCACCGGATGCCTGTTATTCTTTTTGCCGAAGGGCCAAATCTGGTTCCAGAATAAAATAACCACCGCCAGTATGGCTCCCAACTGGATTACCACCAGAAACATTTCCCAGAACTCGGGGGATACATCCAGCTTCACAAACTCGTCAAGCAATATCATATGCCCTGTGCTGCTGATAGGCAGCCATTCCGTAATTCCCTCCACAATACCAAACAACACCGCTTTAAAAAATTCAACCATGATTTAATTTCCTTTCCCGCATTCTTTTCTTTTTTATTTCCCACAAAAACGTTCCGGCCATCAATAACATTCTTTCACAAACCTGCGAAACGCCGCAAGCGACCTTTCCACCTTTTCCGTATCAATGCAGTAGGCCATACGGAAAAATCCCGGCACGCCGAAGCTGTCTGAGGGCACCAGCACCAAATCATAGGCCAGAGCCTTTTTGCAAAACGCCGCCGCGTCCTCCTCAAGCGCCCTCGGGAAAATATAGAAGGTGCCGCCGGGCCTTACACACTCGAATCCAAGAGCGGTAAGCTCGTCATATAAAATATTCATATTCCTCTCGTATACCGCCATATCCGCCGTCACGTCAAGGACTTCGGAAACCGCAAGCTGGATAATGGACGGCGGGCAGTTATGGCCGATTCCCCTGGATATCTGGCCGCAGATTGCGCTTATCAGCTCTGCGTCCGTACAGGCCGGATTCGCCGCCACATAGCCGATTCGCTCGCCCGGCAGCGACAGGGACTTTGAATAAGAATAGCAGGATAACGTATTGTCATAAAACGAAGATACATAAGGCGCGCTTTTTCCGCCAAACACAATCTCCCGGTAGGGCTCGTCGGAAATCAGGAAAATATCATGTCCGTATTCCTTCTGTTTTCTCTTTAAAAGCGACGCCAGCTCCCTTAGGGTGGCCTCGCTGTAGACGGCCCCCGAGGGGTTATTGGGCGTATTGATGAGCAGGGCCGCGGTCTTTTCCGTCAGCATCTCCTCCAGCTTGTCAAACCGAATCTGGAAGCCTTCCGTGTCTGCCGTAACCACCTTAAGAACGGCCCCGGTCATATTCACATACATGTTGTATTCGGGAAAATAAGGCGCAATCGTAAGCACCTCGTCTCCCGGCTTTGTAACGCAGCGCACGGCGTGGGCCACCGCCCCCGCGGCTCCTGTGGCAGGGAAAATATGACTGCCGGTATAGTGCATTCCAAACCTCTTATTTAAGGAAGCCGCAATTTTTTCCTTTACCGACGCGATTCCAAGGCTGGGACTGTACCCATGCAGTTCCATGGAACTTTTGCTCCTTAAAAGCTCCGCCATTGTCTCCGTAAATTTTTCCGGGACCGGCACGGAAGGATTTCCAAGGCTGTAGTCAAACACGTTTTCATAGCCGATTTCTTTTCCCCGCGCGGCGGCAAACTCCGACAACTGCCTGATGACGGACTTCTCTTCCAGCATTTTCTTATATTGTTCGTTAATCATTTTCCCTCTTTTCCGCAGGCTCCTGTGAACGCTGGCTGCTTTTTTCTTCAGTTTGCGGTGGAAGCAATTAGCTGCATCTGTCCTTCCAGCTCCACTTTTCCGAATCCCCAGGGCAGGATAAAGTGGTCGCCCTTTTTGACAGGCCTTCCGTTTAACGTTCCCTCCCCTTCAATAACACTTGTTATCAGAAAAGGTTCTTCCTGCTCAAAGGAAAATCCGCCGGAAATCTCCAGTTTCCATACTTTGTAATAGTCACAGGAAATCAGTTCGTTCATCGTGTTTCCGGGAAGATGCTCCGCAGCCTTTACGCTGTCCCCGGCCAAAGCCGCAGGCACCGTAATCACATTGATGCTCTGCTCTACATGGAGCTGCCGGGGTTTTCCGTCCGTAAGCCGGTCATAGTCGTATACCCGGTAAGTGATGTCGCTGCTTTGCTGGGTTTCCAAAATCAGCATGCCGCCTTTTATGGCATGAACCGTGCCGGGATTAATTTGAATAAAATCCCCTTTCTTTACAGGCACTTCCCGAATCAGCTCCTCCCACCTGCCGTTATGAATCATATCCGCAAGCTCTTCCCTTGTCTTCGCATTATGCCCCGCCACCAGGCTTGCTCCCTCCGGGCAGTCAAGGATATACCAGCATTCCGTCTTGCCCAGGGAACCGTTTTCATGCACGCCCGCATAGGCGTCGTCCGGATGCACCTGAATGCTCAGGTCGTCCTTTGCGTCGATTATTTTAACCAGAAGCGGAAATCTGTCCGTTTTCGGATTGCCGAACAGCTCCGGGTGCTCCTCCCAGAGCCGGGAAAGCGTCATACCCTCATAGATTCCGTCCTTTACCGTACAATCCCCGTTGGGATGGGCGCTTACCGCCCAGCACTCGCCGGTGTTATCGCCCGGAATCCCGTAACCGAATTTGCTCCGAAGCTGATTTCCACCCCAAAGCATCTGCTTGAACACAGGGTTTAAAAATATTATTGGTTTCATGCTCTATTCTCCCAGTATATTCAGATTTTTCGCAATAAATTCACATCTCTGCTTTACGCAGTCCGGGGACCTGTGAGGGTCCTTCGGCGTGTTAAAAAGATAATCCTCCATCTTATCCACGGTGGTGGTCGCCACATGCATTCTCGTATCGCAGGACGCATAGTAAATATAAATATCGCCGTTTTCCCTTGCAATCGCCCCGTTAGTGAATACAACGTTGGAAACGTCTCCCACCCGCTCTTTTCCAAGGGGAACAAGGAATACCCCTGAGGGCTCTGCCACCACCTTTGCCGGGTCCTTTAAATCCGTTGCGAATGCATAAAGCACGTAGCGCAGCCCTGCCGCCGTATTACGGACGCCGTGGGCAATATGAATCCAGCATTTCTTTCCCTTAATGGGAACCGCTCCCGCGCCGTTTTTTGACTCCGTAAGGGTATGATAAATTCTTCTGCTGATGATTTTCTCCTCGTCAATCACCGCATGTTCGATATCATCGCAAAGTCCGAATCCGATTCCGCCGCCGCTTCCCGTCTCGATAAATCCGTCCATCGGCCTTGTATAAAAAGCGTATTTGCCGTCCACAAATTCCGGGTGGAGCACCACGTTTCTCTGCTGGGGAGAACGCAGGGTTTTCAGATTGTCCAGACGCTCCCAGCTCTTTAAGTCTTTCGTACGCACAATTCCGGCCTCTGCCACCGCCGCCGATAAATCGGGATTTTCCTTATCCTTGCTCTCCGAACAGAACACGCCGTAAATCCAGCCGTCCTCGTGCTTTGTCAGACGCATGTCGTATACGTTGGTTTCCTCCGGGCAGGTATCCGGGAGCTGTACCGGATAATCCCAGAAATGAAAACCGTCGATTCCGTTGTCGCTCTCTGCCACCGCAAAAAAGGATTTCCTGTCATTGCCCTCCACCCGGACTACCATATAGTATTTTCCATCCAGATAAATGGCGCCCGAGTTCATCACCGCGTTGATGCCGAGCCGCTCCATGAAATAGGGATTCGTCCCGCAGTCAAGGTCATACCGCCAGTGAACCGGCGCAAATTCCCGGGTCAGAACAGGATAGACATACCTGTCATAAATCCCGTTGTAATAGTTGCTCTTCTGGTTTTTTCTGGCAACAAGCTTTTCCACCTTTGCCTGTTCCACATAATATTGTTTGTGCAGCATTGCTTACTCCTCCGTCTTTCTTTGGGCAGACACATTTCGTTTCATTGCTTCAAAACACATTCTTCCGTTATGATAAGGACACTTCCACGGCTCCACAATGGGTTTTTCTATGGGATTTCTGTCTTTGTCAACCGACCAGAACCACTCGGAACCGCTTCTTTTGTCCACCATATAAGTCCTGATATAACGCCAGATATCCTCCGCCGCTTCCAGATATTCCCTATGTTCCGGCGCTTTCTGGTATCCGTTTAAAAATCCTACCACGGCTTCCGCCTGCACCCACCAGACGCGTGTGGTGTCCACCACTCCGCCTTCCGCCTCGTTTACAAGGGAATGGTCTATGTAAGCACGTCTGTAAATATTTTCCGTGATGGTTTTCGTAATGGGAGAGAGTTTTTCCGTGTAAGCCTTATCTCCCAGCACCTCCAGACCTCTGTCCACAAGCCACGCCGTTTCAATGTCATGGCCGTAGGAATACAAATCTATCAGGGTATTCCATGTTCTGTCGAAGAAAACCTCCTGACGTCCCGCCTCTTTATTATATACCTTATCCGCAATCAAATCCATCATATATCGAATCTTATCCGCCACTTTTTCTTCCCGGGTAACCCGGTACAGCTCCGTATAAGCCTCAAAGACATGCAAAAGGGTGTTCATGGTCTTTTCCGCCATCACTCCGTTTTCCGAAAGTTTGTCGTTATCTTCCGGCTCAAAACGCACGTTGAACGCTTCCAGATATCCGTATTCGTCTTTGCACCTGCTCTCGATAATTTCATAAAGCTCGAAGGCCATTTTCAGCGCTTCCTCATCCCCGGAAGCATCATAATAGGAAGAAAGGGCGTAAATCGCAAATGCCTGATTGTAGGTGTGCTTGGTGGTATCCTCCGGCTTCCCGTCAAAGGTAAGAGACCAGTAGACGCCTCCGTTTTCCCTGTCCACACAGTATTCCTTCAGGAAACGGAACGCGTGGCCGGCGTCCTCAAGAAGCCCGTCCTTTTTCAAAACCAGATACGCGTTGGAGAAAAACCACAGGATTCTGCTGTTTAAAATGCAGCCTTTCACCGCCTTTTTATCCAGCGCCAGGTCATACCCCATATAGCCGTAAAAACCGCCGTATTCCTCATCCTTAAGCCCGCGCCAGAAAGGAATAATATCTTTTGTCAAATGTTCTTTGATTTCCGTAATAAACATATTTTATCTTCTCCCGATTTCCGCGTCATCCCCGCGAACCACGCTGTTTTCCTTAATGTACCCGACTACCTCGTCCACCTGAGTAAAGGCAAGCCCCACATAGGTATCCGCACAGCCGTAATAAATGGCGATTCTGCCCGTCTCCGCATCCTGGAGCGTTGCGCAGGGGAACGTCACGTTGGGCACAAAGCCTCTTTCCTCGTACCACTCCTCGGGCGTTAAAAGGAAATTTTCGCAGCGGTATTTTACGATGGATGGATTGTCGATATCCAGAATCGCCCCGCCGATGCTGTAGACATAGCCATTGCAGGTTCCCGCCACGCCATGGTAAAACAAAAGCCATCCCTCGCTGGTCTCAATGGGCGCTGCGCCGCCGCCGATTTTCAGGCTCTCCCACCATTCAAAGCTTTTTCCCATCACATGACGATGCCTGCCCCAATAGAGCATATCCGGGCTTTCCGAAAGGAAGATATCTCCGAAAGGCGTATGGCCGCTGTCGCTTGGCCGGGACAGCATCATAAACTTTCCGTCTATCTTTCTGGGAAATAAAACCGCGTTCCTGTTAAAGGGAAGAAAAGGATTTTCAATTCTTGTAAATGATTTGAAATCCGTGGTTTTTGCCATTCCGATTGCCGCGCCGTAAAAGTCCTGACACCATATAATATAGTAGGTATCTTCCACTTTTACAAGTCTCGGGTCGTATGCATATACCGGCATAAAGTCGTTTCCGTCCTCGTCCTTAAAAGGTATCTTATTCTCGTCAAAGTCCCAGTGGACGGCGTCTTTGCTTCTTCCAAGGTAGATATAGGGAACGCCGTTGGTCTGCTCTCCCCGGAACACGCCGATAAATTCTCCCTCGTAGGGCATTACCGCGCTGTTAAAAATCCTCGCCACGCCCTTTACCGGATTGCGGCCGATAATGGGATTCTCCGTATACCGCCAAACCGGCGCTCCGCAAAGCCCCTCGGGCTTATCCTGCCAGGGTACGTTGGGTGTGGATATTCCATAAATTTTTACGCTGCTCATTTTGATACTGCTCCTTTCGTCCAATTAATTTATGCTGTGTTTTTAGTTAATTTAATTATATTATTTTTGATTAAA
>CAJTMZ010000112.1 GCA_910577445.1 uncultured Lachnospiraceae bacterium | reverse complement strand
ATTTCATATCATCCTCCCTGCCAGAACGCTTTTTGCGCCGGCTTTCTTTTCCAAAACAAACGCCGGAAAACTCCGGCGTTTATTCCTGTAATATTTTCTGCCCGGGATACTTTCCAACCCTCTAAGGCGACATATATCCGCATTCAGCAGCTTTTATCAGGTATGAATTATGTATTATTCTTTCATGGCTTTCGCTTTGATGGCTGCAATTTCTTCCTGAATCTCTTCCATCTTTTCCTTGGTCAGCGGATAGAATTTCAGAGCCACAACGTTACACAGACAGCCCAGGATAATCATGCCGTACATAAGGAATACGCCAACATAATGTAAGGATGTGCTGTAAGGTGTGGTAGCGTCGGGAAGCGCTTCCTTAAATCCGATTGCGGAGAACATTAATCCTGCAATCATGGGAGCCAGTGAGGAAATCACCTTATCAACAAAGCTGAACAGCGTTCCCATCATACCGGGCACGTACTTTCCGGTACGGTATACTTCGTAGTCCGCGCAGTCCGCCGTCATCGGGATAACGATATTTCCCGCAACGCCCTGGAAACCGCCCATCAGAATCGTAAGAATGATGTAGGCGATGGTAAAGAATCCAAACGCAAGTCCGCCGTTTCCGTTATCCATGCTTGTGGGATTGCCGAATAACCACAGGCAGGAAAGCAGGCCGCAGACGATGATTTCACCCCAGGAACCAATCAGCATGGCCTTTCTCTGTCCGAGGGTAGTTGCAAGTCCGCCAATACCGAGAATCAGTAAAATCGTGGTAGGGATGGAAGTAAATCCGCTTAAGATTCCGTACAGAGCAAAGTTACCGGCAACTACACCGAACATAACCGCTGTAACCGCGCTGGTTCTTGCAGAGGATGCAAGCTTATCGGTAGAAGCGGATACCACCAGCATCTGGATGGCACGGTTACCCTTTAAGGTATCCCAGTAATCCTTTATGCCAATTTTAATCGGCTTACCGGTTCCGAAGAATTCGGTTCTGTCCTTGGGCGCAATGGAGAACACTGCGATTGCCGTACAGATTGCGCTGGCGATTGCTGTAAATACCCAGAAATCATGGAAGAATCCGGCCTCATAGAAAGAACCGCCGTATTTTGCGCTGATATTTGCCACCAGAATTGCAAGGCCTGTGAAAATAAGCGTATTGTAGATTCCGTCAAAGATAGAGAATAACGGTCTCTGCTTGGGGTCGTTGGTCATACAGCTTTGTGCGGATTTGGTAACAACGCACTGGAAAGTGTAGCCAACATAATAAATCATTGAGAAGATAATAAAAAATGTAAAACGGATTGCCGTATTTTCAGGCAGCTTGTGGGTTACATGGAACAAAATAAAGCTTGATATGCACAAAATCACCTGCCCGATTACGATAAAGGGGCGGTTCTTTCCGAATCTGCCATTTGTCTTGTCTACCACAAATCCGATAAACGGGTCTGTCACACCGTCCCACAGACGCATAATCATGGAAAAGCTGGATGCCATTACCACAGCAATTCCAACAAAACCTGTCAGGTAATAAGCTACATAGCCCATAAAGAATAGGTACAGGTTTGTTGCGGAATTGTTAAGAGCAAAGCCTCCGATACGCCACAACGGAACGCGATGGATACCATTCTCTCCATAATACTTTGAGGTGTCAGTTTTCATAGTGAGTTTCTCCTCTCATAAAAAAGTTTACTTTTGCTTTTGTAAAATTCCCCTTTTAAAGTTCTGTTTTCATACTCTCTACAGTCTTGTATCCCATACGCCGCAGTAGGAATCCACAGGGTCCTTGCCCTCGAAAGCTTCCTCGCCCGTTAACAGCTTATCTACCAGAGCGTCAAAGGTGGAATCCAGCGCGTCATAGGTGTTAATGTAGGTGCGTGCCTGCGGAATGTCGGCCAGCACGAAAGGCTGCTTGGTTCCGATAACAATTACCGGAAGTTCAAATACATACCACGGTATCTCGCCGCCGCCCTTGGTCATGCCGAACGCCGGCCTTGCCACAGGCTGGAATCCTCCCGGAATGTCCACAAGGGTGATAATCAAATCCTGATTTGCCACGAAATCCGCAATAGCGGTCTTTCCGGCAAAGTAAAGGTTAATGTCGGCCTTTCCACCCTCCTGCACCTGTTTCATCATCTTCTGAATCGGGCTCTCATAAATAAAAGCGTCAAAGCCTTTTGCCACCAGCTTTTCCTTCAGTGTCTCCGCCGGAGATACCTTGCCTTTTCCGAAAAGAGAGGCAAGACCGGGTGCTTCCAGACCCTTTACATACACAATCATAATGCGTTTATAACGCTCGGGCGTAAGCGGAAGAACGTCCTTATCCTTGTACTTGACAAGGGTGATTGCCTTTTCGGCTATTTCCTTCTGCATTGCCTTATGCTCTGCGCAGCCCACAATCTCGTGCACCTGTTCGCGGGGCGGTACAAGCTCTTTTGCCGCTTTCTTATGAAGTCCCATATGCGCCTTGAGGGCCAGAATGCGGTGAAGGGCGTCGGAGAGACGTTCCTCGGTGATTCTTCCGTCCAGATAGCCCTGCTTCATAGCCTCGAAGTCTTCGTCCATTTCGTTGAAGAACAGGAACATATCCACGCCGGCTGCAATGGCGGCAGGCATCAAATCTTTCCGTTTCATCCGGCAGGTAAGGCCAACCATGTGGGAAGCGTCCGTAAGCACCATACCGTTAAAGCCCATCTTCGTGCGCAGAAGCCCGTTAATCAGCTCCGGCGATAAGGTTGCGGGCATGATATCGTCATCCGCAATTTCGGGATTAAAATGTCTTGTGTAGGCCGGCTGCATGATATGTCCCGCCATGATTGCTTCCAGTCCGTTGTCAATCAGGTTCTGGTACACCTTTCCAAAAGTGGCGTCCCATTCCTCACAGCTATAATCGTTTACGCTGTTTGCAACATGCTGGTCACGGAAATCAAGTCCGTCCCCGGGGAAATGTTTGGCTGCGCAGCAAAAACCAGGATTGGCGTGGGCGCCGTCCATATAGGCTTTTGTCATTTCCACTACCCTGTCTACGTCGTTGCCGTAGGTACGAAGTCCGATAACCGGATTTTCCCAGTTATACAGAATATCGCTTACAGGGGCAAAAGAAAGATTGCATCCGATTGCCGCCGCTTCCTTGTTGGACATGTAACCCAGATTATAAGCGTACTGCACATTGCGGGTCGCCCCGATTTTCGTCTGGTTTCCGATTTCCGTACCGTCCACACAGGCCCCGTTTCCGCCGTTCTCCGTGTTGCAGGCAATAATCAGCGGGATTTTGCTGTTCTCCTGCAGAATACGGTTCTGCTCATAAACCTCGTCCGCTGTAGCGGGGTTGTAACGAATGCCACCGATATGGTATTTGTCCACCGTCATTTTCAGATAATCCTCTTCACGGCTCGAGCCCATGTTAAAAAATAACTGCCCTATCTTCTCGTCAAGAGTCATACCGGCGATTGTGTCCTCCACCCATTTACAGTCCTCGTCAGACAGGTAAAAGGGATTCGCTTTCATATCGACCATAAGTGTTTTCTCCTTTCTTTATTTCGCTTTTTATTTTAAATTATCCAAAAAAGCTTCGATTTTTTCCTGCTGGTAGGAGCCTCCATAACTCCCTTCAAGCAGTCTGTCTACGGCTTTCTCCTGAAATTCCCTCCAGGATTCTTTCTCCCGGCGCACAAGAATGGGATAGTAAAAAACGCCGTTCTTTGCAGCCGCGTCCATATCCCCCGGCGCGTCGCCGCACATAAGGACATGGTCCTTCTCATAACCGGCCTTTAAAAGCTCCCCGATGCAGAAAGCCTTGCTTCCGGCGTCCTGGGCCAGCACGATATCCGTGTGGGAAAGCAGGCCGTAACGCTCCCACTCCTCTAACACCGCGTCCAGATTGGCGCTGCTGACAATGGCTACGTCCACTTTTTCATGGGCGAAGGCAAGCGCCTCCTTTACTCCCTCAAAAGGCAGCTTTTCGCTGTCGTCAAGCCGGTTTATGGATGCGTTTACCGCCTTGCTCCAGGATAACGCCTTTTTCAGGCAGACGCTGTCCTTTTCCAGAAGTCTTTTCTCTAACGCCCCGTTGGATAACTCCGGGCTGTTCTCCGCCCACTGTACCAAAACGTCCAAATCTTCTATGGGCGCATATTTTTCGTTGATTTCCGTAAGCGCCATGGAAAGGCCCTTATAGCGGTTGATTCCCCTTGTCATGGTGTACAGATTAATCTCGTTCCAGCGGTTTAAGATTTCTTCCTTCCACTCGGAAAGCCCCCACTCCTCCACCATACAGGGACCGAAGCAGCGAAAGTGCTTGATGTCCATGGTATCCATGGCGCAGCCGTCGCTGTCAACGCAGATAAGAAAGTCCTTTTTCTTTTTATATTCCGTCAGCTTATTCAAATATACTCCCCCCTTAATCTATTTTCCGCATCGCTGTGGATGCTGCTTTACTTGCGGCGTCTGGCAAGTTCGGCGCCGTTTTCCAGTACTCTTTTTTTGTCAAGCGGATAAATGAACCACAAAGCAAGGGCTACGGCCGCAAGGCCCGCCGCGGGGATGATACAGGATAAATTAAAAATTCCCTTTGTCACAGCAGGGTCGAAAGCAGTTGCCTGGCTGTAGCCAATCATGGTGAGCAGGCCGCCCGTCATACCTGAAGAAAACGCCTGCCCAAGCTTTCTGGCAAAAGAATATACGGAATAAATGGTCCCGTCCTCTCTGATGCCGTTTTTTACCTCGGCGTCGTCAATTACATCCGTAATCATGGCCCATATAATGGTGTTGAAAAAACCGAGACCGATATAAGCCAGCGTAAAAAACACTACATATACATAAACATTTTCCGGCCGCACTATCAGGCAGACCACATAGACCAGCGCGCCGAAAGAACAGGAAATTACGGAAAGCTCCTTCTTTCCAAGTCTTGCGGACAGCTTTGCCGCAAAAGGAGCGCACACAAGCAGCATCGCCGCGCTTCCCACAAAGGAGGAAAGCGACTGGGCCGTGGCGGAACCGTAATAATTGGGAAATACATAACCCGCCATCCCCTGCATGCCCAGCATTCCAAGCAAAAGCAGAACCGCCGCCGCAATGATTCCAAGCAGCGCTCTGTTCGTAATCAGGCTTTTGAAAAGACCCGCCGCGTCAAACTTTCTGTTGTTTGCCTCTACCGGCACCCGCTCCCTCACAAGCCCGAAACAGAGCAGATAACAGATAACGGCCAAAGCGCTGAACACGCCGGCAATTACCGTCATGCGGGGCCCTGAAAGAACCGTATTTCCGTTTACCGTCACATAGGCTGCAAGAGGCGTTCCCACGCCAATCACCAGTCCGGCTAACGTGGCGCCGATGGTGCGCCAGGTTGAAAGCTCCGCCCTCTCCTTCGCGTCGGCGGATATGGCGGAGGCCATGGAACCGTAGGGAATGTTCACCGTGGTATAAAAGACGGAGCCCCACAGAATGTAAGTAACCGCCATCCATGCCACCTTGAACCCGTAACTCATGCCGGCAAAGCCCGACTGGTAAATCAGAAACGACGCGACGGCCACCGGACCGCACATCCGTTTCAGCCAGGGCTTGAACTTGCCGTCTTTCGTAGGCTTTGCCCTGTCCACAAGCTGCCCCATGGTAACGTCGGTAACCGCGTCCACGAAACGGGCCGCCATCATCAGGATGCCAATCACCCCGGCGGAAATCCCCATCACATCGGTGTAGAACTTCATCATAAACGACGACGACAGGATGAAAGTAAAATCGTTTCCGAAGTCACCGAACATGTAGCCAAGCTTATCCCTCATCCCAAAAGCCGGAACATTATTATTAAGTTTATTTGCCAAAAGTTTTTCTCCTTTACTTTTATTCCCGCAGGCCGCGCCGGAAAATCCATGGGCTTTTAAACCCTGGCAGAACCCGCAGGAATAACCGTCAGGATTTAAACCTTGTCAATTTCCGTCAATTTCGCATTGATGCTTTCAGGGAATCCCTCCGGCACCATGTTACCGGCCATTGCAAAGGCTTTCTCAAGGGTCATGCTCTTCATCATATCCCACATGCCTTCGCCCGGGGCAACTTTCATATTTAAGGTAAGCTTCATCGCATTTGTAAGAATATCCATCGCTTCGGAACATTTGGAAATTTCTTCCGCCGTATCCCTTATGCTGTATTTCCCCTCGGGGAACTGCATGGGCGCCTGCAAATCCAAATCGCCTACCAGCTTAAACCAGTTTGCCACGCCTTCGGCTCTTTCATTCACTTCGGGCAGCACATAAATGGTGGGTTCTTTTTCCACTTTTTCCAATGTTATACTGTCCCGCAAATCGCCGGACCTGGCTGTAATAACGTTAAATCCTTCATGCAGAGCCACCGTGAACACAAATACTCTGTCCGCTGATTTTTCTTCCACCAGTCTCCCGTTCAGGTATAAAGCCACCTCGGGCTGGTTGGAATACACCCTGATTTCGGTGGTTTCACCGGCACGCTGGGCATAGCGCCTGCCTGCCACGTGAATCATGGGCTTTTTGCTCCAGTAAGCCTGATATACAAAATAGCTGTCCTTTTTGGTTTTACGGTCTATGGTCATAAGGCCCTTGTTATTTCTGCCTCTCACGCCGCCTTCGTCGCGGGCCGCGCAGCCGAAATCAAACATGTTCCACACATGGGTAGACCACATCCAGGGACGGTCGTCAAAGACCTTGGCCAGATGCTCATGGTAAAGCGCCTGATACTCCTCGCTGTAGTCCTTGCAGGCCGGATTGGGGCCGTGATAGGTGACGATGCCCTCACATCCGTATTCGGACATGCCAAGGCAGATTTCCGGATGAACCTTATGGAAGTTGTCAAGCCAGGGACCGTTGTCCTCCATCTTTCCGCCGTACCAGCCAAAATAATGGTTATAGCTTTCCACATCGGTGATGCCGTGCATGGGGCCGTCAACAGGCGTCATGGACACATGGGCAATCGTGGTAAGCCTTGTCTTGTCAAGCTCCTTGCAGAGCGCGTTTAATTCTTTATGGTTTTCCACCAGTTTTTCGGAAATGCCGCCAATGAGAATTTCATTGGAGATTCCCCAGAAACAGATGGAAGGGTGGTTATAGTTCTGGATAATCAGCTCCTTTAACTGGCTGATACAGTTCTGGTGCGCCGCGGGGTCGGGATTCATCACGCTGATAAAGGGAATCTCCGCCCAGATAATAAAGCCCAGCTCGTCGCAGGCGTCATAAAAGTCCTGGGAATGCTGATAATGAGCCAGACGAATCGTGTTCGCGCCCAGTTCTTTGATAAGCATCGCATCCTCGTAATGGTCTTCCTTCGTGAGGGCGTTGCCCTTGTACATCCTGTCCTGATGACGGCTCACGCCGCGCAGAGGGGTCTTGATGCCGTTGATGATAAAGCCCTTTTCCGGGTCGCAGGAGAAGCTTCTTACGCCCACTCTTGCGCTGACCTCGTCATAGGCTTCGTTGCGCCGCTGAAGGATAGCCGTAACCGTGTAAAGATAGGGATTATCAATCCCCCACCTTACCGCGTCGGGCACATAAAGCGTCACCTTTGTATCGTCCGCCGGGCGCACCGCGGAAGCGACTTCTCTTCCTTCCGCATCCTTTACGGAATACATTACGGTATAATTCTCGTCCGGATTTGTCACCCAGGAAGCGCACTCAAAGATAGCCCCGCCGCCTACGCTTGGCTTCGGAGTAACCTGCAGCCCGGGGCCGCCGTAATAATCCAAATCAAAGTGAACATCCGGCACGCAGATAAGATTTACGCCTCTGTACAGTCCGCCGTAGAACGTAAAATCCGCCGCCTGAGGATACACATTGCTTTTATTTTCATTGCTGCACGCAATCACCAGAAGGTTTTCTCCCTCCTTATTGCACAAATCGGTAACGTCCGCCCGGAACGCGGAATATCCGCCCTCGTGGTAAACCGCTTCCCTGCCGTTTACGTATACGGACGCCTGCTGTCCGGCAGCCAAAACCTCCACGTAAACCCTTCCGCCGCCAAGGGGCTGTACGGGCGTTTTGAAAGTTTTTGCATACCAGCATTTAAGACGCGCATAGCTTCCGTTGCCATCCTGTCCGTCGATGGCGTTCCAGCTATGGGGAAGGTCAACCGCCTCCCAGCCCTCCGGCAGCGCTTCCGGCAGTCCGGCGTCTTCCCTGATAAACCGCCAGTCTCTGTTCAGGTTAATTAAATTCCGCATGTTTTCATCCTCCTGATTTTTATTCCCGTTTTACGGTATGGTTATATTGTTCATTTATTCCGAGTATATGCGGTGGTTTCTGATAACAATTTACCAACTTTTGTTTGTTTTCTACAAACAGGCCATATTAAATGCATGTTATATTTTACATTTTTCATTTAAACATTATAATTTGTTTGTATACCCTTTTATAGTGACTATTTTTAGGATTTATATAACTATTTTTAGGACTCCTTGATTTTTTACTCATTATGTACCAAAATAGATGTAACAAAATAATAAGGGTGAATTTTATGAAATATGAAACAGAGATTAATTTTGTAAAAACACTTTTAGGCAATTTCCATTTGTCATTTGTTACGGTCAAAAGCCCGCTGACGCTGCCGGTTTCACCTTTGGATTTTGGACTGCGCCAGCTTCTGTTACCGGATTTTAAATATCCTGAAATTTTTGAAAGACTTGAGGAAGTATGCCATCCTAACACGATTTATCGGGTTGAGGATTTTTCTTTGTGTTACTATATCTTTTTCCGTATTCCGGATGAGAAAAATCACTTCGCAATCATAGGGCCCTATACCCTGACCGTTATTACGTCCGATATTCTTCTGAAAACTTTCGGCAGATTTTCCTATTCTCCCGAAACGTTCCTGCAGCTTGAGAAGTATTATCAGGAAGTCCCTCTTCTGCGGGACGAAAGTACGCTTTTTACTATTTTGTATACGCTGGGAACTGCCCTGTGGAAAAGCGAGGATAATTTTTCCCTCCAGAATATTTCGGACACCACTATAAGCCATTATGATTTGGCCAACGCGGAGCTGAACGTCCAGCGGCCTTCCGAGCCATTTTTGTCCATGAAGGTTCTGGAAAAACGCTATGCGGACGAAAACGAGCTGATAAAGGCAGTGGCGTCTGGACAAATCCACAAGGCGGACGTTTTCCTTAATTCCTTCAGTTCCCGCCAGATGGAGCAGCGTCTTACCGATTCGCTGCGGGATAAGAAAAATTATACCATCGTCCTCAATACGCTGCTTCGGAAAGCCGCCGAACAGGCTGCCGTCCACCCTCTTTATATTGACAGGATTTCCGCAAAATATGCCAAAAAAATAGAGCTTTGCGTCTCCCCCAAAGCCGTGGACACCTTAAGCCGGGATATGATACATAATTACTGCCTTCTGGTCCAGAACCACTCCATGAAAGGCTATTCCCTTCTTATTCAGAAAGTCCTGACCCAGATTGACTCTGATTTAACTGCGGATTTAAGCTTAAACAGCCAGGCGCGGCTTCTGAATGTTAATTCCAGCTATCTGTCCACCCTGTTTAAAAAGGAAACCGGAAGCACCCTTACGGAATATGTAAACGGAAAACGCATCAAACACGCCGTTTCCCTTTTGAACACAACCTCCCTGCAGATACAGGCCATCGCCCAGTACTGCGGCATACCGGACGTGAATTATTTTACCAAAACTTTCAAGAAATACATTGGGACAACCCCGAAGGAATACCGGGATTCCATAAGAGAAAAAGCAAAAAATGTCTGAAACAAAAAATCGCCTGCGGTACTTTCCCGCAGACGATTTTTTATCATATCGCTTCCTGTTTCTTTCAGGCTTCATACCTGAATTTCGCCTGATTATCCGTATTGCTGCTGTTTCCGATAAAGAGAGAAAAATCTCCCTCCTCGCTTCCCACCGTTCCGTCGGCCCGAAGGAATCTGAGCATGGGCTCGTCGATTACAAAGGTTACCTCCTTTTCCTCTCCCGCCTTAAGTTCCACTTTCCGGAAACCTTTCAGCTCCTTTAACGGGCGCACCACGCTGGCCGCGATATCCTGAAGATAAAGCTGAACCACCTCGGTTCCCGCTCTTTCTCCCGTATTTTTTACCGTCACGCTTGCGGTAAGCGCTTTTTTCGCCGTAACCGCGTCGCCGTCAAGCCGCACGGGGGAAATCTCAAACTGCGTATAGCTTAAGCCGTAGCCGAAAGGATACAGGGGTTCGTTTGGAATATCTATGTATTTGGAACGGAACCTGACCTGTCCCATATTGTCAGGCCGTCCGGTAACGTATGCGTTATAATGTACCGGAACCTGCCCCACACAGTAAGGGAAGCTCATGGGAAGTTTGCCCGACGGATTGACTTTTCCGGTCAACGCATCCACTATCGCCGCTCCCCCTTCCGTACCGGGAAACCAAACCTCAAGCACCGACCCGGCAAGGCGGCTTACCTCTCTCAAATCCAGAGGTCTTCCGTTAAAGAGTACCACCACGATGTTTTCGTTTACCTTCGCCACTTCCCTAAGAAGCCTCATCTGAACCTCGGGAAGGTCAATCATGGCCCGGCTGGTGGCCTCGCCGCTTTGCAGGTAGTGCTCGCCTAACGGCATAATCACCAAATCCGCCTCTTTTGCCGCCTTAACCGCCTCCGCTAACATCTTCTCCTGCTCTTCCTCTGGCACGCTCACAGGCTTTGCATCGCCGAATCCCGCCAGCCCTTTCACCTCTTTTGGGCCAAGGACCGGGCATCCGGGATGGAAAGTGGTTCGCTCCCTGTCAAAAACCTTCTCCGCGGCCGCTTCTATGGTTATGCAGCTTGAAGCATCGCCGGTAATGGCCCAACTGCTGATAATCTCGTGATTGTTCGTATAAGGGCCGATAAAGGCAATCTTTTTTTCCGTATCCACCGGCAGAAGCCCCTCGTTTTTCAGAAGGACAAAGGATTTGCCCGCCGCCTCTCTGGCCAGATTCCTGTGCTCCCTGCACAGAATGACCGTCTTTTCTTCCTCTTCGTCCGCATCCTTGTAAGGATTTTCAAACAGCCCCAGCCTGTTTTTCAGCTCCAGAATCCGCATCACGCCCTCGTCGATAAGAGCCTCGTCCACCGCTTTCTCTTCCACCAGTTTTCGCAGGTTGGCGGAATATACGCTGGTCATCATGTCAATATCCACGCCGGCTTCAAGAGCCTTCTTTGCCGCGTCCGCCTCGTCCGCGCTGTGTCCGTGGGCAATGGTCTCCAAAATGGCGGAAAAGTCGGAAATCAGCACCCCGTCAAAGCCCATTTCCCCGCGCAGAATCTCCCGCATCAGCCACTTGTTGGTGCTTGCCGGAATGCCGTTTAAGGTATTGAAAGAGGTCATCACCATGCCGGCTCCGGCGTCAATCCCCGCCTTATAGGAGGGCAGATAAAAATCCCTCAGCGTGTGCTCGCAAAGCTCCACCGTGTTGTACTCCCTGCCGGCCTCGGCGCCGCCGTAAGCTGCAAAATGCTTCACGCAGGCGCACACCTTATAGGGCGCTCCCATGTCCTCTCCCTGAAAGCCCTTTACCTGGGCCTTTGCGAATCTGCTGTTTAAATAAGGGTCCTCTCCGTTGGACTCCATTACGCGCCCCCATCTGGCGTCCCGCACCAAATCCACCATGGGAGAAAAGGTCACGTGCAGACCGCTGACCGCCGCTTCCTTTGCCGCTGCTGCCGCGCATTTTTCCGACAGCTCCGGTTCAAAGGTAGCTCCCTGCGCCAGAGGCATGGGAAAAATGGTTTTCATTCCGTGAATAACGTCCATCATAAACAGCATGGGGATATGATGGGGCTGCTTTTCCATGTATTCCTTCTGAAGCTTTTTAAGCTTCGCGGCTCCGTAGGTTCCCAGAATAGAGCCTGCCAGCCGTATGTCCTCCTCGCCGACTCCCATATTCCTGGCCGGGCCCGTCAGAATCCCCTCCATGTCCTCCTGATAAAAAACGCCCATAAGCTGCAACATCTGGTCAATTTTTTCCTGCAGGGACATGTCGTCCAATAATGCTTTTAGTTTTTCCCTCTCCATGTTCCGTTTCCTTTCTTCGGTTTCCTCCGTACCGGAGTACGGGTATGTAACAAAAGCATAACACAATCATTTTTACTTTTCAATTTCACCCGGCACGGTATTTGAAAAATCGCCGTCCTTCAGCCTTCCATAACTCACAGCGTTATCCAGTACCGCTTCATATTGCTCCCGAGGTTCTCCGACCAGACGGTCTGCTGATACTTTCCGCCGCAGGAAAGGATGGTCTTTTCGCTTGCGATATTATTTTCGTCACAGGTGATTAACACCCTGTTCTGTCCGCCGTCCCTGCACACTGTCAGAATCCGGCGCAGCATTTGAGCCGCATAGCCTTTTCTTCTCTCCGAAGGCCGCACGCAATAACCAATCTGGCCGCCCCACAGGCTCAGAACCGGATGATTGATATGGTGGCGCAGTTCTATCACCCCGACAATCTTATTGTCCGACTGCCGGACGGCCAGATAAATATCCGAATCCACGAAATTTGCCGGACAGGTTTTTCTGTCCCTTAAAGCCTCGGCTTCCCTTACCCATTCCTCCGCGCAGGTACAATCCCTCAGCCTCCCGGTTCCGCCCATGTTTTCATCCGGGTCATGGTCAAGAAATTCCTTCCGGAAATTCATAATATCCTCCGCATAAGCCATGGAGGGCCATACAAGCCGAAGGACGCTTTCGTCCCTGTTTGAAACCCTGCGCCGTTTTCCCGTGAAGGATTCCACGGTCATTTTAAACACCGCCGTTTGGGGCATCACAGCCTTGTTATAGGGAAAATCCTCCCGCCGGTAATGGCCCATCAGAATGCCAAGCGCCCTTTCCTTCTCGCTTTCCGGCAGCATCTCCACGATTCCCTGCCCGATTACGCTTTCATACTCCATGGTGCAGTTTCCCTCCTTTTCGAGAAACGCCAGCTTCGTTTCGCAGTCCATCTCAAATCCGACTCTGTTGTCGGCTGCCATCAGACGATACTTTTTCCCTTCCAGAGCGCCGTGAAAATAAAGGGTAATTTTTTCACCTTCCACCTTCATTCCAAAATTAAGGGGCAGGATATAGGGATAGCCGCCGTCGTGAAACGCCAGCCGGCATACCTCGCATTTTTCCATCACCTTTACGATTTCTTCAAACTCCTTTATCTCTCTGTCTGTTCTTCTCATGCTTCCCTCTTTTCCGCGCCGGCACCGACATGTCCTGCGCTTTTATCCGAATGGATTTTTTAATACAAATATTAACGGATTGTGCGGGTTTTTGCAAATTTTAAATG
>CAJTMZ010000111.1:9379-13344 GCA_910577445.1 uncultured Lachnospiraceae bacterium | reverse complement strand
AACCGGACGGCGCTTTTTCCGAAAAATACCAGCCCCAAAGCCGCCGCCAGAAACAGAACCGTCAATATGTAATGGGCGTACTGCCAGTTATCCAGCCGAAGCACCTTAATCACGTACCAGAACTCGTCCAGATTAAAACAGCCGGCCAGTTCCCGGTTGATTCTCCCAAAGGAAAACCCGGCTATGGTTTTCAGAAGCGTAACCGCCTCTTTTACGGACCGCGCCCTGAAAAAAATCCAGGCAAGATTCACATACAGGAACGTGCCCGCCACACACAGAACATGAAGCCCCCTGCCGGTCCCAAAGCCGCCTTCCCTCTTTTTTCCGCTCTCTTTCCATACCCTTGTAATCACAAAAAGAACGCCGTGCATCATGCCCCATACAATAAACTGCCACCCGGCCCCGTGCCAGACGCCGCTTAAGAAAAACACAATAAGGCAGTTTAAATAGGTTCTCGCTTTTCCTTTCCGGTTCCCACCAAGGGGAATATACAGATATTTTGTAAAAAATCCCGTCAGCGTTATGTGCCATCTTTTCCAAAAGTCCATAATATCGGACGCTTTATAGGGGGAATCAAAGTTAAGGGGCAGTTCATAGCCCATCATCCCAGCAATTCCCATTGCCATGTCGCAGTATCCGCTGAAATCAAAGTAAAGCTGAAGCGTGTAGGAAAGCATCACGATTAGCCCGTCCCCGGAATTTAAGGCTGCCAGATTACCGTAGCCGAAATCCGCCGCTTTTCCGAAAGTATCCGCAAGGAGCGCCTTTTTGGAAAGCCCCAGAATAAACAGATAAAGATTTCTGTAAATTCGCTCCCAGTCAAAGCTTCTTTTTTTCTCCTTAAGCTGCTCCAGAAATTCTCCCGGCAGGGCAATCGGCCCCTGCATCATTTTGGGAAAAAAACTGATGTACAATCCATAGGAAAGCGCCTTCACCTCTTTCAGGTTCCCGCGGTAGCATTCCATCAGACAGGCAATCTGGGCAAAGGTAAAAAAGCTGATGCCGGTGGGCACAAAGCCGCCGGTATCCGCATACTTGAAAATGCCCAAAAGCCCCAGGTTAAAGACAATCCCCCAGGTTACTATCCCTTTCTTCCGCCTGCCCGCCTTCTCCCGGCCAGTCCCGGAAGCCGCCGCGGTTTTTGACAGTAAGGCGTCCCAATCTTCCATCTGCCGGCAAAGTCCGTAATTTACCGCCATGCTTCCAATCAAAACCGGCAGATATTCCGGGCGGCGCCAGCCGTAAAAAATGAGGGATACCGCAAACAAATATATTTTTTCCAGACTTTCCCCGCGTCGGAATCCCTTTTCCGCCTTTCGGCAAAAGGCAAGTCCAGCCAGAACCAGCGGGAAAAACAAAAACACAAATCCATAAGAATTAAACAGCATGATTTCCTATCCTCAAAACAGGGTCTCATTCATTGTAATATTCCTGCCACCCGTTTACCGTTTCCACGCTTACAGGGTCCGCATAAACCCGGTATCCGTCGATTTCCGCAAGCAGCGTAAGCCCGCTTTCCGCCGGCTCCCTGTCGGTCTGCCTGTCCGCCGCCAGCACAATATACTGGCAGTACTCCGCCCGGGCAGCTTCCAGAAGCTTCTCCATCTCCACCACCTCGGGAACCTCCATGGCCTCGTAAACCGCATTATAATAACTCCATCCCAGCATTTCCCTGCCGTAAGGCATATTGATGGAAGCGTCATACTGCCGCACGAAATGTATCAGCTCCGAGGGCATGGCCGCCGTCACCCGGACCTCCGAATCTTCGGGGCTGATTAAATCGCATATTTCAATCACGGTATCCGGTATATGATAAAGATTTTCCGCTTTTGTGATATACCGGCTCTCATAAACCAGACTGCCGAGTCCTATAATCAACGCCCCGGACAACGTAAGCCCCAGCTTTCTGTGTCCCGCGAAAAAACGACACGCTCCATAGCAGAAAATAATGCCCATGGGAATCGTCCACAAAACGCGGTAATAAATTTCTCCGTCCAAAAGCGCCACAAACGCCTTTCTGCTCAGGGGAAACAAAAACAGCGCCGCCACAATGACCGGCGCGTAGACAAGCATTATCCGCAGCGCCTTATTTTTCTCCGTAAAAAGAAGATAGACCCAGGCCGCCAAAGACAGCGCCATCAGGTATTTCAGCCCCGTATATAATTTGAAAATTACCAGACTTTCCATAAAAATTCCAAACATCGTTTTCTCTTTTCCTTCTCAAACAATTTGCCCTCTGCAAAAGTTACGGGATGAGGAGCCCGTGGGTGAGCGCCCCGTAAAGCGCCACATAAATCCCGCCGGGTATGCAGCAAAGTCCGGCTTTAAAAAGAACGCTGAATTTTTTCTCCTTTACGGCAAACAAAAATCCGAATCCCGCCGTCATCAAACAGCTAAGCAGAATTGCCAGCGAACTGCTTGCTCCCCCGGCAAGATTTAAAAGGGCAAGCAAAATCCAAAGTCCCCTTTGTCCGTCGGATTCTCTTCTGGATTCCTCTCTGTAACCGGCAATGCTTTTGCCGCTTTCCAGTATCTTCCATCCCTCCCGAAGAAGCGGCACTTCGGTATCCCTGCTTTTTTGTCCGAACAGGCTAAGGAACAGCCACAGCACCGCCGGAATCACAAAATTTCCTGCAAAGGATTTCCCCTGCCAGGTTCTGGTCAGGAAAAAGGTCTCCGGCGTATAGATGGAAACTGCCCCGAACATCTGCCACAGCGCCATTAAAACCATGAACATGGGAAGCAGCTCCTTTTTCCTTTTCAGTAAAATTCCGCCTATCTGATAATATAAAATGTAGGTGACGGGAATCAGGACAAGAGGAACCACGCTGTGGGCCACAATGGTGGCGTGAACGCCGCTCATACTGCCCACATAAGCCTCCCATACAGAAAAAAGCGCCAGCGCGTGGCGTACGTCAAGAGGCGAACTGCGCCCTGTGTAAGGATTGATTCGGTAAAGGGTATCCATCTGCTGGGCAATCACCGCCTGCACCCCGTAATAGGCGTCGTCGCCGTCAAAGGAGGCTCTGGTAAAGGCCATATAAAGCTGAAAACCCACAATGCCGATAAACATAATCAGCATGATTTTTTCCTCAAGGGAGTGCTCCGAAAGCTGCCGCAGACCTTTAAAGTTCAGTTCATATCCCTTTTTCCCCTTCAGATAAGTCACCCATATTCCCGCAAGCGCGCACAGGATAATAGCGGGCGTATAGCACTTGATAAAAGCGGAAAAGCCGTCATACACCACATAGAGCACCACCGGGATTCCCACCAGCTCCAATATGAAAAACTGTAAAATATAGCCCGCAATGAGCGCCGCCCCCGGCGTTCTCTGGCTCCTTTTCAAAAGCGGAAGAAGCAAAAGCCCCATGCAAAACGGAACCGCAAGCAGCCACAATATAAAACTGAAAATTCTGTACACAATCATTTCCCAACTTTCCCTTCTGCCGCATTTTACTTTTTCCTGAAAAGATAATACGTAAATTCAAGCTCTCCCTGGCGCCAGGGCTCCTCGGCCGCCAACTCGTACTTTTCCCAAATCACATCGGGATAGTCGTTTCTGGCCAGCACAAAATCGGTCTGCCCCTCCCTGATATACCGCTCCTGCTCCTTTTGCACGTCGTCAATGGCAAGGGTCTGGGTCTGGAACCACCGGCAGGTGGGGACGATATCGCATACCGTGTAAAGCCCCGCGTCCAGACACCCGATATTCAGCAGAGTAGGATTTTCCTCCTTCTCCACGATCTCTCTGAATTTATATAAAAAGATATCTTCCTTTTTTTCCCTCATATGAGGAATATTCATGGAGCATGTCCAGATAATTCCCACGCACGCCGCCAGCACAAAAACCAGCGCCCCCTGATGCCGCAGTCCGCCCAAAAGCAGGTCGGACCAATTTCCTTTTATAACCAGTTTTCCCATAAAATATTCCCACATACGCCCAAGATACGCAAATCCGAACACCG
>CAJTMZ010000111.1:0-9329 GCA_910577445.1 uncultured Lachnospiraceae bacterium | reverse complement strand
CACCCACGTAAATTCCCAGAAACAGGAAAAAACAAAGCGCCAGCAGATGAAATCGCTCCAGCCATTTTTTCTTTCCCAGACATAAAAACAAAAGCACGCCCGGTATCAGAAAAGCAAAATAAATCAGATTGTCCCGGATAAGCCAGTAAAGCAGCTTGCTTAAAATGTAAACCCTCTCGAAAAGGCCGGGTCCTTTTTCATTTAAATCGCTGTAAATAAAAACATTGATATGCACATAGCCCCAGTACCATTCATACAATCCGTGGTTCGCCCCGAAATAAATAAGCCAGGGAATAAAGGGAACCGCCATTCCCAGAAGAAAGACCACGCACCCTTTCACTGCCCCGAAAAAATCTTTCCTCACCAGAAAGGAAAATGCGACGCACATCATCCACGCAAAGAAAAACCCAAGCACGGTAAATTTGATATTGGCAGCCACCCCCGCTAAAAGGCCGCCCCCGAAGATGACTTTAAAGCCCATAGGCTTTTGGGGATAGCTGTTTTTAAAGTATTCTATGGAAAGATAAAGCCCCCATACCAGAAGCGGGTAGCAGATTTCCTCCGCGCTGCCTCCCCAGTAAAAACTTTTGGAGCTGACTGCCACTGCCAGCGTCAGGGGGCTGAAAAAAAGCGCCGTATTTCTTTTCAGATAAAGCCGGAGAATATAATAAATCCCCACCAGGTCCAGAAAAGCGCAGATAACCTCAAGGATAAACACCCCGGCAAATGTGGTGTGGGAGACAAGATAGGCCAGTCCGTACAGAAAATAAAGGTAAGGCCCCTTCTGGTCAAACACGTCCCTGTAGGGCATTTTTCCGTTAAAAAGCGCTTTTCCCATAGAAAAGTAGCTGTTGGCGTCGTTCCAGTCGTTGCATGGATACAGGAAGGACGAGCGGGTGGCAAAAAGCATTAAAAGGAACCCGGCCAGCAAAAGATAAAGGGCCGCCCGTATTTCTTTATTTTCAAATATATTAACAGATTTGTGTGTCCGATTCATCAATTTCTTTTTCCCGCCTGCTTTCCGTTACTGTTCCCTGCGGCGAAAAGCGCCGCTTAAACAACATTTTACACTACTTTTCCGGTAAGCACCACATTTTCTTTCTTTCAATCCGGTTAAAATTTTTTTATTTTTCCCATAAGTGGACACAATTTTTAATGTATGCTACAATAATAAATCATCAGTATTTTACACAGGAAAGGTAGATTTGCCAGCATGAAAAAAGCACTTGTCATAGGCGCAGGTCCTGCGGGTCTTACCGCCGCTTACGAGCTTTTAACAAAATCAAAGGATATCGAGGTCACTGTATTTGAAGAAAGCGACTGCTTCGGCGGTATTTCAAAGACTGTAAATTATAAGGGAAACCGTATGGATATGGGCGGACACCGCTTTTTTTCCAAAATCCCGGAGGTCAACGAATGGTGGGACAAAATGCTTCCCATGCAGGGCGCCCCGACCTATGACGACATTCTTTTGAACCGCTCCATGCCCCTTTCCAAAGGCGGCCCCGACCCGGAGAAGGAAGACCGGGTCATGCTCACAAGACACCGGGTATCCCGCATTTATTTTGATTCCAAATTTTATGATTATCCGATTTCCCTGAAGCTGGAAACCTTTAAGAATTTCGGATTTGTCACAACCATGCAGGTGGGTTTCAGTTATCTGGCCGCTTTAATCCACAAGCGTCCGGTTAACAGTCTTGAAAATTTTTATATCAACCGTTTTGGCCGCAAGCTCTACTCCATGTTTTTTGAATATTACACGGAAAATCTCTGGGGCCGGCATCCCAGGGAGATTGACCCCTCCTGGGGCGCACAGCGCACCAAGGGCATGTCTATCATGGCCATTTTAAAGGACGTCATTGAGAAAAAGCTGAACAAGAAAAATCGGAAGGTGGAAACCTCGCTTATAGAAGAATTTAAATATCCCAAGCTCGGTCCTGGCCAGTTATGGGACGTGACAGCCTCCGAGGTGGAAAAGCTGGGCGGCACCATCATTAAAAACGCAAGGGTGACAAAATTCCATAAGAATGAAAACAATGTCCTTACCTCCCTGACTTACGAAAAGGACGGAAAGGAATACACGGCGGAGGGCGATTACTTTATCTCTTCCATGCCCGTAAGGGACCTGGTGGCCGGCATGAACGATGTGCCCAAAGAGCCTGCCAGAATTGCCGCCGGACTTCCCTACCGGGATTATATGACTTTAGGCGTTCTTGTCCCCAAAATCAATCTGGAAAACAAGACGAACATGAAGACCGTCGGCAACATTGTTCCCGACTGCTGGGTATATGTTCAGGACCGCAAAGTAAAGCTGGGACGTTTCCAGATTTACAACAACTGGTCGCCCTATATGATTAAGGATTTGGAAAATACCGTCTGGATAGGACTGGAATATTTCGTCAACGAGGGTGACGAGTTCTGGCGTATGACAGAAGAGGAATTTTCAAAAATCGGAATAGATGAGATGATTAAGTTAGGGCTCATTGACAGCCCGGACGCGGTGCTTGACACCCATATGGAAAAGGTGAAAAAGGCGTACCCTGCTTACTTCGATACCTATGACGAAATGGACAAGCTGGTGTCTTACTTAAGTTCCATCGAAAATCTGTACTGTGTGGGACGCAACGGACAGCACCGGTACAATAACATTGACCACTCCATGGTGACCTCCTTTGAGACCGTCAAAAACATTTTAAGCGGCAAAAAAGAAAAAGCCAATATCTGGAATGTCAATACGGAGCAGGAATACCACGAGGAGACCGCAAAGAACGAAGCGGAAATTGACTGAGCAAAGCGCCATGCCTTTTTCCGATACGGTATCTAATCCCGGAAAACAAATTCTGCTTCAAATGACAGCTTATTGCAGCAAATTACGCCTCCCTGTAAGCGGGAGGCGTTTTTATGTTAAAACGTACTTTTTCAGTTTTGCTCTCTCAGTTTTGTTCCCTCAGCTTTGCTCTCAGCTCGTCTCCGCTCATCACACCCTGAATATATTCATATTCCCCGGCCTTATACGCCGCGCACTCTTCGTTAGATGCCTCCGCGCCGTTGATATAGCTTACGGAGTAATAGCCCATGGAGCCCTCCTCCTCTTCGTCCGGTATTCCGTTGCCGTTCGCATCGTCAAAATTATAGGTGACAATTTCCGCCACGGTGTCGATTGTGTGCTGACTGCCTATGGTCATATAGGTGGTGTAAAGAATCGCTCCGGCATAGTCCGTATTATAGTTTCTCAGACTGTTTTTCCCCGGACAGTATTCATAGCCGCTATTCCCCATAGCGCCGTAGGCCCAACGGTCCATCAGATTATAGACCTTTCCGTTATCGTAAGTATAAAGGCTTGCATAATAACCGTTCTTTACCGCCGCCAGTTCAGGTATTTCGTTTCCGTCCACGTCAATGAGATTGTACTGCAAATCCCCGCCTTCCTCCAGCTCGCACTGCCTGCTTATCTCTTCGTAGGCTTCCCGGTAACCGGTATTAGTTCCGCCTTCCGGTACAGGCTCTTCCTTTCCGTCACCGGTATCTCCTTCGTTTGCCTCTCCCTGCTCTTTACCGGAGTCAATTGCGTATACCTTAGGTTCCTCCACTATGAAGTCCTCCTTTTTCCCGCAGGATATCAGCAGCCCTGCCGTAAGCAAAAGCACCGGAATAAGTCCTTTTTTCATTGTCAAACATCCCCCTTTTACAAAGAATACTGCAAGAGCCGGAGCTATTCTTCCGGCTTTTGCAGTATCGTATCGTTCTATTTTCGGAAAAGCGACTGCCTTGCACCGTGGTTGGCCGCCTTGTTCCGCAGGGTATCGTCCACCACGTCCATGCGCAGTCCGGCGTCAATAAAGTCGCAGAATTTACAGAACCCGTAATCTCCCCGGCTGTTTCGGATTGCCTGTCGCAGCTCCCTGTACGGCTTGCTGTTCCATGCGTCCTTTAACGGCGTGATATTTAAATCCGCCAGCGTGGAAGTCTCAAAGTTGTCGCAGCAGCAGATTCCCATTCTGCCGTCCGGGAAAATAAACATGTCCGTATAGGGCATAAGGCAGGTTTCCTTCACCACCTTCTGGGTGTTCTGCTTGTTCGGCGAGCTGCCCGCCCGGTTCGTCAGAACCGCGTCCATATAACGCATCTGGAAAAGCAGCTCCACATTTTCAAACTCCTCCTGATGCGCCATGGCGTAATCATAAATCACTTTTACATTGTCATGGAGCTTCATATCCCTGCAGTAGTTATTGATTATCAGTTGGTTTACATAAGGAATAATTTCCTTTACCTTGTCCACGTCAAGCGTAAGCCCGTTGGTGGAAAGAAAGATAAAGCAGTCGGGAAGCTGCTCTCTGCAGTACTTATGAAATTCCACGATTCTTGTATCCAGAAAAGGCTCGTTATTTCCATATAAAGTAAGATGCCCCTTATACCCCCAGTCCCGGAGCTGGTCGATGATGCTGTAAAACAGCTTTTCATCCATCCGTTTGTAGGGCCGCTTTTCCGCATTCTTGTTGGCCGTGCAGAAAGAACACGTACTGTTGCAGCGGTTAATGGTTTCCAGATTCACCACAAGAGGCATTGGCGGCTCCTGCGAGCCCATAAAATGCTCAATGTACCGCTTCTGCAGTTTGCCTCTGGAAAGAAACTGAAGCTTTAAATAACTTTCAGAGGAAAGTTTGGGAAACTTTTTCTGCAGGTTCCAGCCAAGCGTCCCTCCAAAATTATGAAATTTAACTGACATTATATTCTCCTTGCCTGCGCCGTTTCAAACGGCATTTTCATTTGATTCAACCGTTACATCATAGCATTTTATCCCGTTTCCGTCAATCCGTCCGCCAAAGGCAAATCCCGCTAAAACGTCACTTCCCCGTCATGGGACACCAGCGATACGCTTTCCACCCCCGAAAGCCGCGCAAGCTCCTGCATCATTTCATATTCTTTTGCAGCCCGGACCTCCATCACCAGATTGCACTGTCCCATGGCAATATTTCTGGATTTTACCTTATAGTATTTGCAGTATTCCCCCACTTTCCCGGTGAGCGCCGGTTCTTCCTTTGAATCCGAAAGGTTGGCGACCAAAATCATGGGCGCGCGACCCACCGGCAGCCTGTCAAGGATAATCACCAGCACGGTGAGCACCAGCGAAAGCACCACCGCCACCTCCGTCATATGGGCTCCGCAGCAGATTCCCACCGCGATGGACCAGAACAGAAAGCATAAATCCATGGGTTCTTTGATGGCTGTCCGGAAACGCACAATGGAAAGCGCGCCCACCATCCCCAGAGAAATCACAATGCTGGACTGAACCGCCAGAATAATGCCCGCCGTCACAACGGCAATTCCGGCAAGGGCAATGTTAAAATTTTTGGAATAAAAGGTCTTTTTGGTTATCAGCCGGTAGACAATAAAAATGTATGCCGCTATGGCCGCCGTAATCAAAAGCACCGCCGTAATATGCGGCACGCTGATATTTTCACTGGTGTAAGATGCAAGAAATCCCTTTTTAAAGATATCCGAAAAATTCATTTGTATTTTCCTCCTAGCCTGCGAATTTTCTGCAAAGATAATATTTTGAAAAAGTACTGGCAGAGAGCCCCTGTAACTGTAAAAGACTGTAGATTTCGTCAGGCAGAAAGCTGTCGAATTTCACTTCCATCAACGCCTGCCCCACCGGCATGACGCCGCGTCCCTGCACGGTATTATCTAAAAATGACAGGACGTTGCCCACGGATTTGATATTCTTGTCAAAAGTCACTCTCACATTGGCGTCCTTTTGCCGGTACACATAGGGAACCCTGTCGTAGTCCACAATCACCGCCGGTCTCATCAGGCGGGTTGCCATCAGGTACGCCAGCTTATGAAGCACCTGCTGCCCGGCCGCTATGTCGGAGGGAATAAGCCCGTTCATCAGCTTTTTACACTGCTCCGTTGTAATTTGGCAGGAGCTTTTGCTGGTTTTCCCTCTGATTTTCTGCTTTAATTCCAGATTAATCCGCTCTGTAGAATGGTTGTAAATCCGGATTCTGTACTTTTCCCTGTTGTCAACGCCGTTTTCATTGTCCATATAACAACTGTTCCCGTAGTCGTCAAAATAAAGGCTCCTGATATTGTAATAGCCCTCCGGGCCCACATGTTTGTCTCTTGCCATGATTGTTTTGATTCTGGCGTCCTCTATGATAATCTGGCCCTTTGTCAGGGGATACTTATATTCGTGTCTGTACTTTGCCTGTTCCAACTTCTTTATCTCCTATTTAGAGTTCCGCACTTAATGTTCGGCGCACTTGTCCTGGAACGTTTTTCCATCGCTTACGCGATTGTAAAATCGTTCCGTGCTCCTCACTTTAAGTGCTGATTTAGAGTTCCGCACTTAACGTTCGGCGCACTTAACGCTTACGGCACCTTCGTCCACTCGCCCGTGAGCACTGTGTCTTCCGTTATAATGCTGCCGTCGGCTACGCTCTCTCCTTTTTCGTTTTGATAGCCCATGAACCGGTAGCCTTCCGTTTCGTGGACGGGAAGCCCCTCTATGGGCTGTCCACGCTCTATCCAGTAATACATGGTCTGATTGTAATCCTGATTTAAAAACGGCGCGTCGCACCTTACCTCGACTATGCAAAAGTCTCCGCCTTCCACCCAGAGCCTGTCAAGGAAATTCTTCTTTTCAGTCAGAAATTCCCTTACCATGTTTATATGGGCGTCAAGGGTGTCAAAACGGCTGTAATCGTTTCCCTCCGGGATGCTCAGCCCCTTTGGGAGAACGAACTGCCATCCAAGCCTTTTCTCGTGCCACCTGAGCGCGTCCAGCACTGCGCTTCGGCTTATCAGCTCCTGATAGCCGTCCAGACAGCCGTTTAAAATCTCCTCCAGATTTTTCCGGAAAACCAGACGGTACTTTTCTTCCAGCGCCTCCCGGAATTTTTCGTTCCGGTACATGGCGGCCAGCCATCTGTTCTGGTTTGCGTTTCCTTCCGGCCTCGTCTTTTCAATCGAAGTGGTAAGAGCGGCGGGGTTTGTGTACAGCGCGGTGTTTACATTTCCCATTGTGCCGTCAAAATCCCACACTGGCCCGGCGTACAAAACCGGCTCTTTTTTGCTTTTGGTGTAGGAAAACTGGCTGGCAATTCCCGTGTCGTGGTCCCCTGAAATTTCCTGAACCAGCCATGCCACGGCCCAGGAATCCAAATCAATCAGCTCCGGCAGAGGTTTTCCGCTTATACCGCTGATTCCGTCCCCGGCAAAAAGGGCGCTTTCAATGTCGTTTAACATATATTCTATCTGCTCTTTTTCCCCGCCCTGCCCATTTGTTCCGGCGTCCAGAAGAATTGCAAATATCTGTCCCCTGTCGGTGGTCACATAAGAAATGTCCTCCTCCTTTCGGAAATCCAGCTCTATTTCAAGAAACCAGTTTTCGTCCGGCGAAAGGGCAAGCCGGTTATCATCGACCTGGACCGCCTCCGTCAAAAGGTAAAGCCCCTGGTAAATGCCGTTTAAATACACCTCCACAAATTCCCCGTCCGGCTCGTAATCGTCCGTGCATTTGTTCGCCAAATCCAGCACCAGCTTATTTCTGATATAAGAGCCGTCTGTCGCGTTTGCCAGAAGGTTCCACTTGACGGCGGGGGCCATTCCGCACAGCCCTACCGGATTATGAAAAGAAAAGGTCAGAGGCTTCTTATCCAAAGTGGCGGTGAGGTTGCCCCGCACCTTTAGCCGCTTCAGATTTTCCCTGCACACCGTTTTCCCGTTCTCGTCCAACATCACCATACTGCCGGTTTCGATATACTTTTTATTTTCAAATTCATCGGTTCTAAGCAAGTCCTTTTCGTCTTCGGCGGTAATCATAATGACGGGCAGGTTTTCGGAGGAAAGCACCTGCATGGACTTTTTCATGTAAGACCGGCCAAGAGGGCTTCTCAGCTCTATCTCATAAATTTCCTCCCCGCCCGAATCTGTCCAGACCGTCCCGCTCCTGTAAGGCGTCCCGTTTATTGAAAGAACCCCGGCCTTATCCTCATAATCAAAAGTAAACTCCCGGCTTTTTCCCGCAAAACAGGAGGGAAGAAAAAGATAATAGATTCCGCTCTCCTCATCCTCCCACAGCGCCAGCTTTATTTCCTCTCCGTCCGCCGCGCATTTTACGGAAAGCCCGTCCATAATTTTCTTCTCGTAATCCGTTCCCATATAGGATATCGCGAGCATTCCCATAAGCGCCAGACATGCGCTTGCCACCAAAAATATACGCAGTTTATTTCCCAATGTCATTTTATCATATACCCTGCCATGTGCTGCCATGTATTTTGCTTTTTTCCGCGTTTAACTGCGGCAATTTACTTTGCTATTATAAGGTAGATTCTCTAAAATGACAATCGGTATTCTGATTTGAAGCGTTTTTACACGCCCTTGACGATACGCGCTTTTGGAAGCCGGCTTTTCGCCGCGCAAGTTTTAGTATTCCAGCTTCTCCAGCGTTCCGTTTTTGTAGCTTTCCAGCTTTTCATTTATTATCTCCACATTTTCATCCCAGGATTCATATCCCTCCTCTCCTCTTTTGTCGCGGATTTTATCGTCGGAAGCAAGAAATCCCCCTAAAAATTCCGTAAATTTGCAGCTCCCCCAATAATTCAAATGGGATTCGTCGTTAAAATCCCCGTCAAACTCAATCCCGATTTCATCAAAGTATTCGCAGTAATTGATAAAGGTAATCCCCTCTTCCGCGGCAATTTCCGTAATTTTATTGTAAGCGCGCATATCCTCGTTTGTGATAATATAGGGCGTCACTATCAGCACAAGTCTGGTATTATTTTTCTTTGTAAGGGAAATAATTTTGCGCAGGTATTTCTCGGATTTTTCGGTGAGCCCGTCGCTCCTTTCCTCAAAAATCTCCGGCCGCTGCTGCGTCCGGGTGTTCCAGTAGGGCGTGTAGCCTTTGAAATCCTCCTTTTTATCCCCGTCCCAGAAAAAATTGCTGAAATCCCCTACCTCCAAATCGTCGTATCTGCTGTGATAAACCGCAAATGACGGGAAATAGGAAGGGATTTTGGAGGGCTCCACGCTGACGGAAAGCATCTCCAGTTTATTTAACGAAAATTTCATCCCATAGATATTCTCCGATATCCAGGTATACTGGTAATCTTCCTTAAACCTGGCCGGCGCGTACATATCCAGTACGATTACTTCCGGCGTCTGATACTTATACAGCTCTTTCAGATAAAAATAAGTCATCCACAAAGGCTGCTCCGCGCCGCTGTAATCGTAGGACGCAATCCCGTATTTTTCCCACAAAAGCGCCGTGTTGATACCGCAGTGGACATGGCTTGTCCCCATCATCACCACATCGATGGAAT
>CAJTMZ010000110.1:1531-13419 GCA_910577445.1 uncultured Lachnospiraceae bacterium | reverse complement strand
TTTTTCGGAACACGAAAAACTCCATATCGGTAAACAGGCCCTTGGCCTAACCAAACAAATACGGCGGTCAATTACGACCGCCGAAAATATCCTATCCGTTTACGCACTTCCCCGGCAAACCCTCGTCAACTTACCTGCACAATAAAACCGCCACATCATTCACATTCGTCCCCGTAGGCCCCGTCACAATCAAATCCCCGGCGCATGCAAGGGCGTGGTAGGAATCGTTTTCCTCAAGGAGCCGTTCCGGCGAAAGTCCCTTCTCCCTGATTCTGGAAACCGTGTATCCGTCCACCATTCCGCCCGCCGCGTCTGTGGGCCCGTCCGTTCCGTCTGAACCGAAAGAGAAGAAAACAACCTTTTCCATCCCGGCAATGCCAAGGGCAGCGCTCAGTGCCATCTCCTGATTTCGCCCTCCTATTCCCTTGCCCTGCACAGTCACCACCGTCTCTCCGCCCCATATCAGCGCGCAGGGCCTCTTTAAAGTATGTAACGCGCACCCTCCGCTGCTTTCGCAAATGGTTCTTGCGGCAGAGGCAATAAGCTTTCCGGCCTCCTTCGCCTCGCAGTCTAAGCCGGTGCTTAAAATAAACGGCCGGTATCCGCTCTCCCCGGCAAAATCCGCCGCATGGCGGCAGAGCTCCCTGACGCTTCCCACAATCTCCGAAGTCACATTATTTATATGCTTCGGCGTTTCGCTGAACAGCTTTTCCATAACAGAAGGAGAAAAGCTTATCCGGTATTTTCGGAGGATTTCCCTGACCGCCTCATTGGTTGTGGTGTCCTCACAGGCCGGGCCCGATGCAATCTGCTCCAAATCGTCGTCGATGATATCGGAGAGCACTATCTGGTAAATTTCCGCCTGCGGACACAGGGCCGCCAGCTTTCCGCCCTTCACCGCAGATAAGCGCTTTCTTATCCTGTTGATTTCCTGAATGGAAGCGCCGCAGCACAGCAGCTTTTTTGTCACCATTTGAATATCCGTTAGCGTCAGCCCCGCCTCCGGCATTTCCATCAGTGAGGAGCCGCCTCCGGATATCAGCAAAAGAATCCGCTCCCTGGCGCCGGCTTCTTTTACCAGCTCCATGGCTTTGCGCGCTCCGAGAACGGAATTTTCGTCGGGAACCGGATGCCCGGCCTCCACCGTCTCAAAGCCCTCCGTCGCTCCTTTGCTGTGTCCGTATTTTGTGATGATAAGCCCCCGGCTGATGTTTTCTGCAAGGGCTTCTCTTGCCGCTGCTGCCATCTCACAGGCGGCTTTCCCAAGGGCAATCACGCGAACAGGCCTGTCCTTTTCATAGTTTGCAAGCGCTTTTTTGACAGCGCTTCCCGGCAGAACCTTCCCGATAATTCCCGTAATCATCCTGTCCGCTTCTTCCCGCATCTTTTCTGTCTCGTCATGCATCTTCTTCCCCGCTCCTTTCCTCGCCGCTTTCCGCTTCCTCCTTTTCCTGCTCCTGGAAAAACCGGGCCGGCGTTACGCCGAAGTATTTCTTTAATACCTTGCTGAAATAAAAAGCGTCGCTGTAGCCGGTCATTTCGGCAACTTCCCTGACCTTGTATTTTCCCGTGGAAAGCAGTTCCGCAGCCTTTTCCATACGAAGCTTTGTCAGGTAATCGGAAAAGTTCATCCCCGTCACCTTTTTGAACAGTTCCGAGCAATAGCTCACATTCAGGAAAAACTGCTCCGAAAGAGTTTTCAGGTTCAGCTTTTTTGAGTAATTCTCCTTTACATATTCAAGCAGATGCAAAAAGTTTTCGTTATAGCCCTTATGCATCTCAAGCTGTTTTCCTATCAGCCTTCCCGAAGAGGCCAGCAGAGCCTCTTTCAGCAGCAGTCTCACGTCTCCTCCTGTCCCCGTCTGGCTTAACCCGATATAGAGATTTTCACCCAGCCCCTCCAGCGTGCAAATCCAGTCGTCTTCCTTTTCCGGTTCAAAAGCTTCATACAGCAGCACAATCTTCTTTCCCGCCGGCGTCAGAAGAACGGACTTTTTGTTTTCCTTTTGCAGATATTCCTGTATCCGCCGGTACATAAAGGGTTCCACCCCGTCCCCCGCTATCACCGCCGCCTGCACCTTCGGGCATTCCGCAATCGGGAATATCCGTTCTTCCTTTGCTCCCTCATACAGGATTCGCTGGATAAGAATCTCATCCGCAGCTTCTTTTCTGTACGCCAGCATCTGACGGAGCCTTTCAAGTATGGCGTCCGTTTCCTCCAAATCAATAGGTTTCAAAAGGTAGTCGCAGGCTCCCTGACGCACGGCCTGCCTTGCATATTCAAATTCCGCATATCCGCTTACCATGACAAACACAGCCTCCCGGTTTTCCTCACGGACCGCCTCCATCAGTTCCAGGCCTGTCATATCCGGCATTCTGATATCCGTAAACACCAGGTCTGGCTTTAATTTTGCTATACGGGCAGCGGCTTCCAGGCTGTCGGTAAATTTACCTACAACCTGAAAGCCGTTTTTCTCCCAATTGAAGGACGCTTCCAGTCCCTCCAGAGACCAAATCTCGTCGTCAACCAATACTACTTTGTACATACTTCCATTCCTGCATTTTTCATTCCCTCTTTCACCGCGTCCAGCAGTTCAAAGGTGGCTCCGTCGTAATGCCCCAAAGACAGGCCGTCGATTCCCAGCGTGCTTACAATCTTAAGGCTTTCCCGTATAAGCTCCGGCGTTGCGTTGGGCCGACAGGCAAAGGCCGCCAGAACAGGCTTTTCACACCCAATGCCTCTTCGTATCTTAAGAAGCGTATTCTGCTTATAGCGGAAGTCATCCTTCGCCCCCGTCTGTTCGGAATAATCCGAATCCCTGACAGAATCCACGTAATCCCTGACAGCCTTAAAATCAAGTCCCGCATACTCGGGATAAGTAAGGTAATTATTGTAGCGGAATTCCACCTCCGGTTTCACAGCTTTCACCGCCCCATAAATATCGGAAAACAGTTCCGTGACACATCTCATACGAAATTCCAGCCACTGGTAAAGGGAAGGATTTTCCAGAAGAAAACCGGCCTCCGTCAGATTACTGCCGAGAAGCAGATGGGCTTCCATTACCTGACCGATATTTCCGTGGAGTACCGCCTCCGCCGTGTCCGCCAGCTTTGTCAAATCCGCCTTGATTTTATCCCAGTCATATCCCATTTTCCTTGCTTTTGCCCCGCAATGCTCACAGAAACAGCCGCCCTTTAAGGTTCCCAGAAGATGCCCAAGGCGGTTCTGGGGGTCTTTTTCCTTTAAAAACCAGGGCTGCGCCACAGGTTTTCCCTCGTTAAACAGCATCATACAGGTCTGGATAAAATCCACATCGTGGCATTTCACCGAGCTTAAAAATAAAGCCTTCATGTACTCCCGCACGTCCGGGTTATTGCTGCAGAAAAACATAGGAATCGCGTTGCCGTGAACGTCCTTCTGCAAAAGCTCCGGCTGTTCCCCGGCCGCCTTTGCCGTATCATAAAAGGTATGCGATACTTCCACCCCAACCTTAAGCCCTCTTTTTCTCGCCACGCGAATAAGGTCGTCCAGCCAGTCCTTCTGTTTTAAGAATTCTCTTTCCGTAAAGGCGGGCTTCATTTTCGTGTTTGCAAAATCCTCCCCATCTACATGATAATATACCCTGCTGTTTTCGGGAAGATAATATTTTCTTACCGGGTTCAATGTATAAAACAGACTGGTCAGCGGTCTTTTTTCCTCATGCATTACTCCCACCAGGTAAACGCTGTTCACATTGCTGTGCTCCACAAGGTTGTCCACGCATACCTCCGCCGTCTGGTCCGCCAAATCCCATGGATATAAGCTTGCCGCTACTTCTTTTATGAACATACTCTTTTCCTCCTGTTATTCTCCGAAAAATTCTTTATGGCTCTGTGTAAACTCCTGGAACGCTTTCTTAAAATCTTCGTTTTCCCGAAGCTGCTTCTGATATGCCCGGAATTCATCCATAGAGATGGCTCCCGATATGGCCTTTGTTTCCATGGACGCAAATTCACTGGAATACTCGCCCCATACCTGCGTCCATGTATCGGACTGCAGCACGTTGAACTTGTCAATCTTTCCTCCCGTACCGCCCATGGTATAAAGCGCTTTCATGGTTTCTCTGGTTCTTTCATTGTACGCCTTATCCGCAAGGGGGCTGTCAACCTTTGCAAATTCATTTGCCGCAAAAATGAAAGGCGCGTTAAAGGAGTTTGTCACCTCCGACTTGCCCTGCTCCGTAAAAGAGGGCTCTCCGTCCACCATTTCCCAATGTACGCCTTCAATTCCGTAATTTACGAAATTGTAATTTTCCAGCGCGCATGTTGCGTCGAAGAATTTCAGAATCTGCTTCACCTTTTCCTCGCTGCACTTTGCGGAAATCGCCATGCCGCCAAAGTAACCCAAATCATAGATATGGGCATATCCTCCCGGTCCCTCCAGATAGGGAATCAGAACCACCTCGGCATCAGGGTCTGTTTTTTGGCACTCCTCGTTTAACCGGTAAAGGTGCCACGCATTTTTCGTAAGGGTAGCGCTTTTGCCGGTAGTAAACAGTTCTTCCGCCTGCTGCCCCTTAATCAGCGCAAATTCCTTCGCCACAGCGCCCTCACTGTAGAGATTACACATATACTCCACATAATCCCCGTACCTGTCCGTGAGACGTTCATAGATAATCCCGCCGTCCGCGTCCTTTTCAATATCTCTGGTTCCGAAAGCCGCAGGATAATAGCCGTCAATGGTTTCAACACCGGGAATCAGTCCGATGGTATCGTTTACGCCGTTTCCGTCCGGGTCGCCCTGCGCCACCTTGACGATAACGTCGGCAAACTCCTCCATCGTAGTAGGCACTTCCAGTCCCAGCTTATCCAGCCAGTCCTTGCGAATCATAACGGCGGAATCCAGGTTGCCTCTGGTTCTCGGAACCACATAGTTTCTTCCCTTGATTTTGCTCAGCGTCCAGGCATCCAGATTGGTATTGTTTTTCAGATTCGGGTATTCGCTGAAATCCCCCAGCAAATCCGTCAAATCATAAAACGCTCCTGCCTCCACGGCTTTCTGGAAACTTGGTACGGTAGTGTTTTGTATCTGCATCAAATCCGGCAGTTCGCCGGAGGACAGTACCAGCTCCATCTTCTGTGCATAGGTGTCGCCAGGAACCCAGTCCACCGTGTAATCCACATTGAACTTTTCCTCCATAGTTTTCCAAAACTCGCTGTCCTTTTCAGGCGCCAGATTATACAGGTTGGCCATTCCGGTAATTACCAGCTTCTCCTCCGGCTGCTGAACCTCTTCCGTTTTCTCCGTATTTTCCTCTGTACTGCTTTCATCAGCAGCATTAGATGTCTCCGCCGCCAGCTCTGAATCCGGTTTCTTTGTTTCCCCGCCGCCGGTACTTCCACAGCCTGTCAATGCCATTGAAAGTGCAAGCAGCATGCCTAACCCCTTTTTCCATACATTTTTTCTCATTCTTTTACCCCGCTTTCTTTTTGTATTTTTAAAACTATGCTTTATAACAACAGGCAGTCCGCCTAAAGCGGCTGCGCCTGTTCTTTCACTTTACCCTTTTACCGCTCCTATCATGGCGCCTTTCACAAAATATTTCTGTAAAAACGGATACACGATAAGAATAGGAAGCATGGCCAGAATCACCGTCGCCATCCGCACGGTCTCGGAGGGCATATTCATCACGTCCACTCCCACTCCTGTGGTGGAAGCGTCAATCAACAGGGATTTTACATAAACCTGCAGCGTTCTTTTCTTACTGTCAGTCAGATAAATCAATGCGTTAAAGTAAGTGTTCCAGTGGCTTACCGCAAAGAACAGTGTCAGCGTGGCAATGGAAGCCTTGGATAAGGGTATAATCATTTTCAGGAAAATCTGGATATCGTTACACCCGTCGATTCTGGCGGATTCCTCGATTTCACCCGGAATGGATTCAATGAAGCTCTTTGCCACAATCAGGCTCCATGCGTTGGTCAGAACCGGAAGAATCAGCGCCCACCGGCTGTTAATCAGATTCAAGGACTTCACCATCATAAAATTGGGAATGATTCCCGCGTTGAACATCAGTGTAAACACCACCATTCCCATGAAAAGCTTATGGAACGGCATCCTCTTTTTTGTCAGCACATAGGCAAAGGTGTAAGTGACTCCCAAATCCAGAACCGTCCCTGCCATTGTAATAAACACCGTATTTTTCAGAGCGGTCACAAAGGCAGAATTTGACAGAATATACCGATAGGTATCCAGAGACAGCTTTTCCGGAAACAGATACAGCTTAAAGGGCACATAAACCTCCGGGTCCGTCAGGGATATACTTACCACATACACAAAAGGAGCTACAAACAGCAGACAAATGCAGGTGATGATGAAATAAACCACATAATCTCCCCATGTAAAATGTTTTAATTTTCTTCTTTTCTTCATGGCCTTGCCTTCCTTTCCGCCCTCTCTAGTAAATTCCGTCATAGCCCATAGCGGTAATGACCTTATTGGCCGTCACAACCAGAATCATACACACCACGCCTTTAAAAATCCCTACGGTAACGCCCATGCTTAAGTTCCCCTGCATAATTCCCTGGGTATAGGCATAGGTGTCAAACACCTCGGCCACATCCGCCACAAAGGAATTTTTCATCATTAAAATCTGGTCAAGGCTCACGTCGAAAACGGTTCCCAGCCGGATAATGAACATAGTTACAACCGTGGGCATCAGTCCGGGCAGCGTAATGTATCGAAGCTTCTGCAGCCGGGTAGCGCCGTCCACCTCGGCCGCTTCATATAAAGAGATGTCAATCTGCGTGATGGCCGCCAGAAAAATAATCGACTGCCACCCGATTTCCTTCCAGGTGGTCTGTCCCAGTAAAAACCACCAGAACAACTTCGGATTGGATAAAAATCCTATCACATCGCCGCCGTTTGCCAGAATCATTTTATTTACCAGCCCCACATCGCTGGAAAAGATAAAAAACGTAATTCCCGCAATTACCACCCATGAAAGGAAATGAGGCAGATACACAATGGTCTGGGTTACCTTTTTAAACCGCTCCCCTTTTATCTCATTGAGCAGAAGGGCCAGCATGATGGGCGCCGGGAAAAAGAAAATAAGATTCATCAGGCTGATAACCACCGTGTTGCGTATCATAAGAAAGAAATTGTTGTTGCGGAAAAATTTCAGGAAGTTGGCAAAGCCCACAAACTCGCTTCCCAATAGTCCCTTAAAAGAGTTATAGTCCACAAAAGCCAGGGACAATCCCCACAGAGGCGCAATCTTGAAAACCGCAAAATAAACCACGCCGGGTATGGCCAGAAGATACATATATCGGTATTTGTAAAGATTTTTTTTATTTGGCATTTCCTGTCCTCCATTCTATTTCTGTGCCTTTATTATAGGGGAAAAAGCGCCGGCATCACATGGACTCAGATTGGCATTTCCCGAATATCTTCGGTTTCTGCAGCAGGCAGGCACACCCTGACAATGGTTCCGCCCTCTTTTCTCTGGCTGATGGAAATTCCGTACTGTTCGCCGCAGAGCAGCTTGATGCGCTTATCAATATTTTTCAGTCCGATGCCCGATTTCTCCGAAAATAATCTCTCGTTATCTTCTCTCCTGTTTTCCTCAAAAACATGCATCAGCTCCTCCGCCTTTTCCCGGCTTATGGATTTCCCGGAATTTTCCACCGCAAAACACAGAAAATTTCCTTCTGTTCCTCCCTCAATCACCAGTTTTCCCGCTTTGGAGGTGCTCTCCAGCCCATAAAAAACCGCATTTTCCACCAGGGGCTGCAATACCATCTTGGGCATAGGCATGTCCTTTGCCTTTTCTTCAACATTGACACGTATGTCATATTTATTCTGATGGCGAATCTGGATGATTTTCAGATAATCCGTGATGCTTTCCACCTCCCTCCTTACCGGCACCACGTCCTCGCTTCTTATACTGTAACGCAGGATTCTGGACATGGAATTGGCGATGGCTGCAATCTCCGGCACCTTTCTAATCAGCGCAATTCCCTTGATGCAGTCCAGCGTATTATATAGAAAATGGGGGTTCATCTGAATCTGGAGAGCCGTCAGCTCCGCCTGCCTTTTGGACAGCTCCGTCAGGTAAAGCTTCTCCTGCGTGTGCATAATCCTGTGGGTCATATCCTGAATGTCATCCAGCATTCTGTTGACGCTCACGGATATCTGGGCAATTTCATTGGTGCCCTTCACCGGGAGCCGGTGCTTGTTGTAATACTTTCCGTACTGGTTCATAAATACGATAATGGCCTCCACCGGGGAAGCTATTCCCTTATAAATCAGACATCCCGTTATACAGAGGAGTAAGGAAACTATGCCCACAAATAAAATCATAATATTGATATACCTGCTTATCTCCCTGTTTCCCGCCTCCTCTCTCACCGCTCCCTTTACCTTCCAGAACCCTGACGCGGAAGAAAGCGCCAGATAGTCTCTGTTTTCGCCGGGTGCTTCTTTTTCTATATAGTTTGAGGGAAATACCTCCCCCTTTTCATTCTCTACCAAAAAAAGGTACTCTCCTGATTTTGTCATCATTTTCAGTTGGCTCTTTAAATCGTCCAGATTGCAAATCAGCACAACATAATACTGTTCTTTGCTCTGCGGATTATAAAAAGACTGACTGACGGAAATCACTCTTCCGTCCTCCAGCATAAAGTAATTGGGCTCTCCTCCCATTCCTTTTTCTTTCACCTGATTTTCAAGATGCCCTATAATCCGGAAAAACTCCCTGTCCTGGGTTCCGATAATCACCTGTCCCATATCGGTGAACGCCACAGCGTCAATCCGGGAATTGGCTATCTCTATAGACTCTATAAACAGGTCGATATCCCTGCTCAGAATAAACCGCAGCCCCAAATCGTCGGACATGCAAAACTCCTCCACCATCTTATTGTACGCCAGATTGGTGCTGACCTTTTTGACGTCACCGTCGAAACCGTCCAGTTCCCCCACAAGCTGTCCTGCCGCATTCTCCATGTAGGCGTCCTGGCTTTTTCGATTGTTGATTTGCAGAATTCCTATATACAAAGCCAGCAGTATCATTAAAGCGCCCGTTGCGCTTCCTACCAGTAAAATAATCTGGCTTTTCAGCTTCAGTCTGGAAAAGATTACTTTTTCCTTCATCTCTTTTTCTCCTTGTATCATAAGTTTATAGACTTCATTCAGGGAGGCTTTTGGTCCGCCCGGCAAACCGGAAAAATTTACCTGCACAAAAATACCGTCCGAAAAGCCCCGGATAAAAACCGGGACTTCGCCGGACGGCAGCATACTCCCGCCGTCGCGGCGCAGAAGAAGCATCCGCCTGTTCTGCACCGCCTTCGCTGGAGCTTTCATTTTGTTTCCTGTCTACCTGTTGATTACATTTACAGGCTCGCCGTTAAGATATGCCTTCAGATTCCCCACTGCCACATCCATAAGACGCTGTCTCGATTCCCTCGGCGCCCATGCAATATGCGGGGTAATAATAATATTGGGGGCTTTCAAAAGCGGATTATCTTTCTGTATCGGCTCTTTTGACACCACGTCCACAGCCGCTCCCGCTACCTTTCTGCTCTCTAAGGCATCCGCCAAATCCTTTTCGCAGATAAGGGGGCCCCGTGAGGTATTGATAATCATAACCCCGTGTTTCATGCGCGAAATCGTGCTCTTATTGATGATTTCCCTTGTTTCCGGGAACAGAGGACAGTGCAGCGAAATCACGTCCGAGTTTTCTATCACTTCATCCAGCGACGCATACCTGCAGCCTTCTATTTCCGTATCCGCCAGAGGGTAACTGTCAAATGCCAGAACCTCCATGCCAAAAGCCGCCGCCAGCTTTCCTGTCATCCGGCCAATCCTGCCAAACCCTATAATTCCCATTTTCTTTCCGGATAATTCCGTCAAAGGATATTTCCAGAAACACCAGTCCGCATTATCCGTCCACTCTCCCGCTTTTACACACGCGGAATGCTCTCCCACATGATGACATAATTCCAGAAGCAGCGCGATTGCATACTGGGCCACCGAACAGGTTCCGTAAGTCGGAACGTTGCACACCACGATTCCTTTTTCCTTCGCCGCCTCCACGTCAATCACGTTATAACCGGTGGCAAGTACTCCGATAAAACGTATTGACGGGCATTTTTCCATCACATCCCTGCCGATAGCCACCTTATTTACATAAACCGCCTGCGCGTCGCCGATTCTTTCAACGACCTTCTCCTGCGGCGTCCTGTCGTAAACGGTTAAATCTCCCAGGTCGCCAAGGCTGTCCCAGGATAAATCCCCGGGATTTTCCGTGTATCCGTCCAAAACCACTATTTTCATTTCTTCACCCTTCTTTCTGCAATCATGCCATTGCCCACGCCCGCCTAATAACTCTCTTTGTATTTGCAAGAATAATATCAGGCTCCTCGTCCTTCCACGGCTTTACCTCCAAAGACAGGACAAGCGGCTCCTCTTTCCTGAAAAATCCTTCCTTTCTGAGAACCCGGAAAAAATCGGTCACCTCTTCCACATCGTTTGCGCTTTCGGGAAAACCAAATCTGGGATGCTGGTCGCCGTAAGCCTCACAGCCTTTCTTTACCACCGCGTTTCCGATATGCAGGTGCGTGATATACGGCTTCAGCGTCTCAATAACAAACCGGCTGTTTTCGTAAGTCGTGGGAAAATGAGATAAATCCACCATCAGTCCGAAGTTGTTGTTTGTCATGCGCACTTTCGCCGCAAACTCCGCCGCATAGGGCGCAGGACCGATTAACGCCGCTTTATCCATATCAAAGTCAAACACTTCCAGCTCCACCTGCATCTGTTTGGCAGCCGCGTAATCACAGACATTCCGTGTCGTCTTTAAAAGCTGGGAAAAAGCTTTCTCTCTGGTTTCCTTCTCCCATTTTCCCGCCAGAAATGCAATTCCTTTTGCCCCCAGATATTCCGCCTCGTCCACAGCCTCCAAAAGCGTCTTTTCCGCCTTTTCCCGTTCCCCCTCGTCTATGGCGTTGGGATTAAGCTTCGGCGTAAGAAGTCTTGGCTGCGCACCGTAGCAAACTTTCAGATGGGACTGCGCAAGCAGCCTTTTGGCCGTTTCCCTCTCCTTATCCTGTGCAATCTGCGTAATTTCCACCGCATCAAAAAAATCATCGCTGCAGATTTTCTTTAGCGGCTCTAAAAAACCGCATCTTTCCGGGGGATAAGACATCCACAAGACTGTCCCCACCTGAAAATACTTATGTATTGATTCCTTCATCCTGTTCCTCCATTTCGGTTCTGTACCGGCGATTCCGATTCCCCGGAACATATTTTTCTTTACTTTATCTTTTATCACACAAAAAAACCATGGAAAATTTTAGGCTTCCGCCAAAAATCCATGGTTTTTCTTTTTCCTACTGCCTTTTTACTATAACCGAATCAATCAGCCCGTATTCCAGGGCTTCTTCTGCGCTCATAAAATTATCCCTGTCCGTATCTCTTTCGATTTCCTCTATGGTATGTCCCGTATTTTCCGCCAGAATACGATTTAACTTCCGTTTGTTTTTCTGCATGTGCTCCGACATGATTTTGATGTCGCTGGCCTGCCCGGAAATACCGCCGCCCCGGACAGCGGGCTGATGTATCATAATCTCGGAGTTGGCCAGCGCCCTGCGCTTGCCCCGCGCGCCGCCGGCCAGCAAAAAAGCCCCGAAGCTGGCCGCAAGCCCCACGCATATTGTGGAAACGTCGCATTTAATATACTGCATGGTGTCATAAATCGCAAACCCGGCTGTAACGGAGCCCCCGGGACTGTTGATATACAACTGAATGTCCTTATCCGGGTCCTGGGCTTCCAGAAAAAGCATCTGCGCTGTAATCAGGCCCGCCGAAGCGTCGCTTACTTCTTCTCCCAGAAAGATAATCCGCTCAGACAAAA
>CAJTMZ010000110.1:961-1511 GCA_910577445.1 uncultured Lachnospiraceae bacterium | reverse complement strand
AAATGTCATAACTTCTTTCTCCGCGGCTGGTCTGCTCAACCACAAAAGGTATCGTACTCATGCCGCCATCTCCTTTACTTTCAAGGTAAATAAGCCGTATCCGGCAGAGCAGCCCCTCAGGGAAATCCTGTCCTGCCCGGGCACAAAGATTCCCTTATTCCTGTAACCCTTAGGCGGATATCGGTATACCTGTTTAAAGGCAAAGGAAAATGCCTGCTGGGAATCGTACCCCGCTTCAAGCGCAATCTGCGTTATGGTTTTGTCTGTCCTGACCAGCTTTTCGGCCGCGGCGGCCAGCCGGCGGTTCTTTAGATATTTGTGGATGGTAAGCCCCGTCTGCTCCGTAAATACGCGGTTAAGGTAAAATTTGGAATAGCCCGCGTTTTTTGCTATCTTGTCCAGATTAATTTCTTCTTCCAGATTTTCCTCTATATAGTCCACGACCTGTTTTATAACATCTTTTTTGTTTTTCACGGTATCGCCTCCTGTATCTTTGTCAGTATAGCAGGTTCCGGCGTATCTGTCTTAATAAAAAGTGCTGTTTTTATCC
>CAJTMZ010000110.1:713-947 GCA_910577445.1 uncultured Lachnospiraceae bacterium | reverse complement strand
TATAGAAGCGTTCCCGCAATCCCGGAGCCAAATATAATCATAATAGGATTCACCTTAAACTTCCGGAGAAGCATAAGGCATACGAGAAAAATTCCTCCCTCGATTTTCCGAAAATCCGACAGAGAAACTTCCCACAGGGAGGCGTCGAACAGCGCCAGCAGAAAAAGGGAAAGTCCCGCCGACGCAATCATCGCCACAATAGCGGGACGGAGTCCCGCAAGCACCCCCTGCACC
>CAJTMZ010000110.1:0-703 GCA_910577445.1 uncultured Lachnospiraceae bacterium | reverse complement strand
GGTTAAATTACGATATTTCATATAAAGCCAGGATAAGGCAAGCACGATAATGACAGAGGGCAGAATGCATCCCAGCGTACATATAATGGCGCCCGGCAGACCGGCAATCTGCTGTCCCACAAAGGTTGCGCTGTTTACCGCAATCGGTCCCGGCGTCATTTCGGCGATTGTAATAATATCTGCAAACTGGCTCATCTCCAGCCAGCGGTTCTCCTCCACAATCTGACTTTGAATAAGCGGCACCGCCGCATACCCTCCGCCAAAACTAAAAAGTCCGATTTGAAAGAAAGCCCAGAAGAGTCTCAAATATATCAATTTTCTTCTCCTTTCTTTTTCCCTCTGACGCTGCAGGCCAGTCCGATTAGGGCGCAGACCGCTATCAGCACAATGGCGCTGACTTTAAAAAACACGGTGGCGATAAATGCGGCGGCCATTACCAGAATCCACAATCCGTTTCCTGTCTTAAAAATAGCTAACGCCAGATTAATAACAACGTCTATGATGACCGCCGCTACCCCCGCTCTCATAACCCGAAGGGCAAGCGCGATAACCCTGTTGTCCTTAAACTGATTATAAAATACGGAAATAACAGAAATGATAATAAGCGGCGGCAGTACGGCTCCCAGCGCGCATATAAGCGCCCCCGCAGTCTTTCGGATTCGGTACCCCGTAACGATTGCAATATTGACCCCCAAAGCGCCCG
>CAJTMZ010000109.1:7605-13646 GCA_910577445.1 uncultured Lachnospiraceae bacterium | reverse complement strand
TTCTGGGGATTTCGGCGGTGCTGATTTTTTCCGTCAATCAGAATTTCCTGATATGGGCGGCCTTTGCGGCCTGTATGGTTATCTTTGTTTTTCCGCTGTTTTTGCTGGGAACGGTGACGCCGTCTCTGGCAAAGTACAGTGTTGACAATTTGAATGACAGCGGCAAGACGGTAGGAGCGCTTGGGGCGGCCAATACCATCGGCAGTATTATCGGAACCTTTCTGCCGACTTTTGTAACGATTCCTTCGGTGGGAACCTCCGTTACGTTTCTGATTTTTGCGGGAATCCTTCTTTTGCTTGCGCTGATTTATTTTGCCAGCAATAAAAGAGGAACCGGAAAAGCGGCGGCGGGGCTTTTAGCGTTTGTGTGCTGCTGTGTGCTGGGCGGACAGAGCAGCTTTGCTTTCTGGGAGAAGGATTTGGCCTATGAAGGGGAGTCTGTTTACAATTATCTGCAGGTGAAGGAAAGTGAAAAAGATGTGATTCTCTCCACCAATGTGCTTTTCGGGGTACAGTCTATTTTGAAAAAAGAGGACGCGCTTACGGGAATGTACTATGATTATGCCATGATGGCCCCCTTTATGGCGGGGGTGGAGGAAGAGGGGGAGCTTGACGCGCTGATTCTGGGCATGGGAACCGGGACTTATGCAACGCAGTGCCGCCGGTTTTTTGACAATGTCCGAACGGAGGGCGTTGAAATTGATGAAAAAATCACACAGCTTTCTTATGATTATTTTGAACTTCCAAAGGATACTCTGGTGACGACTTATGACGGGCGCGCCTATCTGAATGTGGATGAGAAAAAATATGACGTGATTATGGTGGACGCTTATCAGGATATCACGATTCCTTTTCAGATGTCCTCGGTGGAATTTTTTACGCTGGTGAAGGAGCATCTTAAGGAAGATGGCGTGATGGTGGTGAATATGAACATGCGGGGACAGGAAGAGGGTAATATTAACCAGTACCTTTCCGATACCATCGCGGAAGTTTTTGGAAGCGTCTATACGGTGGACGTGTCGGGCGGTACCAATCGGGAGCTGTTTGCGTCGGATTCGGCAGAAATTCTTGCAAGGGCTGACAGGAATATTGAAAGCCTGAAAGAAAAGGCCGGCGGGGGCGGAGAAAGAGAGGAAGAGCTGGCGAATATGATGGACAGGGTCAGGCAGAATCTGGTTCCCTATGAAAAGGGCGGTTATCTTTTGACGGACGACAAAGCGCCGGTGGAGCTTTTGGGCATGCGGGTGATTGATGATTTGATTGGTGATGAGGTAAAGTACTATAAGGGGATTTACGAAGAGGAAGGAATAGAAGGGCTGCTGAAGCATTTGTAAAAATAAGAAGCATTGTATGTCTTTCGGGGAAACGCTTCCATGGAGGCTTTCCGGGACGCACAATGCTTCTTTTTTGTTTGGTCAGTTAATTGGTTTCAGGCTTTCAGCAGCTCGTCAGCCAACGCTTCCAGTTCTTTTACGGTTTCCTCTTTTACGGCGCCCCGGATGGTAAGGGAGGGCTCTAAAATTTCCACAGCGTTCATCTGAGAGAGCATATCCGTCATAACCTTTTTGGCGGAAGGCGCCCAGGAGCCGTTTTCAATGAGAGCGGCCTGACGTTTCTGGTAATTTTTTCCTTTCAGGTAATGGAGGAAAAATTCCATATAGGGCATTAAGCCGCCGTTGTAGGAGGAAGCGGCCAGGACGATTTTTCCGTAGCAAAAAGCGTTTTCAAGGGCTTTGGCCATGTCGTCCCTTGCAAGGTCCAAAATGGCAACCTCGGGACAGCCTTTATCCTTTAAGATTTGCGCCAGTTTTTTGGCAGCCTCGGCGGTATTGCCGTGAAGGGAGGCGTAGGCGATGAAAACGCCTTCTTTTTCGGGGGCATAGCTGCTCCAGATATTGTATTTATCGAGATAATATCCTAAATTTTCTTTTAGTACGGGGCCGTGCAGCGGGCAGATTACCTGAATATCCAGTGTGGCGGCTTTTTTGAGTATGGTCTGGACGGGCATGCCGAATTTTCCTACGATATTAAAGTAGTATCTTCTGGCCTCGTCGTCCCAGTTATCTTTTGCGTCCAGCGCGCCGAATTTTCCGAAAGCATCCGCACTGAACAGGATTTTGTCAAAGCTGTCATAGGTGAGCATAACCTCCGGCCAGTGCACCATGGGAGCCATCACGAAAGAAAGCTCATGCTTCCCTAAAGAAAGGGTGTCGCCGTCTTTTACGGTAAGAGCGGTGCTGAAATCCAAATCGAAATAGAGGGAAAGCATCTGGAAAGTTTTGGTATTCCCAACCAGTCTGGCGGAAGGGTATTTTTCAAGAAAAGTTTTTACGCTTGAGGCATGGTCGGGTTCCACATGGGAAACAATCAGATAGTCGGGACTTTTCCCGGCCAGGGCCTTTTCCAGATTTTCCATATACGCGTCTTTTTTTCTTCTGTCAACCGTGTCCATTACGGCGATTTTATCATCCAGAATCACATAAGAGTTATAAGCGATACCGTCGGGAACCGAGAACTGTCCTTCAAAGAGGTCAATATCCTTATCGTCCACGCCTACATAAACAACATCGTTGGTTATCATTTAAAGTACCTCCTGTTTGTCATAAAAAGATAATGTGAAAAGACAAGCATCATTATACACAAAAAATTTTAACATGTCACCGCATAGAAATGGAATTTGTTAAATATTAATAAATTTTATGCGGAAGGTATATGGTTTTTTATGTTAAATATAGTATAATAGCCTACAGAAACGAGGATATATAAAATGTCACAAAATAAGCAGAAAAAAATCGCGGCAATCAATGATTTAACCGGCTTTGGGCGATGTGCGCTTACGGTATCCATGCCGGTGATTTCTCATATGAAAATCCAGTGCTGTCCGGTGCCGACGTCGATTCTCTCCAATCATGTGGGCTATCCGGAATATTTTTTTGACGATTACACGGACAGGCTTTCAGAGTATCTTTCCATGTGGAAAAAGCTGGGTCTGGAATTTGACGGTATCATGTCCGGCTTTTTAGGGTCCGGTGAGCAGATTGGCATTGTGGCGGACTTTATCAGAAACTTTCGGGGGAAGGATACCATTGTTGTGGTTGACCCGGTGATGGGGGACCATGGAAAGATAGCGGCGACCTACACGGAGGAAATGTGCATGGAGATGCGAAAACTTGCGTCCCTTGCGGATATCCTGACGCCGAACCTGACGGAAGCCTGTAAGCTGACGGATACGCCCTATAAAGAAGAGGGCTGGATGGGGCCGGAACTTCTGGAGCTTTGCTGCAGGCTATCGGAAATGGGGCCTGAAAAAATCGTGATAACCGGAATTAATAAGGGTCAGTTCCTTGCAAATTATGTTTTCCAGAAAGGCGCGGAGCCGCTGACATTGCGCAGCCGCAAAGTGGGAAGAGAGTGCTGCGGCACAGGGGATTTGTTTTCGGCAATCATCGCGGCCGATGCGGTAAACGGGGTTCCCTTTGCGGAGTCGGTAAAAAAGGCTTCCGTATTTATAAAAAAATGTATGGAAAAATCTATTGAAATGGGGATTGAAGATAAAAACGGAGTGTGTTTTGAGGAGATACTCCATCTGCTCAGAGTGTGAAAGCGGGCGGTATTAAGGGTGTGAAAGCGGCCGGGAGCCGACGGTATTAAGGGGCAGGAAGCGGCTTTAAGGCGCCCGATGTATTTACCGGAAGAAAGGAAAAAAATGAGTCGATTGATTAACGCCATATTTAAGATGATATTTGGCCGCGCGCTGGCTATCATTTTGATGATAGTGCTGCAGGCATTGGCTTTGCTTGGCAGTTTTGTATGGCTTCGGAATTACTATCCTCTGATATGGGAAAGTATGAGTATTCTGGGAGCGTTTCTGGTGATTTTTATCATTAACAGGGACGAGCCCACGGAATTTAAGATGAGCTGGATTATTCCCATCTGCCTGTTTCCGGTATTGGGCGCGCTGATTTATGTGTTTATCGTGGGGAATTTCAGCGGTTTCGGCCTGAAAGTGAAGCTGGGCAGGCGCATGGGCGAAACGGAAGGGATGCTCTATACGGATGACGAAACGGAAAATGCCATTGAGAAGAGTCCCCCGCAGTTTCAGGGATTTGCCCATTATATGAAGCATACCGCCGGTTTTCCGATATACAACAGTTCCACGGCCGAGTACTATCCCGTGGGGGAGGATAAATTTGAGGACCTGCTTGCGGAATTGAAAAAAGCGGAGAAATTTATTTTTCTTGAGTATTTTATCATAGAGCGGGGCGTTATGTGGGACACTGTGCTTGAAATTCTGAAGGAAAAGGTAAAAGAGGGCGTGGAGGTCCGGGTGATGTACGACGGTATGTGTTCGATTGTACTGCTCCCGCTCCGGTACCCGAGAGAGCTTGAGGAGTACGGAATCAAAGCCAAGATGTTCGCGCCTATCGTTCCCTTTTTATCCACTTCCCAGAATAACCGGGACCACAGAAAAATCGTGGTGATTGACGGAAAGGTGGCCTTTACGGGCGGCGTGAATCTGGCGGACGAATACATCAATCTGCGTTCGCGCTTCGGACACTGGAAAGACGTGGCGGTAAAAATTACGGGCGACGCCGTTCGCAGCTTTACGGTGATGTATCTGCAGATGTGGAACGTATCGGAGGCCGGAGAGGAAAAGTACGAAAAGTACCTGAAAAACATTGTATACGACACCAGAGTCCACGACGGCTTTGTGATTCCCTACGGGGAAACGCCCACCAGAAGCTCGGAGGTAGCAAAGACGGTTTACGCCTCCATGATACAGAGCGCTTCAAAATATGTGCATATAATGACCCCCTATTTTATTGTAGACAGGGAATTTCTGGATACCATGCGCTACGCCGCAAGGCGGGGCGTGGAGGTGGCTATGATTCTGCCCCATATTCCCGATAAAAAAGTGGTATATTATATTGCGAGAACCTTTTATCCGGAGCTTTTGGAGGCCGGCATCAGGGTTTATGAGTATACGCCGGGTTTTGTGCATGCCAAGGCGTTTGTCGCGGACGATGTGTCCGCCGCGGTGGGAACGGTGAATCTGGATTACCGGAGTTTTTACCATCATTTTGAATGCGGCGCTTATTTTTATGAGGGCAGCATGGCGGCAAAGGTGGAAAAGGATTTCCAGGACACGCTCGGGAAGTGCCAGGCGGTTGACATAGATTATTACAGGAAAATTCCCCTGTACCAGAAGGTGACGGGGAGAATCTCAAGGCTTGTGGCACCGCTTTTGTAATGGGGCGGTGAAAGGAGAAAACGGTAAGGAAGTGATTTCATGCAGGGAATTTTGTATGACGCGACAAAGGTAAAGGCGTGTCAGGCGTTTTACGCAATCTGCGATTACGCGGAGCTGTCCCGGGAATGGGCTGACAGGCTCTGGCCGGATATTTTGTCCAGAAAACAGTTGTACGAGGAATTTGTTTATTATGTGGAGCATCACACCTTCTCGGATAAGCTGAAGGTGTGTGGCTATTGCCTGTGCGATTTGTATGTCTGGCAGATGAACCGCTACAATCTTATCAAGGATACAGGGAAAAATTCCCGGACCTGCAACAAGGAAAAAATGGCCATGCAGGCTTTTCGGACAATGGCCGATATGATGGAGGAGCCGGAGAAATACAGGAACGGACTGGATTATGGACGGGGAACGGATAAATTTTAAAATACATAGTATAAAAATCCGAAAAAGAGAAAATACTACTCCTGTAACCTAATGAATCAGGAGGAAACAAAATTATGGCTAAGAATGATTATCAGAACAACCAGAACAATCAGAACCAGGAAAACAAATCCAGTCAGAACAGCCAGAACAGCCAGAAGAACAGTTCTTCTAACTCTTCTAACTGCAAAGACAACAACAAAAAGAACAACGAATACTAAATGGATTTGGCAAAGGGCACCCCTGGGGGTGCCTTTTTGCGCGAGTAATGAGCCGGGCGGGGGTGCTTGCACCCCCATGTGGCGAATGCCGCGACAGCGAGGCAAAGCCGAGCGTGCGAGCAAAGAGCCGGGCGGGGGTGCTTGCA
>CAJTMZ010000109.1:0-7500 GCA_910577445.1 uncultured Lachnospiraceae bacterium | reverse complement strand
GAATGCCGCGACAGCGAGAGGATTTAAAATGTACAAAATACTGATAATAGAAGACGACCACACCATTTCAAATCAAATCAGCAAATATCTGTCAGGGTGGGGCTATGAGACGGCCTGTGCCAAAGATTTTGAAAATATCCTGTCGGAATTTACATCCTTTTCACCCCAGCTTGTGCTTCTGGACATTGGGCTGCCCTTTTACAACGGGTATTACTGGTGCGGGGAAATCCGGAAAATTTCGCAGGTTCCGGTCATATTTGTCTCATCGGCCGCGGACAACATGAATATTGTTATGGCGATAAATATGGGCGGGGATGATTTTGTGGTAAAGCCCTTTGATTTGGAGGTGCTTCTTGCCAAGGTACAGGCGATTCTGCGCAGAACCTACTCGTTTCAGAACCGGTCCGCTGCAATTATGGAACACGGAAACGTCATTCTTAACCTGACGGACATGAGCCTTCTGTATCAGGGGAAAAAGCTGGAACTGTCAAAAAACGAATTTCGCATTCTGCAGCTTCTATATGAAAAGGCGGGGGGAACGGTAGGCCGTGACAGTATTATGAAAAGACTGTGGGATAACGAATGTTTTGTGGACGACAATACACTGACCGTCAATATAAACCGGCTCAGGAAAAAGCTGGAAGAGGCGGGAATAGAGAATTTTATTCTGACGAAAAAGGGAGTAGGGTACCAACTGAGGGAAGCATGATGAATACAAAGAAAAAGGGCGGATTGATTTGGAGGTCCTATCTGAAAGAAAAGTTCAGGCTGATTTTGGGTTACCTGTTTATGGCGGCAGTATTTTACATAGTGAGCTTTCTTTACGGATATGAGGAGATTTCTCAAAATATGTTTTATGCGTTAGAGCTTGCGCTGTTTTTCGGTACGGTATTTCTTGTGTGGGATTTTTTCGGTTATTATAGGAAATGCCAGGCTCTGATGCTCGCATTACAGCGTGAGGAGGAAAAGTCGGAGGCGTTCCCGGAGGCGGAGACCCTGCCAGAGCGGTTGTACCGGCAGGCGGTGGAAGATTCGGAACGGGAAAAAAGAAAACTTCTTACGGAATACGACAAGAAAAAGCGGGATATGGCGGACTACTATACCATGTGGATTCACCAGATTAAGACGCCCATAGCGGCCATGCGGCTTCTTCTGCAGGAGGACGATGGCTCCGGGGAATTTGCGTCGAAGGGCGAAGAGAGCGCCGGAGAGCCGGGAGAGAACGACGGCACAGGAGCCGGGAGGCCGGGCCGGGAGAGGCAAAGAGAGAGGGAGGAGCTGTTCAAGATTGAGCGGTATGCGGAAATGGCCCTCTATTTTGCAAGGCTGGACAGCCTTTCCTCGGATTTGCTTTTCAAAAGCTGTGAAGTGTCGGATATTGTAAAGCAGGCGGTTAAAAAATATTCCGTGCTGTTTTTGAGAAGCGGTCTTTCTTTTCGGATGGAAGAGTTTGAGCTGCGGGCGGTGACGGACGAAAAATGGCTGTGCTTTGTGGTGGAGCAGGTCTTTTCCAACGCGCTGAAATATACCCGCAAGGGCGGTATCGCAATCTATGGCGCGGATGCGGAAGGCAATATGCGGGAAGGAAGGACTTCCTGTTTTGTCATAGAGGATACGGGAATCGGCATCAAAAAGAGCGATTTGCCCAGGATTTTTGAGAGAGGCTTTACCGGGTATAACGGAAGGATGGACAGGAAATCGACGGGGATTGGCCTGTATCTGTGCGACCAGATTATGGGGAGGCTGTCCCACACCATCCGGGTAAAGTCCGGGCCGGGAAAGGGAACGAAAGTGATTCTCGGCTTTTTGCAGGAGACGGTATCTGGATAAGTTACGCGGCCTGAGTCCGCGTATGTGACAAAAGTGTAAGGTTTTGGGGAAGAAATGTAAGCCGGATGAATGGCAGCGCATTTCTTCTTTTTCTATAATGAATGACAGAACGAAGGGCATTGAAAAGATGTTCAGAAAATACAGGGAGGCTTGTTATGTCATTACTGGAAGTTAAAAATGTAAAAAAAGTATATACTACGAGGCTGGGAGCGGTAAAGGTGCAGGCGCTCAGCGACGTGAATTTTTCCGTGGAGGAAGGGGAATATGTGGCGATTATGGGAGAATCGGGTTCGGGAAAGACAACCCTGTTAAATATTCTTGCCTCGCTGGATAAGGCCACAAGCGGGCAGGTTCTTTTAAACGGGAAGGACCTTTCCGAAATCAGGCACAGGGATATCTGCGCATTCCGGAGGGCGCACCTTGGTTTTGTATTTCAGGATTTCAATTTGCTGGATACGCTGTCCTTAAAGGATAACATTTATTTGCCGCTGGTGCTTGCGGGAACGGAACACAAAGAGATGGAAAGCAGACTAAGACCCCTTGCGGATAAGCTGGAGGTAACGCAGGTACTGGAAAAGTATCCCTATGAGGTTTCCGGCGGGCAGAGACAGCGTGCGGCAGTGTGCCGCGCCTTAATCACAAATCCGGATATCATTCTGGCGGACGAACCCACCGGCGCGTTAGACTCCCGGGCGTCGGGAAAGCTGCTTGGGCTTTTTGGGGAAGTGAACCGGGAGGGGCAGACCATTTTGATGGTGACGCACAGTATTCAGGCAGCCAGCCATGCGGGGCGGGTGCTGTTTATCAAGGACGGCTGTGTTTTCCACCAGATTTACAAAGGGAACCAGAGCAATGAGGCGATGTATAAAATGATTTCCGACGCGCTGACGGTTCTGCAGACGGAAAATGGGGATAATCGGACGGAAGCTTTGACGAAGGAACAGGAGGTGTAGGCTGTATGGAAAAGACAGGAAAATCATCGGCGGTAAAAATTCTGCCGGTAATGGCCTTAAAGGGAATTATAAGAAACGGGAATGTATATTTTCCCTATCTGGCGGCGGGGATTTTTTCGGTATTTATTTATTTTGTGTATGTGTCCATTCTTTATAACGATATCATCAAAATTCTGCCAAAGAGCAGCTACGCATGGATAATGCTGTGGATAGGAAAAAGCCTGCTGGTATTGATTTTGCTGCTTTTTCTGATTTACGCAAACAGTTTTCTGATGAAAAGGCGTCAGAAAGAGTTCGGCCTGTATCATATTCTGGGACTGGAAAAAAAGCACATCGGCAGTATGCTGTTTTTTGAGACGGCGCTGATTTACGCCGCCGCCCTTCTGGGAGGAGTGGTTTTCGGACTGGCCCTTTCAAAGCTGCTGTTTATGGTGCTGCTTCGGATGTGCAGGCTGCCGGTGGACGTTCAGTTTGTTATTCATTCGAAGGCTCTGCGGGAAACAGTGATTTACTTTTTGTGTATCTACACGGTGAACCTTCTGGAGGGGCTTATACAGGTTGGAAAGGCGAAACCCATTGAGCTGATGAGCGGGAGCAGGAAAGGGGAAAAGGAGCCGAAGTTTTTATGGCTCTCTGCCATTTTGGGAGTGACCGCCATAGCGGGAGGGTATTACTTCTCCGTCACTTCGGAATTAAACAGCATGATATTCATCGACTTTTTCCTGGCGGTTTTCTGCGTGATAGTCGGAACATACCTTTTGTTTGCGGCGGGAAGCATCGCGTTCTTAAAGTGGATGAAGTCCAGAAAGGGCGTTTATTATAAATCCGGAAATTTTATTACAATCTCGGGTATGCTTTACCGCATGAAAAAGAATGCGGCAGGGCTCTCCAATATCTGCATTTTTTCGACGATGGTAATCATTACGCTAATCTGCACGGCGGCGCTTTATGCGGGGATGGACAGCATCGTGCATTTCATCAATCCTTATGATATGACGGCGCAGTACGGGAAAGGGAAAATCACGACGGAGGAAACGGAGCGGGAGATAGCGGCTCTGGAAAAAAAGTATGGGCTGAAAGCGGAGCGGGTGGATGTTTACGAACAGACGGAGCTGTCCGTAAGTCAGAGCGGAAACCGGTTTACGGTAAGGACAAAGGAGGACGGCGTATCAGGAGTTGACGCCTACGCGGAGGATTACAAACTGGCCCTTATGACGCTTGAGGATTACAATAAAATCGAGAACGGGGCAGTTTCTCTTGCCGGCAATGAGGCGCTTATCTATTGCAGCGGCAGTGATTACGGCTTTGATACGGTTGATTTTTTCGGAAAAGAGTTCCTGATTGCGGAAGAAGCTGAAAAATTCTTCCCGGAGCCAAAGGCAAAGGATAATACTTTCATGGCGTCTTATCTTATGGTGGTGAAAGACGAAACGGTAAAGGACGCCTGCGTAAGGGCTTTTGGCGAGGCGAACGGTGTGGAGGATATGGACGCCTTCGCGGCAGGCGGGGCGCAGTTTGTCCGGATACTTCTTCAGGGAAGGGACAAAGAAAAGACGGATTTTTTGGACGAATTTGCACAGTGGTGCCAGAGCCGGCCCGGATTTTTGAAGATTTCAAACGGAGCGGAGAGCAGAAACGAGTTGGAAGTCATGTACGGCGCGCTTTTATTTATCGGCGTACTGTTCGGTATAATTTTCTTCATGTGCCTGATTCTGATTATGTATTATAAGCAGATTACGGAAGGCTATGAGGACAGGAATAACTTCGATATCATGCAGAAAGTGGGCATGAGCGATACGGAAATCCGCGGCACGGTCCGCAGGCAGATTCTGATGGTGTTCGGGCTGCCTCTTGTGGGAGCGGTTCTCCACACGGCGGCGGGAATGTTTATGGTAAAGGGGCTGATGGCGGCGCTGTCGTTTTTCCGTACGGATATCCTTTTGGGGAGCACGGCGGGCGTGGCTGTCTTATTCATCGCGGTGTACGGCGCAAGCTACATGATTACGGCAAGAGCCTATTACGGTATTGTGAAGCATGGAGGGAGGGATTAAACCGGGATTCGCAAAAATATTTGGATTTTCAAAATGCATACTGGCATAATTTCATAAAATACCGTATAATAGGTGAATGTGGCAGGGGAGACGGAAAATCTGCGGTTTAGAGCCCTGCCGGCGATTGGAAAGAGGTATTTATGAAAACATATGAACTGATTGCGCCATGCCATTTCGGGCTTGAGGCCGTCTTGAAACGGGAAATTTCGGATTTGGGATATGAAATAGTGAAGGTTGAGGACGGCCGCATCACTTTCAGGGGCGACGCCGGAGCCGTGTGCCGGGCAAATATTTTTCTGCGCACGGCAGAGAGGGTTTTGATTAAAGTGGGAAGCTTCCATGCGGAAACCTTTGAAGGGCTTTTTCAGGGAACCAAAAGCCTTCCCTGGGAGGAGTGGCTGCCGGAGGACGGAAAGTTCTGGGTGACAAAAGCGGCCAGCATAAAGAGCAAGCTCTTCAGCCCGTCGGATATCCAGTCGGTTATGAAAAAAGCCATGGTGGAACGGATGAGGGCTGGTTATCATACAGGCTATTTCCCGGAAAGCGGGGAGTCCTTTCCCGTCAGAGTGTTCCTTATGAAGGACGAGGTGACGGTGGCGTTAGATACTACCGGGGATTCTTTACATAAAAGAGGCTATCGGAGGCTCACGGCCAAAGCGCCCATTGCGGAAAACCTCGCGGCGGCTCTGATAAAGCTGACCCCGTGGAGGGACGAGCGGATTCTGGTGGACCCTTTCTGCGGAAGCGGAACCTTTCCCATAGAAGCGGCCATGATGGCGGCGCATATGGCGCCTGGAATGAACAGGAGCTTTACGGCACAGGCATGGACGCATCTGACGCCGGAATCAAAATGGAAGGCGGCGCGGGAGGAAGCGAAAGAGCTGGTAAGAAAAGACGTCTGCACGGACATTCAGGGGTACGATATCGACGAGAGAATGGTGGCTGTTTCAAAGGAAAACGCCCGGCTTGCCGGCGTGGAGCATATGATTCATTTCCAGAGACGGGACGTGTCGGAATTAAGCCACAGCAAAAAATACGGTTTTATTATCACCAATCCTCCCTACGGGGAAAGAGTGGAGGAAAAGGAAAATCTTCCGGGAATTTACAAAGCCCTGGGGGAGCGCTTTGAGGCGCTGGATTCCTGGTCCATGTATATCATCACCGCCTATGAAAGCGCGGAAAACGTTATGGGACTGAAAGCGGCAAAGAACAGGAAAATCTATAACGGAATGATGAAAACCTACTTCTATCAGTTTCCCGGACCGAAACCGGAGCGGCGGTCCGTACCTTAAGCCGGCGAGCGGGAATGCGCCAAAGCGTTAGGCGGCGTTTTAGCCGGCGCCGGAGGGAGCAGCCGGCGGAAATTCCCCGGGAAAATCCTGAGAAAGAATTGCGGAGGATGAGGAGAATGCACAAGATTGTTTTTGCCACGGGCAATGCCGGAAAGATGAAAGAAATCCGAATGATTCTTGCAGGGCTTCGGATAGGCGGCCAGCCGGCGGAAATCCTTTCCATGAAAGAGGCGGGACTTGCCATTGATATTGTGGAAGACGGGAAAAGTTTTACGGAAAACGCGGTGATAAAAGCTCAGGCGGTGGCACGCGCCGCAAAAGAGGCGGGAGAGGAGGCCATTGTGCTTGCCGATGATTCCGGCCTCGAAATTGATTATCTAAATAAAGAGCCGGGAATTTACTCCGCCAGATATCTGGGGGAGGATACTTCTTACCATGAAAAAAACGGAAATCTTCTGGAGCGGCTTTTAAACGTTCCGGAGGAAAAAAGAACGGCCAGATTCGTCTGCGCCATTGCGTGCACGCTTCCTGACGGTCAGACCCTGACGGAGCTTGCCACGGTGGAAGGATGGATTGGTTATGAGGAAAAGGGTGAAAACGGCTTCGGCTACGACCCGATTTTCATGGTTCCGGAATTTCAGAGAAGCACGGCGGAGCTGACAGAGGAAGAAAAGAATAAAATCAGTCACAGAGGGAAGGCGCTTCGTGCCATGAAACGGCAGTTGTCTGCCATTTACGGTACAAAGAAGGAGTGTATATGAAAATTCTGATTGTCAGCGATACCCATCGGAAAAACGATAATTATATAAAGGCCCTTGAAAAGAACGGACCCGTGGATATGGTGATTCACTGCGGGGACATAGAGCAAAGCGAATATCTGATAGCCCAGGCGGCAGGGTGCCCGGTTCAGATGGTTGTGGGAAATAACGATTTTTTTTCAGACCTTCCCCGGGAAAAAGATTTCCGGATAGGCAGATATAAGGTCTGGCTCACCCACGGACATAACTACTGCGTTTCCATGGGAAATGAATATCTGAAAAAGGAAGCGAAAATCCGGGGAGCGGATATCGTGATGTACGGCCACACCCATAAGCCTGTGGTGGATATCGGGGACGGACTTATCGCAATAAATCCGGGGAGTCTGTCCTATCCCAGACAGGAGGGAAGAAGACCTTCTTATATTATAATGGAACTGGATAAGGCGGGAGAAGCGCGCTTTTCCATAAATTACATATAAAAAACAATAAAATTTAAAAAATTTGTTGACAGAAGCAGGGGTATCTTTTATAATAGGTTTTGCGTTGCGTGAGAGAGTGCAGCAGGATTTTGCGGGGTGTGGCTCAGCTTGGCTAGAGCGCCTGGTTTGGGACCAGG
>CAJTMZ010000108.1:11378-13740 GCA_910577445.1 uncultured Lachnospiraceae bacterium | reverse complement strand
CCTGACGAGGTTTTTCACGAGTCTGGTACTGCTACGTTTTCATAGAGCGGGAGCGTGACGACGAAAAGCATACTCCCCCGCCCCGGCGGACCCTTCGCCAATCCTCCTTAATCCTCCAACGGCCTGTTAAGCTCCCCGCACCCTGCAAGCACAAACCTGCCTTCCTCTATAACCGGAATCACCTGCTCGTCGTAAGTCACCACGCTGACCTCGCCCAGCTCGTCATAGGGGATGGTAATGTCCGTGTGGCAGTTGAAATACGCCGAAGCATCCTTATTCTTCCGTTTTAAAGAACACTCGTTATCTCTGGCGATAATTTCCTTTCCGTCAGGATTGTAGACCGCCACATCCTCCGCATGGGAATAGCAGGTATCGCCCACCGCAAAGTGGGGGCCTGTTTTCTCCGCTATTAATATAGGAAGCTTATCCTCTATTTTATATTTTCCCGCCATCACATAGGCCGTGGTGTTGGTGCCGATGGCAAACTCGCCCAAAGGAACGCTGTCATGGTGGAACAACACGTTATCCTTGATATATTTCCGGTTTTTCTCTCTGTCCTCAAAGTTGCCGCAGTCATAATCCGTCACCATTCCGTCCTTAAACGTGAGGGAAAGGTTCTTAAATTCAAGTTCCCGCAGGTACACTCTGCTCACATGAAGCACGCCTTCCGTTCCCGCAAGAACCGGAGACGTAAACACCTCGCCTACGGGAATATTCACGTCCGCCACGCAGTTTTCAAAATTCGTCTGCTTATCGGGATTTTCCAGCCTGTGAAGCATCACCTTCAGGTTCGTCCGGTTTCCGTTCATTCCCTTAATCATTATATATTTTCCCTTATCCAGCGTGTCGATGATTATCTGCTGCATTCTCCGGTACAGTTCATAATCAAGGGTATTAATCTTCACTGTCTCGTCAAAAATGGCGGCGAAATCCTTTCCAATCTCCGGCACCGGGAAGGCGATAATGGTAAAACTCCTCTCCTCCCCTTTGATATAACGGTTCACAATCTCCCCGGAAGCCGACATATATTCCACCATCAGCTTTTGCTGCTCTCCTGACAAATGCAGAGCTTCCGGCTTTTCCTCAAGATTCACCGGCTTTTCCCCGAATATTTCCACCACCGCCGGGCCGCCGAAAACCGCCGCCTCGTCTTTGTATTTTTCGTATCCTTCTTTTAACGCTTCCAGCCGCACCTGCAAAAGCCGCCGGTCAAACACAAGGGCCTGGTCGTCCTTGTGGTCAAAATCATACTGCTTGTTGGGAACCGCGCCGTAATAGCCTACCCTGCTCATGCCCCTGCCCTGCAAAACGCTGGAAGAAGCTCTGTAAATCGTAGGTCTAAGACCCATTTTCTCAAAATTTTCCACCGCCCTTTTTATCATAGGCTCAAAACCGAGACAGTACCGGATATTAACCGTCTTCTTTTTGGTAATATCCTTGTTTCCCACCTGAAAGCCAATCCGATAGCCTTCCGTGTAGGTATCCGCCATTTTCTGCAGCGTTTCCTCCGAAAGCGACTGCAGGTGTTTCCATGTCTTAGTCTCATTATCCGTAACATACTCGCCAAAATAATAAAGGTAACGGCAGTCCGACAAATCCGATTCTATTATGCGAAGGGCAAAATCCGACTCCGGCGAAACCATATCCCGGATTTTCTGCTCCGTGGCCTCCCTGCTGTAATCGCTCACATACCAGTATAAAATATCCCGCAGCGCCTCTTTCTCAGGAAGCGCCCCGCATTCCTCCTGCTCGCAGACAAAGGAACCGTAGATTTCCAGAAACAGCTCCATCCGGATAACCATATCCGAAAGCCTTCTCTCAAAGGCAAAGGGAATAAGGCTCCTCACCTCCGCATACAAAAAACATAAAATCCGGCCGTACTCTTTTCCGAAAAGCGTCTCGCAGGTTCTCGGATTGCCATAGCTTTTCCCGTAATTTTCGGGAAGAATATCCTCGTAAAGCCTGTAGTTTCTTTCTTTCAGTTCCTCCATGGAACACTTTTCAAGTCCGCCGTCCATGATAAAGGCATAGTTTTCCGTTATCATCTCAATAAATCCGGCCGTCTTTGCAAAATATTCCTGAAATGCCAAAGGCAGACTGTTTTCGCTCTTAATCTCCTGTATTCTTTCCTTTACCAGCAAAAATCTTTCTTCCATCATCACTTCACATACGCTCCCGCAAATAATATCAGACTCAGCATCGCAAACGCCAGGACATTTACAATAATGCCCAGCAGTGTAAAAAGTTTAAACTTATCCGTCTCCGAGGTAGACCAGATTCCGAGGACAAGTCCCACCGACATAAAAATAACGGCCAAAAGAGCGGCGGCGGCGTCCCTCTCGGTTGCCCTTCCTCCGTTGCT
>CAJTMZ010000108.1:0-11349 GCA_910577445.1 uncultured Lachnospiraceae bacterium | reverse complement strand
AACCCGCCAGTCCTAACGTAATGCCGGCAAGCACCCCCAGAATCGTTGACATAATTCCCTTTTCAGTATGCTTCTTATTGGTAAAAATAAATCCCTTGTCTCTCAGCATCCTTTTCCTGCCCCTTCCGCCGGCCCGGACACGGCTCCGGTCTCCGGTTATCCTGTTTCCCGGTTCTATCAGGTTCCGCGCCATACGGCGCGCACAATGGCTCTGTCAGAAAAACCCCTGTAAGGGAATGCCCTTTTTTTTAAAACAATATCTTTGACCTGTGGGCCAGCAGCTTCGAGCCCCCTATAATCATCAGTATACCGCAGACAATTCCTGTCACCAGAGCCACAACGCCTACCGCGATGCTCATTGCCCCCGCCCCGCTCATTGTTTTATAAACCTTTTCTTCCATACTGCCTCCTTTCCGCAGCCTCGCGGCCGCTGTCAAATGTTTTTTCCGGCGCCGTACTTCTCATAATACCCATCAATGGATTTCTTTATCCCGTCATCAATATAAATTTGCCCCTTGTATGGCTTATTATACAGATATTCCACCACTTCTCCCATATTTACAATGGCGTTTGCCTCAAAGCCGTATTTCTCTTTGATTTCCTCCAGAGCGCTTTTGTCTGTCTGCCCCTTTTCCATCCGGTTCAAAGAAACCATCAGCCCTTTTATCTCCACGTCCGCCTGGGCCTTTATAACCGGATATGTCTCCTCAATGGATTTGCCGGAGGTTGTGACGTCCTCGATTATCACGACCCTGTCCCCGTCCTTTAGCTTACTGCCCAGCAAAATTCCCGTATCGCCGTGGTCTTTTACTTCCTTTCGGTTGGCGCAGTAGCGGATTTCCTTGCCGTAGAGCTCGCTGATTGCCATGGTCGCGGCCACGCAAAGCGGTATTCCCTTATAGGCCGGTCCGAACAGCACGTCGAAATCAAGACCGTAATTGTCGTGGATTGCCTTTGCGTAATATTCGCCCAGCTTACGGAGCTGTGTGCCGGTTACGTATCCCCCGGCATTCATAAAAAAAGGAGATTTCCTTCCGCTCTTTAACGTAAACTCACCGAATTTCAGCACCTGGCTGTCTACCATAAATTCTATAAATTCCTGCTTGTAGCTTTCCATAACCGTCGAAACCTCCTGTATGAACTTTTAAATTTCTTCCATAGTCTACCATAAAACCGCGGGTTTTTCAATTGGTTTCAGGGTGGTGTATTCGTTTTAATTTGCAGAGTGAAAGATTTTGGCAGCGTCCCTCTTTCGCCGGCACAAAAACCGGTATGCCATGACGATTATCCGTCACAACATACCGGTTAATTTACCGCTCTTTACGGAAGGCTGTTTCCCGCCGAAAGATAAATTTCATACCACTCTTTCCTTGTCAGTCTGAGGTCCGCGGCTTTCGCCAACTGTCCGATTCTCCCGGCGCTGGTAGTTCCCACAACTGTCTGTCTGATTCCCGGACAACGCAGAATCCATGCGATGGCAACGGCGGCGTTCGTCACGCCGTATTTTTCCGCAAGCATGCCAAGAACTCCGTTCAGCTCCGGGTATTTTTCATTTTCCAGAAAAGTGCCTTCAAAAAATCCATACTGCAGCGACGACCACGACTGTATGACAATATCGTTTATCCTGCAGTAGTCGAGAACGCTGCCGCTTCGCATCTGCCCGCCTCCGGAAGCCATATTCACGTTTACGCCTTCGTCGATAATGCAGGTATGCGCCGCGCTGAACTGAAGCTGATTGACGGCAATTTTTCCTTTATAATACTTTTTTATCAACTCAATCTGCATGGGATTCATGTTGCTGACGCCAAATTCCCGGACCTTTCCGGCTTCCTTTAACGTGTGCATGGCGTCCGCTGTTTCTTCCGCCTCCATCAGAATATCTGGCCGGTGCAAAATCAGCAAATCAAGATAATCTGTGCGCAGCCTTTTTAAAATCCCGTCCACAGATTTTAGGATATGTTCCCCCGAAAAATCATAATACCCTTCCCGGATTCCGCATTTAGACTGGAGAAATATCTTTTCTCTCAGCTCCGGTTTTTCCGCCAGCAATGAGCCGAAAAGCTCTTCGCATTTCCCTCCGCCATAAATATCCGCATGGTCGAAAGTATTAATCCCCGCATCCAGTGCCGATTCCGCAAGTGCCTGAATTTCTTTCCGGCCAAGGCTGCCGATTCGCATGCATCCGATGACAATTCCCGACGCTTTTACGCTTTTGGGACTGATTTCAATATAATTCATATTTATAACCCTGCTCCTTTCCGCATGGCTTTTATGGAACAAGAATATTATCGCGAAAGACTTTTTCCAGATAATCCGCTCCCTCGCCGGACACCTCCCGGTTTGCAAAAGGCCCTGACGGCGCGCAATACCCGGCGTCTATTCCGTAAATTCTCTTTAATAAGAACTTGATTCCCGGCATATTTCCGATATCCGCCCTTCTGTAAGCCTCCGCCACTTCGTTCGCCTTATACTGCAGATTCCGCGCCTGCCCATAATCCCCTTCTTCCATAGATTTGCGCATCCGTTTATAATGATAACACGTAACTGCCTGAAGCGCACCAATATTTCCGTCGGCTCCCATTAACTGCGCACAGAGGGCCACCTCCTCCACACCGGTCAGAATGTTAAGTTCGGGAGCATGTTTTTTAAATCTTTCCAAAACATAAAAATTTGTGTCCGTAAATTTTATTCCTGCAAATGTAGGCACCGCTTTCATGGCCTCCAATATTTCCGCCGGGTGAATTTCATTTCCTCCTGTCAGTGTCCTTCCGCCGTCTACCCAGTAAATATAAAAAGGGATACCAGGCGCCGCTTCGGATATTCTCTTAAAATAACTGACGTTATCATTCAGTGAAGAATTTCTGGATATTCCCACAGAGGATACCGCATAGGCCCCATGGCCGGCGGCATGTGCCGCAAGCTCCACGGAATCGTCCAGATTGCTGTTGTATCCCACATGTACAAGAACCGGAAGCCTGTTCTTTGCCGCCGCCAGAACGGCTTTTGTCCACAGCATTCTCTTTTCTTTTGACAGATAAGCGCCTTCTCCTGTCCAACCAAGCATATACAGCCCGTCTGCCTGCTGCTTTATGTACAAATCAATCAGCGCCTCTGCAAGTTCTGTTTTAATGTTTCCCTCCTTATCCATCGGCGTAACAAGCGCCGGGAGGACTCCTTTTAACATATTCATTTTTCTAACCATGCTCCTCTCCAAAGCCCGGAGACTTTGCGCGCAGCACAAATCCCCAGATTGAAAATTTTTAATTTAAATCTATTGTTTAATACCGGATACCGCCACACTGGCCACAATATATTTCTGCAGGAACAAAAACATAATCGCCAGCGGGATTGCGCTCAAAACAGCGACGGCCATTCTGGGGCCGTAATAAACGCTGTCCTGCTGCGCGTTGAAAAGTGCCACGCCCACGGAAATTACCTGTTTGGAGGAATCTCTGATAACCACCAGCGGCCAGAGATAGGCGTTCCAGTGCGCAATCGCCTGCAAAATTCCGAGAGTGGCCATAACCGGTTTGGACAATGGCAGAATAATACTGAAAAATACCCGCCACACACCGCCGCCGTCAAGATATACCGACTCCACCAGAGAATCGGGAAGCGCGGCAATGTTCTGTCTCGCAAAAAATATTCCGTATACATACGCAAACTGACCGAGAATCAGGGGAAACCAGGTGTTTAACATTCCCCAGTTGCGGTACTGGATAAACAGCGGAACCATCCTCGATTCAAATGGCACCATCATCACAGCCAGCATAAAAACATATAAGAATTTCTTTCCCCAGAATTTGCCCTTTGCAAAGGCAAATCCGCACATCATTGCAAAAAACACGGAAACAAAGGTATTCACCGCCGTCACAAACAACGTGTTCAAATAATACCGCGGCAGGTCAATCAGTCTGGCAGCCGCCTTATAGTTAAAAGTTGACAGTTCATGCGGCAGCCAGGAAAATTCCGGAAGCGCGGTGGTAGCCGCCCTGTCAAAAGACAGGACGACCGCCCACCACACCGGGGTTAAGACAATCAGCAGCAAAGCCGCCAGTAAAGTTATGTTGATAATCCGCCTTATTTTTCCTTTTGTCATCAATTACTCTCCTCATCATTCAGGAATCCCGTCATTTTGACATTAATCATCGTGAAAACGAATACCAGGGCAAATAATATCATTGACCCGGCGGAAGATATTCCAAAATTGGGAACTTCAAAGCTGAACTGATAAATATACATCAGAATCGTCTGAAGCGTTCCCCCGGGAAGTCCGGCAGAGCTGTTCGTCCCCAGAATATACAAATCCGTAAATCGGGATAAGCCGTTGATTACCCCCGTCACCAGGAGGAAAGTAAAACAGTTTTTCATAAGAGGTATGGTCAGATACCGGATTTTTTTCCATGGCGTCGCCCCGTCAACCACCGCCGCTTCATATATTTCAGACGGTATCGACTGGAGGCTTGCCAGGTTGACAAGCATAGAATATCCGGTATTCATCCAGCACCAGAGAATGGTCGCCCCAAGCTTTGCATACCTCACATCCGAAATCCACCTGACAGATATTTCACGCCCTGTAATAAAACTTAAAAATGCATTTAACAATCCTCCATCCCCCTGCAAAACCGCCTGAAACATCAGAATTACGCTCACACCGGTAATTATATTAGGAAGATAAAATCCGATTCGGAAAAAACTCTGGGTTTTTCCTTTTCCCAGACTGTTGATAAAAACCGCCAGGAAAAATCCTAATGGAATTGTCAAAAGTCCCATTACGGTAAGCGCCATGGTATTCCACAAAGAACGCAGGAACTGGGACTGTCCCAGAAGCGTACGGTAATTTTTAAGCCCCACAAACTTTTCTCCGTATCCCACAATTGAGACATTGTACAGACTGTACGAAATGGTGTGTCCCATGGGAATGTAGACAAAAAGAACCAGTGCCGCAACGCTTATGATTAAAAAAGGATACCATCGCAACTGCTTTTTTAGTTGCATCTTCCAGTGCTTTTTATTGCTCATTTTATTCCTCACTCTTATTGTGTCGCCAGATACTCGTCCACGGTTTTCTGCATCTGATTTGCCGCTTCCGCGGGAGATATGGTGCCGTTTACAAGGTCGTGGGTAACAACTCCCAGCGAAGTAACAACCGGACCGAAACTGATATTGTTGTAATATTCTGTAGTGGAATTGCTGAAATCATCCGGCATCCCTTCCAGAGATGTCACAATTGCATTGGCCTTGTCTCCCATAATTTCTATAACAGAGCCCATTCCGTCAGGCGTATTGGGAATCTGCCCACAGTCAATTACCCACTTAACGCATTCCGGGTCAGTCACCATAAATTTGATAAATTCCCATGCCCACTCTTTATTCTTACTGGTATTGCAGATAGCCATATTATTGCAGCCCTTAAAGCTGGAGGGATTTCCTGCATGGCTGCCCTCCTCAATCACCGGCATCGGCAGAAATACAAATCTGTCGCTGATTCCCGCCGCGTCCGCCTCCTTGAAATGGGTAAACGCATCCTGGCTGTAGCGAATCGCGGTATCATTTTCAGCCGTAAGCTGGTTGGAGATATTCATGCCTTCCTTCACGTTCGAACTTGTATATGCTCCCAGGTCCTGAATCATCTGAAAAACCTTTTCCGTCTTTTCGTTCACAAAGTTTACCGTACTGTCCTCCACCGTCTTTCCGTACTGAAAAACCTTTGCATCATATGCGCTTGCTATCATCTGGTAATTGAAAAAACTGTTGTTGGCATTATCCATGGAATCCAGTTGAACGCCAAAGGTCTGCTTTCCTGTAACAGGGTCCGTTCCCGTCAGCTTTTCCGCCAGCGAAAGCATGTCGCTCCAGGTCCACGAAGCGTCGGGAACCTCTACGCCATAATTATCAAAAATCTGCTTATCCAGATAAGCAATCTGCGGCTGAAGGGTATAGGGGATTCCCGTAGTCGTCGCAATGCTTAAATCATTGACGTCAGTGGTTCTTCTGGTTTCCGTTGTATAAATTTTTTCCCGGAACTCCGAATCCGCCGCCAGAAAATCGTCCAGAGGCTCCACCAAAGCCGTGAGTGTTGCGCCGTGAAGTATCACATCAAGCTCTCCGCCCAAAGCAGCGGTCTGCACCGCCGACTGCCAGTTATCCCAGGGAGCCGCTTCGATTTCCAGATGGACGTTTGGATGAAGTTCATTCCATCTATCTTCAATTACCTCATATCCCGGCGTTTCAAGACCGGTAATCATATCAAGCGCTCCCTTTTCGCCCTGCGAAGCCAAAAGGCCGGGTCCAAAAAGATGCAGGGTAATTTCTTCATCCTCATTCAACGCGCTTCCCTCTGCGGAAGCGTTTCCGTCAGTACTTTCTTCTTCGGAAGCCGCATCTGTTACAGCCGTGTTTTCGGATGCATTGTCAGAACCCGCATCGCCGCCCGAGGCATTGCTTCCCTGACCGGAAGACCCGCAGCCAGATAATAATCCCATAACCAAAATCCCTGATAGCAGAATACTTGCCAGTTTTTTTCTTTTCATTATCTTCCTCTTTTCTGCGCTGCTTTCTGTGCGTTATGGAGTTTGCGGTTGCAGCGCAGACACAAACTCTTTTTCCTTAACCTACAATTATTTCATCCACAAAAGAAAATAATTCATTCTTTTCCGCTTCATTCAATTTTCTCTGCGGCCCTCGCATAGCGTCCGATTTTATGACGCCTTTCCGGCACAGCAATGCTTTGCATTTAGCCGCTTCCTTATCCGCCATTGCTTCGGCAATCAAAGACAGCCTCTCCTGCAGCGCTCTGCATTTTGCCGTTTCCTTCTCCTTGAATAAGCGGAACATTTCATTGATATCTTCCGAAAAAACATTGCAATTCCCTGAGACAATCCCGTCTACGCCGATTGCCAGCACCGGCAGCAGCATCTGCGCCGGTGAAACCAGAACCCGGAAACAATTATTTCTTATTCTTTTAAAAGACATCAATGTCAAAATATCAGAAACGCTGTACTTAATACCTATAATATTCTCACAGGCATCCGCTATTTTTTCCACCAGCGATGGCGACAGCCTGTTAACCGCCATTCCGGGTATTCCGTAAATATATACCGGAAAATCCTTCGGCACGCTTCCGGCCACGCGGATGTAGTAATCAAGCATTTCCCTGTCGTCAAGAGGATAATAGGTGGGCGTCAATATCCCTATCCCGTCTGCCCCCGCATGCCAGGCATCCATTGCAAGCTGTATGGAATCACGGGTCGGAAGGCCGCCGACCTGGGCAAAAACAGGAATCCGTCCCCGGGCGGCATCAACTACCGTCCTGACAATCCTCCTTCTTTCATCCAGAGTTAAATTCACCACTTCTCCGGTAGTTCCGCAAGGGTACAGCGCCGAACAGCCACAGCCGGTTAGATACTCCGTCAGCCTTTCCAGTGAGTCGAAATCCACGTCCTCTGATTCCGTCATGGGCGTTATCATAGGAACGCATGTCCCTGACATTGTTTTCAATTTTTCACCTCCGCTCTATGTTTTACACGTGAAATATATGTAAATTTACATATTTATTTTCACATGTAACAACACGTTTATTTTGTTATTCAAGTATATTATTTTACAATCTCTATGTCAATTGTTGTGTTTCACCAATTATTATCTATATTTTTTGTTCATTTCAACGTGTAAATTTACATATATACTTTTTTAAAAATATGGATATTCTTTATTTTTATGTGTAAATAAATTGCATTTTACACTTTTCACAAAGGTCATCTTGTGGTAACATTTTGGCTGAAACAATAACTCCGCAAAACGCTGCTTCGGTTGGCCGTATGCGGAAACAACATGGTTCGGAGGCTTTTATGAAAGGAAATCCCACACTAAATGACGTTGCCGAAATGGCAGACGTTTCGATTGCCACGGTATCCCGTGTCCTCAATCAAAACGGTTATGTATCTTCAGAAAACCGCCTGAAAATAGAGGCGGCAATTACCAAACTGGGATATCGGGGGCGTTCGTCCAATAAAACTTTCAAAAGAAAAAAAAGCAGGCTGATTGCCATTATCACAAGCACTTCCCGAGTGCATACATTTTTGCCCCGCTTAACTTACGCATTATCAATCGCCGCAAATCAGGCGGGATATTTTACCCTAGGCATTCACAGAAGCGCCGACAACGAAACGCTTCCCGAATTGGTGAACCTGGCGCTCGAAAACAATATCTGCGGAATGGTTTTCACGGATTTCAAGGATATTTCCGTCAATCCGCAGAATATTGATATCCTTTTACACTGCGGCGTGCCTGTTGTTTTAGTTGAGCGGGCAGTCTGTTCCGAGCTCAACAGCGTAAAAATAGATACCCGGCAGGGCGTCTACATGGCGGCACGGCATCTGCTTGACAGCGGACGCAAGAATATTATTTACATCAGCGCGCCCATCTCCGGCACGGTGGAACAGGACAGACTCGACGGCTTCCGCCAGGCTCTGCTGGAAAAAAACATTTCCGCCGACAACGGGCGTATCCATATCTGCAATTCCATGGCCCGCGAAGACTGTTATATGGAACTGGAAAAAATATTTAAACGGGGGCCAGCGCCGGACGGCGTTGTGGCATGGTCCGATGTATTTGGAATTGCGGCAATGCAATACTTTAACAGACACAAAATTAAAGTTCCGGAGGATGTGGCCGTGGTCGGATATGACGATTTTCTTGCCTCCCATGCGGTCCCTCCCATGAGCAGCGTGAAATCGCCCCTGGAAGATATGGCGGCAGCGGCCATCAATATTATTCACGAAAACAACCATTCCGGCGGCGAATTTTTTGCAAGGACAGTGGCGTTAACACCGAAACTTATCGTAAGGGAATCTTCCCGGATAAAATAATAACAAACGAACCGCATAACTGATAAACAGAGCCGGGAAACTTTTTTCCAAAAGACAGAGTAAATGGGTAACTTTTTATAACACTTGGATTTTTGAATTAACCGACAAATCCAAAATTCAGCAAAGGATATTTCAGATGAATAAAATAGACGCAAAAGGACTTTTATTAAGAATTTTTGTTCCCTCTGCAGTTTTGAGTTTGAGCTATTTGTTATTGGGACATTTTTGTAATATACCGTATATACTGCTCTTTTGCATTTTAGGGACATTTACATTAGTACCTATGGAATTGGGCGTGATTCTATCGGCAAGCAAAAAAGAATATGGAACTTATTCTCTTAAAAGCGCGTTTGCAGGGCAGGAGAAGATTGCAGTTTGGAAAATATTTGCAATTGCGTTTGTATTTTTCGGGATTGCAGGGTTGCTGTCTGTTTTTGTCGCGCCTGTTGAAAACCAAATATTCGCAACGTTGAGAAGGAATGTACTTGACAATTTACCGGTGGGATTTGACTGGACAAATTATGAATATATGAAATCATTTTCAAAGCCAATACTGATTTTGACCTGTGTATATTATGGTATCTTTAATGTACTGATTGGACCGATAACAGAAGAATTATATTTTAGAGGATATTTAACATCTCATTATAAAAAACAAAGTTCAATTACCCCAATGCTTATAGGCGTTTTGTTTTCACTTTATCATTTTTGGCTGCCTTTTAATAATGTATTTCGCACATTAGCATTTGTACCGGTTGCATATGTGGCATATAAGAAAAAGAATTTGCATATAAGCATATATTTTCATTGCTTATGTAACTTGTTTTCAGTAGCAGGATTTATATTGACTGTAATATGAAATACCAACAGTTTTATGCCTCATTTGAAGTGACGTTGAGTGATAGGGAGTAATCAGTATGAAATTGTATTACAATAATAATAGCGAAATATATCTTGCAGGCGTTCCGAGCAAACCTTATAATGAAAGAAAAGGAATGCTTTTGAAGGGATTGGTGTTAAATGGCTGTATATCTGAATACCGGCTCTGCACTGACGCTGTACAATCAATTGATAAACAGCGAATATTTTGTTGATAAATCCGACATTATCAGAGCGATAAATAAACGTATCCGAACCAACACAAAATACATCTGCATCACGAAGCCGCGCCGATTCGGAAAAACCTCCGTACTGAATATGCTTGGAGCCTATTACTGCAAAGCCGGCGATTCTCAATCAATATTTGATAATTTAAACATCAGCAGAAGCGTTGATTACAGAACTCATTTAAATAGTTACAACATCATAAATATGTCGCTGAACAGCCTTCCCGAAAACGGAAATACCTATGAAAATTATATCAATTTAATCAAAGATACCTTAAGAGACGACTTAATGGAAGCGTATCCTGCGTTCAGAGACAAAAGTTTCCGCAAAATATCCGATATGCTTACCGCCACCAATGATGAATTTATTTTTATTATTGATGAATGGGATTATATATTCAGTCACAATCTGTATACGGAAAACCAGGCCGACTTTCTGGAATTTTTAAGAGATTTGTTAAAAGACAGGCCATATGTCGCGCTTGCCTATATGACCGGTGTACTTCCCATCAAAAGGTACAGCACCGGCTCCGCGTTAAACATGTTTAAAGAATATACCATGTTAAACGACCCCTCCTTTGAAAAATATTTCGGATTTACAGAGGAAGAAGTTGCGGCATTGTGCAGGCAGCAGACCATATTGACTTTGGAGGATGTCAGCGAATGGTACGACGGATATCAGACCAGAGACGGAAGCCGCATTTATAATCCAAGCTCTGTTGTATGCGCATTGGAGGACGGCGTATGCAAAAGTTACTGGACTACCACCGGAAAAATGGATGAGGTTTTGTTTTTCCTGAAATACAATATCGACGAAGTGAAAGAAGACGTCATAAAAATGGTTAACCACATACCTGTTCGGCTTGAAATCAAAAAAGAGTATACTGCTGGTCAGGGACGCCCCGAAAACCGGAAAGAAATTTATGCCGCCATGATTATTTACGGTTTACTATCCTATAACGACGGAGAAATCAGGATTCCCAACAAGGAACTTATGTTGGAATTTGAAAGTTCTTTAGAGGACAGCGATTTTGACTATGTGGCGGAACTTGTAAAAAATTCCTGCATAGTATTAGACGCCACCTTAAGCAAAGACGGTAATGTTGTGGCTTCTTTTCTTCACAATATCCATAACAGCGAACTTCCAATACTCAAATATAATGACGAAAACAGCCTCTCATGTGTGGTAACTCTGGCATATTTATCAGCCAGAAATAAATATAAAATTGTGCGGGAAGAAAAAAGCGGCAAAGGGTTCGCCGATTTCATCTTTTATCCCAGGCGCCGCCAACTGCCGGGAATTGTTCTTGAATTAAAATCAGACGCCTCTCCCGAAACTGCACTTTCGCAGATAAAGGAGAGGGAATATTGTG
>CAJTMZ010000107.1:11396-13747 GCA_910577445.1 uncultured Lachnospiraceae bacterium | reverse complement strand
TGACAGCCTCTTTGGCAGTATTCATTTCACCGAAATCTGAAAATTGATTTCCGTGGCGAAAGCATGGCAGGGAATTGTAAAAACAGCGAAAAGGAGTATAATCAAAAGAAAAATACGGAATTTAAAACAGGAGGTCATATTGATGGAACAGATTTACAACCCTTACCTGCCGCTTACGGAGTATGTACCGGACGGCGAGCCTCACGTTTTTGACGGACGGGTGTACATATACGGTTCCCATGATAAGTCGGAGGGAACCGCTTACTGCGAGCAGGATTACGTGACATGGTCCGCCCCTGTGGACAATCTTAAGGACTGGAGATATGAGGGCGTTATCTACCGGAAGAATCAGGACCCCTCCAATGCGGAGGGCCGTATGCAGCTCTGGGCGCCCGACGTGACGAAGGGGCCGGACGGCCGGTATTACCTTTACTATTGCTTTAGCTTTTACCCGGAAATCGGCGTCGCGGTGAGCGATTCCCCGGCCGGACCCTTTGAATTTTACGGACATGTAAAGTATCCGGAAAATCTGCATGGCGGAGCGGTTTTGCGGGAGTATATGCCCTTTGACCCGGCGGTGCTTACGGACGACGACGGCAGAGTGTATCTGTATTACGGTTTTGCGCCCGCCTGTGAAAAGGAAATGAAATTTCCCGAATTAAGCCCGGAGGAACTGGCGGCAATGTCTGCAGAGCGCCGGGCGGGCTATGAAAAGATAAAAAGCATTCAGTTTGGCGAAAACGGAATGGTGGCGGAGCTTAAGCCGGATATGGTTACCCTGAAAGGAGAGCCTTCGGTCAGCATACCGGGCGGCCATCACACGGAAGGAACGGGCTTTTTTGGACACGGATTTTTTGAGGCTTCTTCCATTCGGAAAATAAACGGAAAATACTATTTTGTGTATTCAAGCCATAAGAGCCATGAGCTTTGCTATGCGGTGAGCGATTTCCCGGACAGGGATTTTGAATATGGCGGAGCCATCGTATCAAACGGGGATGTGGGTCTGAACGGACGGGAGATGCCCTCCAACGTGCTCGGCAATAATCACGGCGGCATTGAAAAAATCGGGGAGGATTATTATATCTTTTATCACAGGCAGACCAACGGAACGGAGTTTTCCAGACAGGGCTGCGCGGAAAAAATCGAAATCGGACCGGACGGAAAAATCAGGCAGGTGGAAATTACAAGCTGCGGACTAAACGGCGGGCCGCTTAAGGCCGGCGGAATTTACCCGGCGGCGATTGCCTGCCACATCACCTGCCCGGAGACAATGGATTTTATTGACTATAACAATCCTTCCATAAGGCGGCAGACCAGAATCGTGCAGAGGCAGAACCAGCCTTATATCACTGCTGTGACTGACGGTTCCAGACTGGGATACAAATACTTTGAAGGAGCCGGCGTTAAGGGAATACTGCTGGAAATAAGGGGAACCTTCAATGGAAATGTTCTGGTCTCAAAGGATGAGGAGGGCAAAGACGTTATAGGGGAAAAAGCGGTGGCCCTTGCCAGCAAGGACTGGCAGGTTATACAGATTTTGTGCGACGCGGCGTTCGACTGCGCTCCGGTTTTCTTCGGATTTGCGGGAGAGGGAGAGTGCGAGATAAAGTCCTTTGGATTTTTGAATTAAGAAGCGGCAGGTCATGGGGCTGATGCAGATAAATAAAGGAATATCAGGGCAGTTATAGGCAACAAACCTATAGCTGCTTTTTTTGCGGGCGGACCGCGCGGAGGAAACTTCAAAAAACCTCTTGACATATCGTGTCTACAGATGTAAACTTTAATTGTCTACAAAAGTAGACTAAAGGAGGAGAGGCAGATGGACAAGAAAATAACGGTCTCCGACGCCGAGTGGGCGGTACTGGAGGTTTTATGGTCGGCCCAAAGGCCGCTTAATGCTTCTGAAATCCGGAGTTCTCTGGAAGAGAGCAGAAGATGGGAGCGGACGACGATTCTCACGCTGATTCAGAGGCTTCTCAAAAAAGGAGTGCTCAGGCAGGAAAAGCGGGAGGTTTATTATTACGAGCCCTGCGTGAAGCGGGAGGAGTATATCCATGACGAGACACGGGATTTTGTGGATAAGTTCTTTAAGGGAAGCTCCCGGAATCTGGCGGCGGCGCTTGTGAACAGCGAGGCTTTGTCCAAAAAGGAGCTGGCGGAGCTTCGGGATTATTTTAACCAGAATTGTCGTTAAGTGATGCAGGAAAAAGAGTCTGCACGGAAAAGAGGAAAATATGGAACAGTTTTTTTTAAATACGTTATCCTTATCCCTCTCGGGAGCCCTGGTGGGAGCGGTGCTTTTAGCTATCCATCCTTTTACAAAAAAATGGTTTTCCAAAAGGTGGAATTAT
>CAJTMZ010000107.1:0-11384 GCA_910577445.1 uncultured Lachnospiraceae bacterium | reverse complement strand
GCTGCTGGTCGTTGCAAGGCTTGTTTTGCCGTCCCAGGTTCAGCCCCCAAACGCTTTGCCGGTATCGGTGCGCGTGCCGGAGGCGGCTTTATCGGGGAGAGAGGAAGCGGAAAGCGGGGAAAGGGAAAAGGGGGCCGACGCCTTTGGCGGCGGTACGCCCGGTACGGAAAATGCGGACGATGTGTCCCCGGCGGCGGAAAGCGATTCTTTGGCAAAAAGCGCTGACGGCAAAACGGGAGCCACTGGCAGAAGCGGAAGTATGGCAGATAAAGGAAAGGCGGCTGACTGGCTCGTTTTGCCGGTTATCCTCTGGCTTTTGGGAGCGGGCGTCAGCCTTTTTATGAAAGTGCGCGGCTACCGGCGTTTTGTGTCCTGTGTCCATGGCAAAAGGGAAAGCATATCAGACACCAGGATAGACCGGCTGGCGGAGGAAACGGCGGAAAGGCTTCACATGAAGCGGACGCCTGATATTTTTGTGAGCGGAGAGGTTTCGGGGCCGATTACCCTTGGGCTGCTTAAGCCCGCGATTGTTCTGCCGAAAGAGTTTTTAGCGGAATTTTTATCGGAAAGAGGTAATCTGCAGCAGCTTTCGCTGGTGCTCCGGCATGAGTTTATCCATGTGAAGCAGAAGGATTTGTGGTATAAGTGGCTTTATCAGATAATGCTCTGCGTACATTGGTTTAACCCGGTTCTTTATCTGGTGGGCCGGATGCTCAATATCGACTGCGAACTTGCCTGCGACGAGGCGGTGGTGATTGGCCTGACGGCGGAGGGCAAAAAAGCCTATGGAAATGTTCTGATTAATACAGCGGAACGGTATGTGGATTTTCGGGGAAATATTCCCTCCACAACGCTGTTAGAGAGGAGAGAGGATTTGAAAGAAAGGCTGAAAGGAATTATTCATTATAAAAAGCAGAAAAAGTTAAAACTACTGGTATCCGGGTGTCTTAGTCTGGCGCTTTTGTATCTGACGGCATGCGGAAGCGTGCAGGTTTTCAGGGGGGAGGAGAGACATTCGTCTGAAACCGACGCGGCGAAGGACCTGGAGAGGGAAAAGGATTCCTCTTTTATGTCGAAGCTTTCCGGTTTTTTTGAAAATGATGTCGACGATTTTATTTTCAGCACGGGGATAGTGAATAAAAGCGGAAAGTCCTGGAAGATGTATGACGATGACAGCCTGTTGGCCGGAGAAGATGAAAACGACCAGTGGCGGGCTTACAGCTATGCCGGCGGCGGCTATGAGATTACCAGTAAAGGATTCGTACTGAACGGCTCCTGTACCATTTTGATTGCGGAGGCGTCTGACGATACGACGGTGAAAGTGGAGTCCTCTTATAATCTGACAGACGGGAAATTTAAAACGGTCTGCGTAAAGCCGGACGGAAGCGTGGAAGTCATCGACGATACGGGCGAGCGGGGGGTTTATGAGGTTACGCTTGAAAAGGGAAGGAATGTCATTAAAATGGTGGGACAGGGAGCAAAGTTAAAGGAGCTGTCCATCGAATTCCCGGATATCAGAGAGAGGGATTTTGCGGCTCTTTACAGTTCGGAGAGGGAAGAATACGCTGCCGGGATACTTTCGGAAATCCGGTCGGGAAAGAATATCGATAAGGAAAAGGTTTTGGAGAGCCTCAGCTATATGGAGGATGAGGAAGTAAGCGAGGTGCTTGACGCCCTGCTCAGGCAGAAGGAGAGACTGACAACCGGAGAGATATGCGATTTGTTTATTTTCTCCGACAGTAGGCTGTCAACAAAATATCTGACGGAAGCCGTGGCAAGAGGAGACATAGAACCTGACGGGGAAATGGTTAAAAGCCTCATGCCCTATTTAAGCGATACAAACCGCGGCAGTCTGATTCAGGTTTTGAAGGGAGAGTTATACTGGGAGACTTTGTGCGACTGTATGCCGTATTTAAGCGATAACGAGAGAACAGACTGCATTCTGTCGTATCTGGAGAACGGGAATACCATCACCTTTACCGAGTATAAGGAGATTTCGCCCTACTTAAGTGACAGAACGGTGAAGGCGATTGACAAGTATCTGGCGGAGAATTAGACAGACACACGCTTTTAAAAGAAATGCATGCTTTCAAAAGAAATGCATTACCTACTGGTAATAGCATTTCTTTTTTGTTATGATGGAAACGTAAAAACTGCAGCCTGAGTCTGCACATTGACAGGGAAGGCCGTGCCTTTTGAGCGGCGCGGCGGAAACGGGGAAAATTATGGCGTTTACGCATCTTCACGTCCATACGGAATACAGTCTGTTGGACGGTTCCAATAAAATAAAAGAATATGTAAAGCGGGTAAAGGAGCTTGGCATGGACAGCGCCGCCATCACCGACCACGGCGTTATGTACGGTGTCATTGATTTTTATAAAGAATGTAAGGCACAGGGAATCAGGCCCATTATTGGCTGCGAGATTTATGTGGCGCCGAGTTCCCGTTTTGACAAGGAGCTGACCGGCGGCGAGGACAGGTATTACCATCTGGTTCTGCTGGCGGAAAACAATACGGGATACGATAATCTGGTAAAAATCGTAAGCCGGGGCTTTACGGAAGGCTATTATTATAAGCCCCGTGTGGACATGGAGATTTTACGGGAATGCCACGAGGGGCTGATTGCCCTTTCCGCCTGCCTTGCCGGGGAGGTGCAGCGTTATATTTCAAAAGGACTTGTGGACGAGGCGAAAAAGGCGGCTCTTCGTTACCGGGACTGCTTCGGGGAGGGAAACTTTTTCTTAGAGCTTCAGGACCACGGGCTGTCCGAGCAGAAAATGGTGAACACCACCCTTTTGCAGATGAGCCGGGAGCTGGGAATCCCGCTGGTCGCCACCAACGACGTTCATTATACTTATAAAGAAGATGTGAAGCCCCACGATATTCTGCTTTGTATCCAGACAGGGAAAAAGCTGGCGGACGAGGACAGAATGCGCTATGAAGGGGGCCAGTATTACGTAAAGAGCGAGGAGGAAATGAAAGGGCTCTTCCCCTATGCCTGGGAGGCCGTGGAAAATACCCAGAGGATTGCGGACAGATGCAGCGTTGAAATCGAGTTCGGCGTGATTAAGCTCCCGCATTTCGAGGTGCCGGAGGGATTTGATTCCTGGACGTATTTAAACAAACTCTGCTATGACGGGCTGCGGAGCCGCTACGGCGACAATGAGAACGCGCCGGCAGGGGACACGGGCCAGACGCTGAAAGAGCGTCTTGACTACGAGCTTGACGTCATTAAGACCATGGGCTATGTGGATTATTTTCTGATAGTGTGGGATTTTATCAACTATGCCAAATCCAACGATATTATGGTGGGGCCGGGGAGAGGCTCCGCGGCGGGTAGTATTGTCTCCTATGCCCTGCGGATTACGGATATCGACCCCATTAAGTACAGTCTGCTCTTTGAGCGTTTCTTGAATCCGGAACGTATTTCCATGCCGGATATTGATATTGACTTCTGCTTCGAAAGGCGGCAGGAGGTGATTGACTATGTGAGTCAAAAATATGGACCGGAAAAGGTGGTTCAGATAGTCACTTTCGGAACGCTGGCCGCAAAGGGTGTGATTCGCGACGTGGGGCGCGTGATGGATTTGCCTTACGCTTATGTGGATTCCCTTGCAAAGATGATACCGAGGATTCCCAACGAGCCCAATATTACCATTGACAAGGCGCTTAAGGTCAATCCCGAACTTCGGAAACTCTACGAGACGGACGGGCAGGTGAAAGAACTGATTGACATGAGCAAATGTCTGGAGGGTCTTCCGAGACATGCTTCCATGCATGCCGCGGGGGTGGTGATTTGTTCCCGGCCCGCCGAGGAGCTGGTGCCCTTATCGAGAGGGTCCGACGGCGCCATAACCACCCAGTTTACCATGACCACCATCGAGGAGCTGGGGCTTCTTAAGATGGACTTTCTGGGGCTGCGCACGCTGACCGTTTTACGGGACGCGGCGGCGCTTATCGAAAAGGATAAGGGGATTTCCCTTGACATTAACCACCTTAATTTTGACGATAAAAAGGTTCTTGCCTCCATCGGAACGGGACGCACGGACGGGATATTCCAGCTTGAAAGCGGCGGCATGAAGAGCTTTATGAAAGAGCTGCGGCCGGAAAGCCTTGAGGATATCATTGCCGGAATCGCCCTTTACCGTCCCGGCCCCATGGATTTTATCCCGAAATACATTAAGGGAAAAAGCAACGCGGGAGCGATTACCTATTCCTGCCCCCAGCTTGAGCCGATTCTTGACGCCACCTACGGCTGTATCGTTTATCAGGAGCAGGTAATGCAGATTGTCCGGGATTTGGGCGGCTATACCCTTGGCCGGAGTGATTTGGTACGCCGTGCCATGAGCAAGAAAAAGCAGTCCGTGATGGAAAAGGAGCGAGCCAACTTTATTTACGGAAATGAGGAGGAGGGCGTGCCGGGCTGTATGGCAAACGGCATTTCCGAACAGGTCGCTTCCCAGATTTACGACGATATGATGGACTTTGCAAAGTATGCTTTTAACAAGTCCCATGCGGCCTGCTACGCGGTGGTGGCTTACCAGACGGCTTATCTTAAATATTACTACCCGGTAGAGTTTATGGCGGCTCTTATGACTTCGGTAATTGACAATCCCCGAAAAGTGGCGGAGTATATTATGGTGTGCCGGAGTATAGGGATTACCATTCTGCCGCCGGATATCAATCAGGGGGAGCGGGGATTTTCCGTGGACGGCAATTCCATCCGCTATGCGCTTACCGCCATTAAAAGCATCGGACGCCCTGTGATTGACGCGGTGGTGGAGGAGCGGAGCGAAAGAGGCCCCTATACCAATCTGAAGGATTTCATCACCAGAATGGCGGACAAGGAAGTGAACAAAAAGGCCATTGAAAACTTTATCAAGGCGGGCGCTTTTGACAGCCTTCCCGGAACACGGAAGCAGTTTATGAGCGCCTATGTGCAGATTATGGACAGCATTGTCCACGATAAGAAAAACAACATGGCCGGGCAGATGAGCCTTTTTGACATTGTGGACGAGGAGGAAAAGGACGCCTACGACGTAAAGCTGCCGGACGTGGGGGAATACTCCAAGGAGATGATGCTTTCTTTTGAAAAGGAGGTGCTGGGCATTTATGTAAGCGGCCATCCTTTAGAGGAATGGGAGGCGCTCTGGAAAAAGGGAATCACCAACACCACGGCGGATTTTATGCTGGATGACGAAAACGGCGAGCCGGCAGTGCGGGATAACGCGTCGGTCGTTGTGGGCGGCATGATTGCGGACAAGCGGATTAAGTACACGAAAAACGATAAGGTGATGGCATTTCTCCAGTTGGAAGATTTGCTGGGCAGCATTGAGGTGGTGGTTTTTCCGAGGGATTACGAAAGATACAGCGCAAAGCTTACGGAGGAAAACAAAGTTTTCGTGCGGGGAAGGGTGTCTTTGGAGGAAGATAAGGACGGAAAGCTTATCTGCGAGCGGATTACCGGCTTTGATGAAATTCCCAGAAAGCTGTGGATTAAGTTCCGCACGAAAGAGGAGTACGAGAAAGCAAGCGACGAACTGCTTTCCCTTCTGGCCGATTCCGACGGAAACGACAGTGTGGTTATTTATATAGAAGCGTTAAAGGCCATGAAAAAGCTGCCGCCTGCCAGAAACGTAAGCGCCGACGAGACGCTTTCACGGCGGCTTGCGGCAAAGTACGGGGACGATAATATTAAGATTGTGTGGGATGTGAGGAAAGAGGCATAAAAATATTGAAAATGGCAGGAAATAGAGGTAAAATAAGCAGGAAAGAAAGGATGGTATCTACTTATGGCACAAGGGGCAAAAGAAATTAAAACCATTGGTATTTTGACCAGCGGCGGCGATGCGCCGGGTATGAATGCCGCTATCCGTGCGGTGGTGCGTAAGGCAATCGGCAACGGAGTAAAAGTCAAGGGAATTAAAAAGGGCTATCAGGGCCTTTTAAACGAAGAAATTGTCGATATGGAAAAAAAGGACGTTTCCGATATCATTCAAAGGGGCGGAACGATTTTGGGTACGGCCCGCTGTACGGAATTTAAGCTTCCGGAGGTTCAGGAGCGGGCGGCTGAAATCTGCAGAAAGCATGGAATCGACGGTATGGTGGTTATCGGCGGAGACGGTTCTTACCGGGGCGCGCAGGCACTGGCGCGGCAGGGAATCAATACAATCGGGCTTCCGGGAACCATTGACCTTGACATTGCATGTACGGAATACACCATTGGCTTTGACACAGCCGTGAACACGGCCATGCAGGCTATCGACAAGGTAAGGGACACGTCTTCCTCCCACGAGCGATGCAATATCATCGAGGTTATGGGAAGAAACGCGGGCTATATCGCATTATGGTGCGGCGTGGCAAACGGCGCGGAGGATATTCTTCTTCCTGAGAGGTATGACTTCAAAGAGCAGAACATCATTAACAATATTATTACCAACCGTAAAAGAGGAAAGACCCACCACATCATCGTAAACGCGGAAGGAATCGGGCATTCCACTTCCATGGCAAGAAGAATCGAAGCGGCTACCGGTATTGAGACGAGAGCAACCATTTTGGGTTACATGCAAAGGGGCGGCTCGCCCACCTGTAAGGACCGTTTCTATGCCTCTATCATGGGCTCCTACGCCACCGATATCCTCTGCGAGGGAAAGAGCAACAGGGTGGTAGGATACCAGAAAGGACAGTTTGTGGACTTTGATATTGAGGAAGCCCTGAATATGCAAAAGCAGATTCCCGAATATCAGTATCAGGTGAGCAGATTGTTATCACAGTAAGAAATAATCAGACAGTTAAGCGCCGGCATATGTCGGCGTTTCTTGTATAAAAAACAGCGAAGCCCCGCACAGCGCACAAAGCGATTTCAGGACGCGAAGCGGCCGGAAAACGCTTTACTGCAGGTGTGCTGGGAGGGGCGAAGCGGAACTGGAATCAAAAAATTATGATTGAAAGCGTATCAAATCCCAAAATTAAGCATCTTGTCCTTCTTCGGGAAAAAAGCCGGGCAAGAAATAAAGAAGGGCTTTTCCCTGCAGAGGGAATAAAAATGTTTGCGGAAGCCCCTTACGAGCGGATAAAGGAAGTATATGTAAGCGCCTTTCTCTGGCGGATGATGGAGGAGGCAGACAGGGACCGTAAGGAAGAAAGCAAAACGGCGGATACAGCGGGCGAAGCGGCGGCGGAGGGAGAGGGCGGTATGCCCCTGTTATTTGCGTGGGAAAAGCTTCACACCTGTATGGAAAAGGGAATTTATGTGGAGCAGGTATCCGACGAAGTGTTCAGGAAAGCCTCCGATACCCAGACGCCCCAGGGACTTTTATTCGTGATGAAGCAGTTTTCCTATACCCTTGAGGAAATGCTAGAGGCCGCGCTAAAAAGGCGGCAAAAGGGCGGACGGCCCCCTCTTTTTCTTCTGCTGGAGGACATTCAGGACCCCGGCAATCTGGGAACCATGCTGCGCACAGGAGAGGGAGCGGGAGTGGACGGCGTGATTATGAGCAGGAAAACGGCGGATATCTATCATCCCAAAACCATCCGTTCCACCATGGGCTCTTTGTACCGGGTTCCCTTTTTGTACGTGGAGGAACTTTCGGAGGCGATTGACACGCTCAGACAGAATCGGATTACGGTATATGCGGCCCACCTGAGAGGGGAACAATATTATGATGAGATTTCCTATGAGGGCGGCAGCGCTTTTCTTATAGGAAACGAGGGCAGCGGGCTTAAGCGGGAAACGGCCGGTCTGGCGGATGTCTGGCTGAAAATTCCCATGGAAGGCAGGCTGGAATCCTTAAACGCCGCCGTGTCCGCAGCGCTGCTGCTGTATAGGGCGTCAGGGGAGTATCGGAGAAGGAACTAAGACGCCAGGAGGGTATGGTATGGGAATCTATTTAAATCCGGGTAACGACGGATTCGCGGAAGCGATTCGTTCAGAAATTTATGTGGACAAGACAGGATTAATCGCGTATACAAACAGATATTTATGCACAGAACAGAAATTTATCTGCGTCAGCAGGCCCCGGCGTTTCGGCAAATCCATGGCGCTCCGGATGCTTGCCGCCTATTACAGTCTGGGGTGCGATTCAGGGGAATTGTTTGCAGGAAAAAAGATAGAAAAGGAACCGGCTTTCGGAGAGCATCTGAACCGGTATGACGTGATTTTTTTGAATATGCAGCAATTTCTGATTCGGGCAAAGGGGCAATCGGTTACGGATTATCTGGAACAGACTGTTCTCAATGAAATACGAAAAGTGTACGGAGAATTGTTTTCGAAACAGGAAACCATTCTTGCGGCAGCGTTAGAACAAATTTATGCGGATACAGGCAAAAAATTCGTTTTCCTGATTGACGAATGGGACTGCGTGATGCGTGAGAGGCAGGAGGCGGAAGAACTTCAGAAGCAGTACCTTGATTTTCTGCGCAATCTTCTGAAAGACCAGCCCTATGTGGCGCTTGCCTATATGACGGGGATTCTTCCTGTTAAAAAGTACGGGAAACATTCCGCCCTGAATATGTTCTCGGAATATTCCATGACGGACCAGAGCGTTTTTGAGGAATATACCGGTTTTACAGAGCCGGAAGTCAGAGAACTCTGCCAGCGTTTTGGGATGGATTTTATCAAAACTAAAAACTGGTATGACGGATATGAACTGACGGACTTTAAACATATCTATAATCCAAAGTCCGTTGTGGAGGCAATGCGCCGCCATAAATTTTCAAATTACTGGACGGCCACGGAAACCTATGAAGCGCTTAAAATCTATATGGATATGGATTTTGAAGGGCTTAAGGGGGATATCGTGCGGATGCTGGGGGGCGGGAGCGTTTCGGTCAATACGCGCAGCTTCCAGAATGACATGCATACATTCAACACCAGAGACGACGTGCTGACCCTGTTGATTCATCTGGGGTACCTGGGGTACGACTCCGAGGAAAAAGAGGCATTTATTCCCAATAAGGAAATCATTGAAGAATTTGAGAACGCCATGAGCGTCGGCGGATGGGCAGAAATTATGCGGGTGCTGAAAGCGTCCGAAAAGCTGCTTGGAGATACGCTTAGCGGCGATGCGGAAAGCGTTGCCGAGGGGCTTGACAGGGCGCACAGTGAGGCGGCTTCGATTCTGGCCTACAATGATGAAAATTCCCTTAGCTGCGCCATTGGCCTTGCCTACTACAGTGCAAGGAAGGACTACAGGCTTATCCGGGAACTGCCAACGGGCCGTGGCTTTGCAGACATTGTTTTTCTGCCGCTTCCCTCCGTAAACAAGCCTGCGCTTGTTATCGAGCTGAAATACGATAAGTCTGCCGATACGGCCATCAGACAGATAAAAGAGCGGGAATATATAAAGGCGCTTGAGGGATATGCGGGCGAGGTTCTACTGGTGGGGATAAACTATGATAAGAATAACAAAGATAAGCCTCATAGCTGCGTAATAGAAAAGTGGGTGAAAGATGAGCAGAGTATTGATAATTGAAGACGGTGAATTTGGGTACATTAGAATGACAAAAAGGGTTTAAATTTATGTCGCAAATTATGTAATAATGTAAAAAAATCGTAACATGTCCGCGGAAGATTAAGTGCTTTTTATACTTCTAAAGCCAAAAACTTGACAAAATAGAGTTGATTTGTTAATATGGGATTCATACCTGATGTAATAATTCTGTAACAATACTTTCATATATAGATAAAATTATGGAAGCTTACAGAGTATCGGAAGGTAAAGATTGAAAGTTGAAATTTTCAATCTGGAGATTTGTGCTGCGCGCAAAGTCTCCGGGCTTTAGAAAGGAGCATGGTTGTAAAAATGAAACCCAGAAAGTTATTGCCGGCGGTGGAAGAATTGGTAAAGAGAATATTTCACAGATTGCCGGGAGCGGTGCTGATGCCGTTTGCGGCAGCCGTTTTTTTCTTTGCGACAGCAACAATAACCGTTCAGGCAAATGATAAGGAAGGCTACAATTTTTTAAGCGTAGGCGTTGCGGAGGTGCTGGACCCCAGCGCGCTCAGCAGCGGGGAAACCGTTGAGGAAGTACAGGAAACGCTGGATATTAACGAGAAGTTTGAGGCGGAAAAGGAGCGGATGGAGCAGGAGCTGACCATGGCGAACGTGCAGAACGCGCTGAACGTCCGCGGCCAGGCCGATGAGGATTCCGATAAGGTGGGGGTTCTCTACAGGGACTGCGGCGGCACGATTTTAGAACGCCGGGACGGATGGACGAAACTGAAATCAGGCAATGTGATTGGCTGGGCAAAGGATGAGTATCTTCTCTTCGGAGAGGAGGCCAAGGGCATGGCGGAGGACGTGGGCAACTGGATTGTGACGCTGGATGTGGAAGCGGTCCGCGTTAGAATGGAGCCTGATGAAAATGCCGAGGTTTACGGACTTCTGGCCTATGAGGATTCCGTTGAATTTATTGATACCGTAAAGGACGGCTGGATTAGCGTGGACTTTAACGGAGATGTGGGATATGTAAACTCCGAATATGTAAACGTCCGTTTCCATATTGACGAAGGCGAAACCATGGAAGTGATTAAGGCCAGGGAACGGGAGGAGGAAGAGCGGAAAAAGAAAGCGGAAGAAGAGGCCCGCAAGGCAAACCGCGGAGCCGTGGCGGCGGACGCCGACGAGGTAAGGCTTCTGGGAGCTCTGATTTACTGCGAGGCCGGCAATCAGCCCTACGAGGGAATGGTGGGCGTGGGAGCCGTCGTTATGAACAGAGTAAAAAGCGGCGCTTATCCCAATACCATTCATTCGGTTATTTATGCTTCCGGTCAGTTTACACCGGCGCTTACCGGCAAGGTGGCGAGAGTATATGCGGGAAATGTCCCGGATGCGTGCCTTCAGGCAGCGCAGGCGTCGATAAACGGGGAGACCACAGTCGGCGGCGCGACCCATTTCAGACGGGCGGGGGCAAGAGAAGGATATGTGATTGGAAATCATGTATTCTGGTAAATCTGCGTATGAAAGTATAAATGCAAAATATAAATACGGAGGAATGTTTTATGGCAAAAGCAGTATTTGAAGCACGGGCAGGCGAAAAAGTGTTCGCGGAAAGAGTAACGGGGGATTGCTGGAAATCGCCGAAGCAGACGATTAGCAGGCAGGTATCCGGAAAGGTGTATTTTACCGACCAGCGCATCGCGTTCATGGCTTCCGGGCTGATAGGAACGGAAAGCGTCAGTTGGGAAATTGAAATGAAAGACATTCAGTCGGTTAAAACCTGCATGACGCCGCCCTTTTTTCCCTTTGGCGTTCTGATTACGATGAAAGACGGCGAAAAATACAAACTGGCGCTGATGAAACGCGGCAAATATGTTGACTGGATTTCACAGCATATATCATAAAAAAATTTTATATAATATGAATATCGGACGGCGGTTTTGG
>CAJTMZ010000106.1 GCA_910577445.1 uncultured Lachnospiraceae bacterium | reverse complement strand
ATTTCTGAGTCTGCCTATACTCCTCCTCCAACTCTGTTAGTATTTCCCGGTTCAGAGCATAAGCAGCAAGAACCTCCGAATCCTGTCCGGTCAGTTCCTTAATCCTTTCCTTTCCCATCTGAATGGCATTCTCTGCGTTTAGGAAGGACAAATCCGGTATTTCTTCCTTCTGGAAAGAGCAACTGCCAGCATTATAATATGCGGATTCCACCAAATATACGATGTAGTCGTCCCTTTCCTCGTCCTTAGCATATGTAAAATTTCCATAGGGGTCCGTACTAAAGTATCCGCCCTCTTCCGTTTTTGCAGAATATGCCCCCACCCATTCCGGGTGAACCGTTACGACTGCTTCCGACGCTCCGAAAAAAGCATCTAAATCTTCTCTCGGAAACGCCTGCTTTGTCAACGCATACACGCTATATACCTGCTCTTTCGGCAAAACTACCTCCGCATCAATTACCAGCTTATCGGACAGCTTCTCACTGATATGGTTTGTTCCAGATTCCGCCCCTCCGTTACTCCAGGCACTTCCCTGCATCACGTCTGTGCTGCTTCCCGTCGGTTTACTCTCCGAAGGTTCTGCTGCTGTACCAGAGCAGCCAGTCAACAGAATACCGGCAGACATAAACACAGACAACGCAAACATCTTTTTTGAAATGCTCTTTTTCATAATATCTCCTCTATTTGCTCAACAATATTTTCTTTTTCCGTTCTGTGAAATCAACGACAATTTCCATTATCCCTATTTTTGCCGCAATTACAATCTTTCCTGCATGAAACGACATTTTCTGCCCTTTATTGGTCATTTCACAAATATTTACAAATAAATCAGAAAAATGCTCCATGTATCTTATACAACACACATCAGCCCATACATTATCACACATATAAGCAAACTGATTATACTTACTTTATTTGTTCTATAGTTTGTATTTGCAGGATTCCACTTTTTTATTTTGCTGTTTTCAAATAAGAATCCAGTGGTTGCACTCATTATACCCAAAAGCAGCAATCCACATATTTTCATCGCAGGCAGTGTATTATTCTCAATTCCCTTTGTTTCAAATACAATAACCGCTATTCCTATCCCTGCACATAGTAACAGGGAAAATATTGCAGTTACTGGAATACTGCGTTTGGCACGTTTCCTGTCATCTTCTCTGCGATAGATTTTATCTATCATTTTGTAGTTGCTCATTTCTATGCTTGTGATAAAATTCAGTGTATATGCAACTATCAGAATGCCATTAAACCATTGCATTTTCAAATTTACCCCATTTATCACACAAAGCAGAAAAATATATACAGTAGACATGATTCCAATATGCAAATTAATCTGTACAAGCAGTTTCTTCACTTCAAAAATATTATACTCTATCTTGTCATCAAATCCTGCCATTCCGTTAAAAGCATTATTTTTTATCGCATTGGAAAAATAGATATGCAGGAACAGTTGTATTGGAATACATAGAATAAACATACAGATGAATATCCCAACGCTAAAAATATCCGTTAATGCACTTTGAATGATATATGCCAAAATACACAAAACAGATATACCTATAAAAACCCATGATATTTTTCCTATTGATACTTCCCCTTGTGTTGATGATTTTTCCCCATCCCCATTCCCCAGCAATGTATCAACATCAACTTCAAATAATTGTGCTAACTTAATTAAATTGTCAGAATTTGGTTTTGAAGTATTAGTTTCCCATTTGGTTACGGCTTGACGGCTGACCTCCAAATATTCCGCAATTTTTTCCTGTGACAGTCCTTTCTTTTTGCGATAGTACATAAGATTTTCCGCTAATTGATTTTCATTCATATTACGCACCTCCGTATAATTCTGATAGCAATAATATACTGATTTATCCAGTTGCACTCTACCAACTATATAGAAATTAGGGGCAACTGTATGGCAACTATTAGTTGCAACTGCTGTTTTTCTGCTATCAGTCCCATTTTATAGAATTGTTTAATGGCTCTATTCTACCACATCTTGATAATTGACTATAACAAAAAAGGACAGCCCTATTCACTAGAATAAGATTGTCCTTTAGGCGCTGTTAAGTTGTTCCTCTACATCATCAAGTATTATTCAGTACCACTTAGTAAAAATTTGATGTACAACAGAAACTCTTTTTAATCTTCAAGAAGTTTCCGTTTCCTCTCAATCATCTCATCGATTCTCTCGATATACTGCGCCACTTCCTTAACATTCTCGCACCGCTCAATCCTCCCGCCCGGGAAGAGCCGTTTGCTGATGCTGCCTGCGCCGAGAGCCACAATGTTCTGTTTCTCCTCCATGATTAAAATATTGTAAATCCCAAACTTCCCTTCCCTCGCATACCCCACGTTCTCGAAATTGCCGGACATGTTTTTCTGACGGTAAAGATAATAAGGCTCCATTCCCATCCCGGCCGCTCCCTTTGCGGTGATTTCCATGGTTTCTTCCGTGTTGTTCAGGGCGGAAATCCCGTTTTCCGCAATCCACTGGCTGAGCTTCGAGGCCCGCTTGATTGCCAGTGAGTGGACGGTCAGGCTGTCCGGGTTCAGCTTTCTTATTTCCTCTATGGTATGGCGCACGTCCCCGGCATTTTCTCCGGGTAGCCCCAAAATAATATCCATATTGATGTTGGAAAACCCTGCGCTTCTCGCCATGGCAAAGGCTTCCTTTACCTGCTCTACCGTATGCCTTCTGCCAATCAAATCAAGGGTTTCCTGCTTCATGGTCTGAGGATTTACGGAAATTCTGGTAACGCCGCTGCGTTTTAAAACCTCCATTTTTTCCGGCGTAATGCTGTCCGCGCGTCCGGCTTCCACGGTAAATTCCTTTAAATGGGACAGGTCAAAGCTTCCTTTTATTTTCTCAAGAAGCCTTTGCATCTGAAAAGGTTCCAGGGTCGTCGGGGTTCCTCCGCCGATGTAAATGGTATCCAGTATTTTCCCTCTGTGGCTTTTTGCCGCATAATCTATCTCTTTTTCCAGCGCGTCCAGATACTCTCCCACTCTTTTTTTCCATGAGACAAGAGGATAGGAAGTAAAAGAGCAGTACAGGCAGGTGGTGGGGCAGAAAGGAATTCCGATATACAGGCTGTAGCCGTTTTCATAGTGAAGGGTCTCCAAAAGCGCCTTTTCCCGCCGTGCAATCTTAAGAGCCAAATCGGCCTTCTCGTCGCTGATAAGGTAATTTTTCTTCATACAGGCAATGATTTCCGGTTCCGCCTTCCCCTCCTCAAGCAAGGTCATGGGGATTTTCACGGGCCGTATTCCCGTCAGCGTTCCCCAGGGAAGCTGCCTGCCGGTATCTCTGGAAAGCGCTTCGTAAATCAGCCTTTTTATCCGGTTTTTTACCTCCGGCCGGGGCGGTTCGTCCGACAAATCCGCAGACAGTTTTTCAACAAAGTAATTTTCCTCAAAAAGATTGTCTTCTGAAGATTTTTCCGCTGCAAAAGAAGCCGTCTTACTCTCTTCTTTTTTCAGGAAAAGCAAAACAGCTCCTTTTGTAAATTGAAAAGCCATATCCGCGCCGGATAAATCGGGCTCTTTTTCCGGCCCACAGGGCATAGCGGATACTTTTACATTGCCGGCAGGATAAAAGGCTTTTACCAGCGAATGGATATCGTACTCAAACCCTGCCTCGTTTACGGTGATTTCAATTGTATCTTTTCTTTTCATCTCTGTCATTGTTTCCCTTACTTTCTCTCATTATCATACTGTTTATCTGCCAGGCGGCCAGTCTCTGCCGCCGCTGTAAGCGGGCGCCCCGCAAAAGCAAGACTCTCCCTTTATCCTGTTACTTTCTCCGGTTTCCTACTCCACCGTGACTACCTTCGCCAGATTTCTCGGCTTATCCACATCCAGCCCCTTATCCAATGACACGTAATAGGCAATCAACTGCAGTACTATGGACGCCGGCATAACCATAAAGGGGTCCGCCATCTTCGGGAGCCGGTAAACGCAGCTCCACTGTCCGCCCTCGTCCAGGGTTTCATTTTCCTTGATTAAAAGCACCACTCTGGCTCCTCTTGACTGAACCTCCCGGATATTTGACAGCTCCTTGCTTTTTAACTTATCCTGGGTCACCACTGCGACCACAGGGGTATCCTCTGTAATCAGCGCAATTGTCCCGTGTTTCAGTTCCCCTGAGGCATAAGCCTCCGAATGGATATAAGAAACCTCCTTCAGTTTCAGAGAGCCTTCCAGCAAAATGGAATAATCCAGCCCTCTTCCTATCATAAAGACGTCCCGGGCGTTCAGAATCGAACCTGCCAGACGATGGATTTCATCTTTTGTGTCCAGAATCCGCCGCATCACTTCCGGCACTCTTTGGAGCTCTTTCATATAATCTAAAAGCTCCTCCCCGCTCCACAGCCCTCTTGCTATGGCCATTCTGGCCGTAATCAGATACAGCACCGCCAACTGGGTGGTATACGCCTTGGTGCTGGCAACCGCAATCTCCGGCCCGGCGTTGGTGTAAATCACGTACTCGCTAGCGCGGGCGATGGAAGCCCCCTTTACGTTTACAATGGAAATGCTGGGGGAACCGCATTTTCTCGCGAATTTAAGCGCTTCCAGCGTGTCAATGGTCTCTCCCGACTGGGAAATGGCAATCACCAGCGTATTTTTATCCACCACAGGGTCGTTATACATAAACTCGGAAGCCATCACCACATCCACATGAATCCCAATCATAGCCTGAATCAGGCTCTTTCCCACAAGCCCCGCGTGCATGGCGGTTCCACAGGCAATCACGCAGATACGCTTACAGTCCGCAAGCATGGCGTCGGGTATTCCCTCCTCGGAAAAATCCGGCTTTCCGTCCCTGATTCGGGGCAGAATGGTCTCCCCGATAACCTCCGGCTGCTCCATGATTTCCTTTTCCATATAAAAAGGATATCCCTCCTTGCCGCTGCGGCTCACGTCCCAGTCCACTTTCAGCCACTCTATCTGAGCCTTGTCTCCTGACAAATCAAACATCTCAGCGCTTCCCGGTTTTAAGCAGACCACATGAAATTCAGGCAACACAAAATAATCCGTCGAATGCGGCACAATCGCCGCCACATCGGAGGATAAAATGGCCCCCTCATCCGTCACCGCGGCCACAATCGGGCTTACGTTCCGGACCGCGAAAATCTGGTCAGGCTGGTCGTCAAACATAATGGCAAGGGCAAAGGTTCCCTTAAGCTTAAGCACGGTTCTCCGGATTGCCGAATAAGGGTCCCCTGTATAAAAGTGCTCTAAAACCGCAGCCACCACTTCGCTGTCCGTCTCGGATTTGAGCGCTCTCTCCAGAGAATATTTTTCAATGAGTTCCCTGTAATTTTCGATAATGCCGTTATGTATCAGCGTGACGCTGCCGAATCTGTGGGGATGGGCGTTTTCGTCGCACACGCCCCCGTGAGTCGCCCACCTCGTATGGCCGATTCCGCACTGTCCCTCCGGCTTTTTGTCCTCACAGAGTTTCCGCAAATCCTTCACTCTTCCCGCCGCCTTGACAATCTGCGTCACGCCCCGGTTTAAAAGCGCAATCCCGGCGCTGTCATAACCTCTGTATTCCAAAATCTCAAGGGCGTCAAGCATAATCTTAGCCGCCTTTCCTTTTCCTGTATATCCAATGATTCCGCACATATTGTTTCCCTCATCTTTCTGTTTTTATATTCGTTTCCATTTATTTTATAGCTGTTTCCGCTTTATGACACAACATTTTGCTGTGCCGTCCGCGGTCAATGTGAGATATAGGTAATCCCGGGCAGTGTTCTTTGCCGCCCTGAATTTTCATTTCACATACCCTCCTGTTATACCGTATTTGTTTTGCGGTTACCCGCATATTTGCCGGTATATCTCGCACCGGAGGCGTACGAAAGAGCATCCGCCGAATTTTCGATAACTCTTTCCCTCGTCAGCCTTTTCATCCTTCGTAAAGCCACAGAATGTTTTCTTCCTACTCTCAGAAAACATCCCGCTTTCCGTTTCTGCAAAAGGCCATGGCGCTAGATGGGGAAACAATGACAGTTTTCATCACCGCTTATTTAATTTTCAATGTGCCACGAACACCATTATACACAAAATACCCGCGGTTGTAAACCACGGGTATTTCTTCCGGATTGGACTAAGATGCTCTGACCCGTCCTTTCCCTGCTGTTTAATTATATTCCACAAATTCGCCATATTCGTCCCAGATATTGCAAATCCATGTTTTTCCCTGATTGAATACGATTTCCTTTCCGTCTTTGTCGAGGAATTTTGCCGGTGTGGAGTCGCCGTCAAACCGCTCCCAGGTGCCTTCAATGGCTTTTCCGCCGGTAAAGACAATGGCCTTTCCATCGCCGTGAACGCCAAACGCAAGATAATCGTGGGCGTCCCTTACCTCGCCGTGGCAATACTGCAGTATCACGTTGGAAACCTTAAGCTGGCTGCCGTCCAGCTCGTCAATCTGCGCGCTGCCGTCCTGGTATCTGTAGTAAACCCCTTCGTCCTCATGGTATTCAAAATAAGGATTATACGCGCCGTATCCGCTCTGGTTACCGGACTGTCCGCCGGGATAAATCATAGTCGCGTCCTTTTCACCGGCATAATTTTCTTCCGCCCTCTTATCGTCGGCGGCAAATAGAAACGGCGCTACATGCTCGTCGTCATACTCCCAGTCATAGCCAAGACGTTCCGCAGCCTTTAGCATTCCGTCGATAAAAAGATAACCGGTAAACTCCGTGGCTTTGCCCGGACGGCTTACTCTGCCGAACGCCTCGTCGGCGGGATTGTGGATTCCCTGAACCGCGGCGCTGATGTTCTGTACGGTATCCCTGTTAATCAGCTCCTCCACATAAGGCACGGCAAGTCCCCAGTTACAGTAAATCGCTTCATAACCCATGGCAATATAAATATAGTAATCACGGCTGCTTCTCACAGGCCCGATTCTCTCCAAATCGTCAAAATCCTCAAACACAGGCATCAGTCTGGTAATTCTTCCCTCCACGGGCGCTTCGTAGATAATGCTTGCCCTGGAAATACCGTACTGCGGGAGAGCCGGCGCATTGTTGGGCACCATAACCGCAATGGGACGTCTGTTCACTACCTTTTCGTCCTTCCACTCTCCGGTCAGGTAGCTCTGCATTTTTCCGTCCACAACCTCCCTCTGCGTGCCTGACGTATCCTCCTCCGGTTCCGGCTCTTCCTCCGGCTGCTGTGTCGCCGTGGGAATAGGCTCCACCGTAATCTGAGGCTGGCTGTTGTCCTCCTCCTCTTTTCCGCATCCTGAAACTGCCAGTCCAATTGACAGACCAATTACTGCCAATAGCCATTTTCTCCTTAAAGTCATTTTCTTCCTCTCTTTCTACTGTTGTATTTTCCATTTCAAACTTATCAGATAAAAGCGTTATATTTCTTCTCGTGTCCAATCGTGGTGGAATCTCCGTGTCCCGGATAAACCTTCACACTTTCGGGAAGCGGAAACAGCTTTTCCTTGACGGAACGCACCAGCGTGCCCATGCTGCCGGTAGGCAAATCCGTTCTCCCCACTGATTCCTGAAATAAAGTATCCCCACTGATTAATATTTTATCACTTTCAAAATAATAGCAGCAGCTCCCTTTCGTATGCCCGGGCGTCGCAATCAGACGGCAGGCTATTCCCGAAACGGTAATTTCTTCCCCGTCCTTTGCGTAGACGTCGGCCTTCACCGTACAGGCTCTGCCCACATTTCCGGATACGTTTAAAACCGCGTCCTCGCAGACTTCCTTTTCCTCTTCATAAGCGTACACCTTTGCGCCGGAAAGAGCCTTAAGCTCCTCCACTCCCCAGATGTGGTCGAAATGGCCGTGGGTCAGCAAAATGGCCGCCACCGAAAAGCCGTTGTCCCGTAGCCGGTTATAAATATAATCTCCTTTATCCGCCGGGTCAAAAACAATCGCTTCTTTTTTGCCCGCTTCGTATACAAAATAGCAGTTTGTCTGGCAGACGCCCAGTGTTATTCTTCCGATTTTTAATTCCGCCATATTTCTCCTTTCCGTTATTCCCTCTATGCGGCAATGCATGTATTGCGCCGCCGCTCTTTGCTAAAGCGTACAAAACCGCATACGCTCAGCCGGTAGTTCTCTCTATATCCAGCACGCTCTCAATTCCGGCAATCTTGTCGATAATCCGGTTCAGCTCCGCCCGGTTGCTGATTTCAAAGGATGTTGCCAGTGTGGCAATTCCCTGCTTATTTACTCTGGTGCTCATGGATAAAATGTCAATGTCTTTTTCCGTCAGCGCTCTGGAAATATCCGCCAGAAGGCCGTTTCTGTTGTTGGCGTAAATCATAATCTCCGCAAGGTATTTCTCCCCGCTTGCCTCGTCAGGGGAACCCTGCCATTCCGCGTCAATCAGCCGCACCCTCTCCGGCTCAGGCAGATTGATAACGTTGACGCAGTCCGTCCTGTGGATGGAAACGCCTCTTCCCCTTGTGACGAATCCCACGATTTCGTCCCCTGGCACGGGAGAACAGCACTTGGAAAAACGGACGGCCACGTCGTGAATCCCTTTCACCGTGATTCCGCTTTTGGAACGGACCTGAGCGGATTCTCTGGAAAAATCGTTTCCCGCAACCGCCGCAAGAACCTCCTCATTGGTCATTTCCTTCTTGTGGTTCTTCTCATAAACCTCAAGCATTTTATTGATAATCTGGCCTTCCTTAAGGCCGCCGTGTCCTACGGCCGCAAGCACGGAATCCCAGTCCCGGAAGCCGTACTTGCGCATAATGACTTCCATATATTCAGGTTTTATGATTTCGGCAATATTGATGCTCTTTGCCTTACAGTAGGCGTTTAAAAGCTCCTTGCCCTTGACAATATTTTCTTCCTTAAACTCGTTTTTAAACCACTGATTGATTTTATTTTTTGCCTGGGTGCTCTTGACTACGTTCAGCCAGTCACGGCTTGGTCCTTTGGAGTTCTGGGAGGTCAGTATTTCCAACTGGTCGCCGTTTTTAATCTCGTAATCAATGGTTACCAGCTTGCCGTTGACCCTTGCGCCAATCATCCGGTTTCCCACCGCGCTGTGAATGCAGTAGGCAAAATCAATGGGCGTGGAACCGGCGGGAAGGTTTTTCACCTCTCCCTTCGGGGTAAAGCAGTAAACGCTGTCGGAAAACAAATCCAAATCGCTTTTAAGGAGCCGCATGAACTCCCTGTTATCCGACATATCCTGCTGCCACTCTAAAATCTGGCGGAGCCAGGAAAGCTTTTCCTCCTCGGAATCCTCTATCTTTTTGCCGTCCGAAGCCACCTTATATTTCCAGTGGGCGGCAATGCCGTATTCCGCGGCCTTATGCATCTCGTAGGTACGAATCTGGATTTCAAAGGGCTGCCCGTTTGCTCCAATCAGCGTCGTATGCAGCGACTGGTACATATTCGCCTTGGGCATGGCAATATAATCCTTAAAACGTCCCGGTATGGGCTTATACATCTCGTGAATCACCCCAAGAGCCGCATAGCAGTCCTTCACCGAGGACACGATAATACGCACCGCGAACAAATCATATATCTGGTCGATGGTCTTGCTCTGGTTCTTCATCTTCTTGTAAATGCTGAAGAAATGCTTCACCCGCCCATCGATTTTGGCGCTGATGCCCGCTTTCGCAATATGGGAACTGACCTCGTCCACGATGGTCTGGATATAAGCCTCCCGCTCGCTCTTCCGGATGGCAATTTTTTCAACCAAATCATAATAGGCTTCCGGCTCCAGATATTTGAGGGATAAATCGTCAAGCTCCACCTTTATCTTTGAAATCCCGAGCCGCTGGGCAATGGGCGCGTAGATTTCCATGGTTTCCCTTGCGATTCGCTGCTGGCTCTCCGGGCTTTTATATTTCAGGGTGCGCATGTTGTGCAGTCTGTCCGCCAGCTTAATAATAATCACACGGATATCCTTTGCCATGGCCAGGAACATCTTCCGCAGATTTTCCGCCTGCATTTCCAGACGGTCAAAAGTCTTATCGCCGTGTTCACTGGTAAACTGAAGCTGCTCTAACTTGGTCACGCCGTCAACTAAAAGCGCCACATCGCTTCCGAACTGCGTGCCTATTTCATCCTCCGTCATAATGGTGTCTTCTATCACATCATGCAAAAGCCCCGCCGCTATGGTTTCCTTATCCATCTCCAAATCGGCAAGCACGATTGCCACGCATAAAGGATGGATAATATACGGCTCCCCGGATTTGCGCACCTGATTCTGGTGCGCCCTGGCCGCCAGAGTGTATGCTTTTTCAATCAGTGAAATATCATCGGAGGGATGGTATTTCTGGACACGCAAAATAAGGTCCCTGTAGAGCTGCTCGGGACTTTGAAATTCCCGGATGGCTTCAATCCGTCCGTCATCTATCACGATTCCACTTTTTGAATATTTTGTGTATTTTTCTTCCGTCATATAAAACCTTCATTCTTATTTGAGCTGCCGATTTGCGCCTGAAAATACCAGATACTTTCATCATATGCATATCATACCCAATTGAAGCTATTATATATTTTTTTGTAAAATTCGTCAATGCCTGGTGAGAGGGGTTCTCGAAGTCAAAAAAGCAGATATGCATCCCAAAAGACACATACCTGCTTTCCTAATCATATTCCCGAAAACCGCCTCCTGTGCATGCCACAATCAGCCTGTTTCCTCTAATATACCCACGGTCTGCTTACATCATACCGCCCATTCCGCCGCCTGCGGGCATTGCGGGAGCGTCTTCCTTGATGTTTGCAACAACGGATTCCGTTGTAAGGAGAGTGGATGCAACGCTTGTCGCGTTCTGCAGAGCGCTTCTTGTCACCTTGGCGGGGTCAAGAATGCCGGCGTCAATCATGTTTACATATGCCTCCTTCAGAACGTCAAATCCTACGCCAACCTCGGATTCTCTTACCTTGTTGACAATAACGCTGCCTTCCAAACCTGCATTTGCCGCGATGTGGAACAAAGGAGCTTCCAATGCTTTCAGTACGAGCTGAGCGCCTGTCTTCTCATCCCCTGCAAGGGTATCTGCCAGTTTTGCAACATCTTTAGCCGCATGGATATAAGCGGAACCGCCGCCGCAGATAATGCCTTCTTCCACTGCCGCTCTGGTAGCTGCAAGAGCGTCTTCCATACGAAGCTTTGCTTCCTTCATTTCTGTCTCTGTAGCTGCGCCTACGCGGATAACGGCAACGCCGCCTGCCAGCTTGGCAAGTCTTTCCTGCAATTTTTCTCTGTCGAAATCGGAAGTGGTCTCTTCAATCTGGCCTTTAATCTGATTGATTCTTGCGGAAATGGCAGCCTTGTCGCCTTCGCCGTCAACAATAACGGTATTTTCCTTCTGAACCTTAACGGATTTTGCATGGCCCAACTGGTCTAATGTGGTTTCTTTCAGGTCAAGTCCCAGCTCCTCGCTGATTACCTGGCCGCCGGTAAGGATTGCGATATCTTCCAGCATGGCTTTTCTTCTGTCGCCGTAGCCGGGAGCCTTCACTGCAACTACGTTGAAAGTTCCGCGCAGTTTATTTACAATCAGGGTTGTAAGAGCTTCGCCCTCAACATCCTCCGCAATGATTAACAGTTTTGCGCCGGACTGTACCACCTGCTCAAGAAGCGGGAGGATTTCCTGAATATTGGAGATTTTCTTATCTGTAATTAAGATGTAAGGATTCTCGAGAACCGCTTCCATCTTATCCATATCCGTAGCCATGTATGCGGAAATGTAGCCTCTGTCGAACTGCATACCTTCTACCAAATCAAGCTCTGTGAGCATGGTCTTGCTCTCTTCGATGGTAATAACGCCGTCTCCGGATACCTTTTCCATCGCGTCGGCTACAAGCTGTCCAACCTCGTCGTCGCTTGCGGAAATTGCGGCAACTCTCGCGATATGCTCCTTGCCGTTTACTTTGGAGCTCATCTTCTCGATTGATTCCACTGCGCAGTCGGTCGCTTTCTTCATACCCTTTCTCAAAATCATGGGGTTAGCGCCTGCCGCCAGGTTCTTCATGCCTGCGTTCACCATTGCCTGTGCAAGAACGGTTGCCGTTGTGGTTCCGTCGCCGGCTACATCGTTGGTCTTTGTCGCCACTTCCTTTACAAGCTGAGCGCCCATGTTCTCGAAAGCGTCCTCCAGCTCGATTTCCTTGGCGATTGTAACGCCGTCATTGGTGATAAGGGGAGCGCCGTAGGATTTGTCTAAAACTACGTTCCTTCCTTTAGGTCCCAGTGTTACTCTGACGGTATCCGCCAGTTGATTTACGCCTGATTCAAGTGCTGCACGGGCTTCCGCACCGTATTTAAGTTCCTTTGCCATCGTTTTATGCCTCCTGATATTTGTTGTTTCATACAAATGCTGCTGATAAAATCAATTTACTGTGCAATTACCGCTAAGATATCGCTCTGCTTTACGATAATGTATTCTTCCTCTTCAACCTTTACGTCTGTTCCGGCGTATTTGGAATAAATAACCTGGTCGCCGGTCTTAACTTCCATTTTTACTTCCTTGCCGTCAACCATACCGCCGGGGCCTACTGCAATAACTTCTGCCTGCTGGGGTTTTTCTTTATTCTGTCCAGGTAAAACGATACCTGACTTTGTAGTTTCCTCTGCTACCAACTGCTTTAATACAACTCTGTCTGCTAATGGTACTAACTTCATTTTAACTGCCTCCTTTATTATAGTTCCTTTGCTCTGTGCAGATGTACTTTTCTTTGTTAGCACTCATTTAACTTGAGTGCTAATCACTAAACCATATATTAATTCCATACACTTTTCTTTGCAATCGGTATTATACCCGTATTTTTTGAAATATATTCCATTTTTTCTCATTTTCTCTTGTTATCTCTCGTTTTCTCACTTTCTTAACAAAAGAATGATTTAATAAATAGTTTAGATTTTTATTTTTTCTTTATTTTTTCAGTCCCTTTTCCAGTCTTTCCCGATAACCCGGAGCGTTCTTTACCTCAAACTTGTTGTTGAACATTTCATACTCCGCGTCCGAGAGACGTTCTTTCAGGGTTTCCTCCACATTTGTTTTGCTCACGATGCCCACTGCCACAGAAGGGGCTAAAACGGCGTCCTCATATGTATCGCAGCGGTTTCTTACTCTTTGCGTATATTCCTTTGCTTCCCCCTCTTCCGCCATCGGTATCAGAACCCCGAACACGTCCCCGTCGATTCTTCCCACCACGTAATCGGGCTTAGCCTCCTGCTTCAGAATGCCAGCTACTGTCTGTATCAGCCTGTCGCTCTCCTCGTCGCCAAAATGGTCGTTGACAAATTTCCAGTCATTGATATTCACATTGATGACCTCCACCGGAATCACCCCGGAGCGGTCAATCAGGTTCATTTTTTCATCAAAATACAGCTTGTTGAACACCCCTGTAAGAACGTCCTCCTTCTCGTTCTGGGAAATCTTTCTCTGACGCTCCTCCAACCGTTTTTCAAGCTCTTCCAGATAAATGCTGCTTTCCCTGTGCAGATAAACCTCTTCCCCGTACTTTGACAAAAACGCCACGGTGCCCTCCACCATTTCGTTTACAAGCGTCTCGTCCTTTAAAGGCGCAAGGACTTTCACATAAAGGTGGCCGATGGTCCGGTTCTGGATGCGAAGCTTCAGTCCCGGCTCGTTCACCACATCAGGGTGAAATCCTACAAAGCTGTCTCCTATCACCATTTCCTTTTCCCCGTGACGGTCCGTGAGAAGCATGCTGATTCCCAAAATCTCCGCCAGACTGCCCAGATATCTCTTTACCACCTCCATGTCGTAAAGATTGGACAGTGCGTAATTTCTGATATTTTCCTTCACTCTTTTCTCATAAGGTATTGCGTCGTAACCCATAGTAATCTCTCCCGATTTATCATACTTTTATTTTTGAATAACCGCTTCAAGTTTCAGAATATTTCTTCCCCGGCGTCGTCCTTATCACCCCGGTTTTTCTGATAAGTCATATTTTCATTTAAACGGCAGTACCGCCCCGTCTTACTGTAGGAATCCATCAGATGGGAATCGGAAAAGGCAGCCGTTAAAATCTCCTGGTCGGCCCGTCTGGTTCCTTTTCCGTGTTTTTCGGAAAATTTTTCTTTTCCCTTTTGCTTCCCTTCAAAATAGCTTCCCGGATTGGAAAGCGCGCCAAAGGCGTCGTCTCT
>CAJTMZ010000105.1 GCA_910577445.1 uncultured Lachnospiraceae bacterium | reverse complement strand
AAACTCCCGGCATATTATAATAAAAAAGCCGGGAGTTTTTTATGCTTCGGGTAAGATGGCAGGTTGGATGCAGCGATGAGCTTTGTTTTTCCTGTGGGAACAGGGGCGTTACCATAGCAATGCTGGATACCGGGGTGGCTTTCCACCCTGATTTTGATAATAGAATTATTGCTTTCAGGGATTTTATAAATAATAAACAGAATATGTATGACGACAGCGGTCATGGTACCCACGTGGCGGGCTGCCTGTGCGGCAGTGGACGTCTGTCAAAGGGAAAATACAGGGGAATAGCGCCTTTTGGCAGGCTGGTTGTAGGGAAAGTGCTGGATTACCGGGGGGACGGAAATGTCGAGAGTATGGTCCGGGGAATGCAGTGGATTCTTGACAACATACGGAGATATGATATCAGAATATTGAATATTTCTATCGGGATGGACGAACACACGGACAGAGAAAGAATGGAAAGACTTGTGACTATGGTGGACGAGGCGTGGGAGAGAGGGCTTATTGTGGTATGCGCCGCCGGGAATATGGGGCCTGACCCCATGACAATATCTCCCCTTGGCGCGAGAAAGCAGGTGATTACGGTAGGATGCCATGAGGGTGGATACTTCGGCAATAGGGAGCATCTCTGTGAGGAGTATTCCGGCAGGGGCCCGAGTCCCTATGCCATGAAAAAGCCGGATGTGGTGGCTCCCGGTACGGATATCGTTTCCTGCAACGCGGGGATTGTCAGAAGGGGACGCTCTTATCGAAACGCTTATATTGCCAAGAGCGGTACTTCTATGGCGACTCCCATTATTTCAGGGGCTTTGGCGCTGCTTCTTCAGAAGTATCCCTTTTACTCCAATAATCAGGCGAAGCAAAAGCTGTTATATACCTCCAGAGATTTGAAAGAACCCTGGAACAAGCAGGGATGGGGGATGGTTCAGATTGATAAGCTGCTTAAATAAGATTCTTCAGAAGGAAATCAGCCCTTTAGCAGTAATTGCATTTTAAGGGGCTGTATTTCTTTATGCCGGGGGATAAAATGCCTGTGTGCGACAGATTGGTGGATTTAGATAAAATTTACTTCTTCTAAGTGATTGACAGAAACCAGCACATTGTATACAATTATACAAGGTTTTGAACAAAATAAGCGGAGGAGAAAGTGATGGCTGAAGAGAACAGATTTTTTATGGACAGGCCGGTGTCGCTGAACACGAAAAATAACCTGCTGGAAATCGAGGAGCATATGTACATATTGGATGACGTAAAAAAGCCCAATGTGTTCCGGAATATGTTTCCCTATTCTGAAGTACCCAAGATTCCTTTTAATGACAGAATTGTACCGCATAATATGCCCAGAGATATCTGGATTACCGATACAACTTTCCGGGACGGACAGCAGTCCCGCGCGCCCTATACCACGGAGCAGATTGTGGCGATTTACGATTACCTCCATCGTCTGGGCGGCCCCAACGGTATGATACGCGCCAGTGAATTTTTCCTCTACAGCAAAAAGGACAGGGACGCCGTCTACAAATGTATGGAAAAAGGATATGAATTTCCGGAGGTCACCAGTTGGATACGCGCCAGCAAAGAGGATTTTAAGCTGGTGAAGGAGATTGGCATGAAGGAAACCGGAATTTTGGTAAGCTGTTCCGATTATCATATCTTCTTAAAGCTTAAAATGACCAGACGGCAGGCGATGGAGCATTATCTGAGCGTGGTGAAGGAATGTCTGGAGGAGGGAATCAGCGTAAGGTGCCATCTTGAGGACATAACCAGAGCGGATATTTACGGATATGTGGTTCCTTTCTGCTTAGAGCTTATGAAGCTGATGGAGGAATACCGAATCCCCATTAAAGTGAGAGCCTGCGATACCATGGGCTACGGGGTCAACTATCCGGGTGCGGTTATCCCGAGAAGTGTCCAGGGGATTATTTATGCGCTGCACACCCATGCGGGCGTACCTCACGAGCTGATTGAATGGCACGGACACAATGATTTTTATAAGGCGGTGGTCAACTCTACCACGGCATGGCTGTACGGCTGCTGCGGCGTAAACACTTCTTTGTTCGGGATTGGGGAACGGACCGGAAATACGCCTCTGGAGGCTATGGTGTTTGAATACGCGCAGTTAAAGGGCGATTTGAACGGGATGGACACCACGGTGATTACGGAGCTTGCGGAGTATTACGAGAAGGAAATAGGCTATCACATCCCGGAGAGAACGCCTTTTGCCGGAAAGAATTTCAATGTGACAAGAGCGGGCATCCATGCGGACGGTCTTTTGAAAAACGAGGAAATTTACAACATTTTTGATACGGACAAATTTTTAAACAGGCCGGTGCTGTGCGCAGTGTCTAATACGTCGGGGCTTGCGGGAATTGCGCATTGGATTAATACTTATTTTAAACTGACCGGCGAAAAGCGGCTTGATAAGAACAGCCCCGTTGTGATGGAAATCAAAAAGTGGGTGGATAAGCAGTATGAGGACGGTCGTGTGACGGTAATCACGGACGGCGAGCTGACCCGGCAGCTTGAAGAAGTGTGTGGAAAGCTTGGAATTTCCTTAAAGTGATGAATAAAAAATTTAGAAAGCAAGTGAAAACAAAATGAGCAAATATGATTTAAAACAGGAAGTGACGGACAAATATTCTTTAAGGGGCAGGGTGTTCCACAAGCTGCGGGAGGATATCTTAAACGGAAAGTATAAGGAAAACGAGGAATTAAAGGAGGTTGCCATCGGGGAAGAGCTGGGGGTCAGCCGGACGCCCGTGCGGGAAGCCTTCCGGCAGCTTGAGCTGGAAGGGCTGATACAGATTGTACCCAACAAGGGCGCTTATGTGACGGGCATTACGGCAAAGGATGTGAAGGATATTTATATGATACGTTCTTCCCTGGAGGGTATGTGCGCCCGGCTTGCCACGGAGCATATTACGCCGGAGCAGATGGAGGAGATGGAGGAAAACGTGTACCTGGCCAGATTTCACGCCGCCAAAGGACACATGGAGCAGATGGCGGAACTGGATAACCGGTTTCATCACATTTTATATGAAGCCTGCGATTCCAAGATGCTGCAGAATCTTTTGCAGGACTTCCACCAGTATGTAATCAGAATCCGCAAAAAAACCCTTTCCACAAAAGACAGGGGACAGGCTTCCAATGAGGAGCATCAAAGCATTATGGAGGCGATTAAGGCCGGGCGGCCCGACGAGGCGGAGAGGCTTGCCACTTGCCACGTGAACAATGCCTATGATAATATAGTTAAAAACGGGCTCCATGATTTTTTTAAGTGAAAAAGCTAAACTGCATAGTTTTAAGAAACGGATGGCCGTACGGGCGCGTCATAAAGCGGAATAAGGTGAAAAGAAAGGATGAAAACAGGTATGGAAAAAATTAAAATGATTACGCCTCTTGTGGAGATGGACGGAGATGAAATGACCAGAATCCTCTGGCAGATGATTAAAGACGAACTTTTGCTCCCCTATATTGATTTAAAGACGGAGTACTATGATTTGGGGCTTGAGCACAGAAACAAAACTGACGACCAGGTGACGATAGACAGCGCCGAGGCCACGAAGAAATACGGGGTAGCCGTTAAATGCGCGACCATTACGCCAAACGGGGCGAGAATGACAGAGTACAATTTAAAGGAAATGTGGAAGAGCCCCAACGGAACCATAAGGGCGATTTTGGACGGTACGGTTTTCCGCGCGCCTATTTTAATAAAGGGAATTGTTCCTTATGTAAAAAACTGGACAAAGCCCATTACCATCGCCCGTCATGCTTACGGTGACGTGTATAAGAATACGGAAATCAAGGTTCCGGGAAAGGGAAAGGCGGAACTGGTGTTCACTGCGGAGGACGGCACGCAGGTAAGGGAACTGATTCATACCTTTGACGGCGCGGGAATCCTTCAGGGCATTCACAACACGGAAAAGTCGATTTCCAGCTTTGCCAGGGCATGTTTTAACTATGCAATCGACACAAAGCAGGATTTGTGGTTTGCCACCAAGGATACCATTTCCAAGAAATACGACCATACCTTTAAGGATATTTTCCAGGAAATTTTTGACGCTGAGTATAAGGCGAAATTTGAGGAGCTTCAAATCGAGTATTTTTACACACTGATTGACGACGCGGTTGCGCGGGTTATCCGCTCCGAGGGCGGTTTTATATGGGCCTGTAAGAACTATGACGGCGACGTGATGTCGGATATGGTGGCTACCGCTTATGGCGACCTTTCCATGATGACTTCCGTTCTGGTATCGCCGGACGGGGTATACGAGTATGAGGCGGCTCACGGAACGGTGCAGCGCCATTACTATAAGCATCTGAAAGGGGAGGAAACCTCCACCAATTCCATCGCTACCATTTTTGCGTGGACAGGGGCTTTGCGAAAGAGGGGAGAACTTGACAATATTCCGGAGCTTTCCGCCTTTGCGGATAAGCTGGAAAAGGCATGTATTAAGACGGTGGAGGACGGAAAGATGACAAAGAGCCTTTCTCTGATTTCTACCTGTGAGAATCCGGTTATTTTGAACAGCCTGGATTTCATAAAAGCTATCAGGGAAACCTTTGATTCCCTTTAAAAAGTAAACAGAGGGAGACTGCGGCCGACGGTCTCCCTTTTAAACTTTCTGTATTCTGGTTTATGAGGACAGTTCTTCCCACTTTTCATAGAGGGATAAAAGCCTGTCGTTGATTTCCTCCTGACGGGAGGAAAGTTCCTGAAGCTTTGAGGCGTTGGTAGCGTTTTCGGGAAGCGCCATGTCGCTTTCAATATCGGCGATTTCCTTTTCCAGAAGGGCTATGGTGTCCTCGCATTTTTTCAAATCATTTTCCCTTTTCCGGGCCTTTGCCTGCTGCTCTTTTTTTGCCTGCCAGTCCAGCTTGCTGTCGGAGGGCGCAGTATCCTTATTCTGGGAAGAAACGCTCCAGGAAGGCTGGGCCTCGTTCTGGGCCAGTCTTTTTTCCAGATAGTAGTCGTAATTTCCCAGGTATCCGGTAAGTTTCCCGTCCCGCAAATCCAGAATACGACCGGCGGTGCGGTTGATAAAATAACGGTCATGGGACACGTAAAGGACGGTGCCCTCGTAAGAATTTAAGGCGTCCTCCAGAATCTCCTTTGAGGTAATGTCCAAATGGTTGGTTGGCTCGTCAAGGATAAGGAAGTTGGCCTCCGAAAGCATCAGCTTGGCTAGGGATATACGTCCCCGCTCCCCGCCGCTCAAATTGCCAATCTGCTTGTAAACGTCGTCCCCCGTAAACAGAAAGGCGGCCAGGGTATTGCGGATTTCCGTCTGATTCAGGTAAGGATATTCGTCCGATATTTCGTCAAAAAGAGTTTTATCCATATGGAGAACATGGTGCTCCTGGTCATAGTATCCGATATGCACGTTGGTTCCAAGGGTAATTTCTCCGCCGTCCGCGTCAAGCAGCCCGTTGATGATTTTCAGGATAGTGGTTTTGCCGGTGCCGTTGTCGCCGATAACGGCCACATGTTCTCCCCGCTTGATATCCATACCGATATCCGAAAAGAGCTGCCGGTTTCCGAAAGACTTGGACAGCCCTTCGATGTGCATGACGTCGTTGCCGCTTACCACTTTTGGCGTGAGCGTCATATGAATGTCCGTGGCGGCCTCGGTGGGCTTTTCAAGAACTTCCATTTTTTGAAGCATTTTTTCTCGGCTTTCGGCCCGTTTGATGGATTTTTCCCGGTTAAAGGAACGCAGTTTTTCAATCACCGCCTCCTGGTGTTTGATTTCCTGCTGCTGTTTTAAGTAAGCGTTTAAGGCGGCGCTGCGGAGCTGTTCTCTCTTTACGGCGTAATCGGAGTAATTTCCCGTAAAAGAAGCGGCCGCGCCCTGGTCAATCTCAATAATTTTTCCGGCGATTTTATCCAGAAAATAACGGTCGTGGGATACAATGAGAACGGCCCCCTTATAATTTAGCAGGTAGGTCTCCAGCCAGGCAATGGAATTTAAGTCCAGATGGTTGGTAGGCTCGTCCAGAATAATCAAATCGGGTTTCAAAAGCAGGAGCTTTCCGAGAGCGGTCCGGGTTTTTTCACCGCCGGAGAGGGTGGATACTTTCTTGGAGAAGGTATCCTCCGAAAAGCCAAGGCCCTTTAACACGCCGGTGATTTCGCTTTTATAGGCATAGCCGCCCGCCAGCTCGAAGGAGTGGGTGAGCCGGGAATAGGTTTCCATAAGTTCTTCCAGTCTGCGTCCCTGGGCGGATTTCATGGCAAGCTCTGTTTCCCGTATTTTTTCTTCCAGGGCAATGACCTCGGCTTTTGCGGTCTGCATCTCGTCGTAAAGGGTATTTTCGCTGTCCACGTTCTGGTTCTGGGCAAGGTAGCCGAAGGTTTTTCCCTTAGAGAGGGCGACAAGGCCCTCGTCAGGGGCAAGCTCGCCTACGATAATGCGGAGCAGGGTGGTTTTTCCGGCGCCGTTGATTCCTACAACGGCGACTTTTTCATAATCTTCAATGTGGAAGGAGACCTTGCTTAACAGGTTCTCCCCGTTAAAGGATTTCGATATATTCTGACATGATAAAATCATTTCGGGTTCCTCGTTTCACTACATTTTATGTAACATAAAGCACAAAGTCTTATGGTGGTAACATTTATCAGTTTACATACAGGAAAAGGGAATGTCAATGGAATTAAAAATTCCATTGAATTGACAATGTTTTAACACTGTTATATATTATTAATTAAGCATTTATGTCAGGCAGGGCGCTGCCTGGCCAGGAAAAGCAAGGAGCAGGTATAAGTGGATAACAAAGAAATTTCGCAGGCTGTAATTTCGCGGCTTCCCAGGTATTTCCGGTATCTGGGAGAGCTTAAAAACGAGGGGATTGAAAGAATATCATCCCAGGAGCTAAGCGATATAATGAAAGTGACAGCCTCACAGATACGTCAGGATTTTAACAATTTTGGCGGCTTTGGACAGCAGGGATACGGTTACAAGGTGGAATATCTCTATGAGGAAATCGGCCGGATTTTAGGACTTGATAAGACGCACAACCTGATTATTATCGGGGCCGGCAATCTGGGGCAGGCGCTGGCAAACTATATGAACTTTGAGCGGCGGGGATTTCTGTTTCAGGGGATTTTCGACAACAACCCGAAGCTTTTCGGGACCAGAATCAGAAACATGGTAGTAAGGCCCATGGAAGAAATGGAGTCTTTCATAAAGGAAAACAAAATCGATATCGCAGTGCTGACGATTCCGAAAGCCAGTGCGCTGGCAGTTGCGGAACGTCTGGTTAAGTGCGGGATTAAGGGCATCTGGAATTTTGCCCATGTGGATTTGAATGTTCCGGATAAAATCCAGGTGGAAAATGTTCATTTGTCCGACAGTCTGATGAAATTAATTTATAACGTCAACAGTGTAGACGACGAGTGGGAATAAATTTCTGGCATGGAGGCAAAAGCAAAAGATGGCAAAGAAAGATGACGTATTTAAGGCGGCACTGGCGGGAAAAAGAATCCCCGTACTTACGTTGGACAGTAAATGGCATCAACTGTTTACGCAGGCAAAACCGGACAGACGAATCAGGCGGCTGGAGGAAAAGCTGAACGAGCTTTTGAAAAAGCAGGGAAAGGCAAACACGGAAGTGAAAGAAATCCGAAAGCTGAAAAAGCGCCTGATGCAGGAAATTGTGGAGAACGCCCAGGAGGCTTCCGTGGAAAACGACGGAAGGGCGCAGAAAAAAGCGGAGGATAACAAACGGCTGATAGGCGACTGCAACAAGAAGATTGACGCTTATGAGGATGAGCTTCTCACCCTGCCGAGAGAAATTGACGAGGTCAATCTGGATTTGATGATGGCCACAATGGATGTGTGTTATGACAGATTAAAGGAAAACGAGACGGAAATTGCGGAGATTGCCAGATGGGCGGCGCAGATAAAGGAAGAGCTGAAGGAAAAGCTGGTGCGCAAGCAGGAAATGGAATCCATGAATCAGAGTCTGTATTCTTATATGCATGATATTTTCGGGGTCGATGTGATTGATATTTTTGACATGAAATACAAAAAGGACGGCGGAAAGTAAGCATAAAAGGGAACGAAGGTTTGCTATGAAATATGTTTTAAAATCAGATGAAATGAAAGCCTGCGATAATTATACCATCAGCAGAATCGGGATTTTGTCCATGGTCCTGATGGAAAGGGCGGCTCTTTCGGTGGTAAGGGTGCTTGAAGAGCGGAACATACAGTTTAAAGGCAAAAAAGTGCTGGTTGTCTCCGGCGTGGGAAATAACGGCGGAGACGGGCTGGCAATAGGACGACTTCTGTCCCCGAAGGGGGCAGAGGTTACTTTTTATTTGGAAGGAAATCCGGATAAGCTTTCAAAAGAGACGAAAGCCCAGGCGGAAATATTAAAAAATATGGGGTTTTCCATTCAGAGCAAATATCAGGATGCTGAATATGATATGGTAGTGGACGCTTTGTTCGGAATCGGGCTCTCCAGAGAGGTTACGGGAAGTTTCCGGGAGGCCATAGATTATATCAACCGCCAGAAAATGCGGGGAGCGTTTGTCTGCAGTGTGGATATCCCGTCGGGCGTCTGCGCGGATACGGGCCGGATTTTCGGGTGCGCAGTGCGCGCGGATATTACTGTGTCCTTTGCCTTTGCCAAAAGAGGGCACCTTCTTTACCCGGGCCGGGCCTGCACCGGGGAACTGGCGGTAAGGGATATCGGAATCACGAAGGAGGCTTTCGGGTTGGCCGCGCCTTCCGGCTTTTACTACGAAAAGGAGGATTTGCGGATGCTTTTGCCGGCGCGGTGTCCGTGGGGAAACAAGGGGACTTTCGGAAAGGTTCTCCTGATAGCGGGGAGCCGTGACATGAGCGGCGCCTGTCTGCTTTGCGGAAAGGCCGTACTGCGGGCGGGAGCAGGTATGCTGAAAATCATAAGCCCGGCCTGCAACCGGGAAATTATCCAGCAGTCGCTTCCGGAGGCGCTGCTTTATACCTTTGAGGAAATGCCAGAGGAGGAGGCGGTAGAGGAGGCGCTTTCCTGGGCAGACGTGGTGGTGGCCGGGCCGGGAATGGGCTGCACGGAGGCCGCTTACCGGCTGCTTTCCTGTGTGCTTGCGAACCCTTTTCATCCGCTGGTGCTGGACGCGGACGGCCTGAACCTGATTGCCATGAACGGTCAGCTTCGCAAGATGGCCGGGCGGCGGGAAGGACCCTTGGTTCTCACGCCCCATCCGGGAGAGCTGATGCGGCTATTGGGGGCCGGGATGGAGGAATACCCGGCAAAAAGAGAAAACTTTATCCGGGAACTGGCAAAAGAACTGAAGGCGGTAGTGGTGGCAAAGGACGCCGCAACGATGGTGACGGAAGACGGGAGAGAAGAAATCTATTTTAACACTTCCGGGAACAGCGGTATGGCCGCGGCGGGAAGCGGCGACGTGCTGGCGGGAATTATCGGCGGCCTTATGGCCCAGGGCATGGGCGGGTTTGAGGGCGCATGTGTTTCGGTATATCTGCACGGGCTTGCCGGAGACGAGGCGTGCAGACAAATGGGGCCCTATGGAATGACGGCGGGCGATATCTGCGAGAGCCTGCCGGTGGTGATGAAGGAAGCCTGTGAAGCGGTAAATGTGATAACGGGAATGCCGTAAGCGCATAAATATGGCAGTAATATTGACAAGGCAAGAGGATAAGAGAATGGAAAATGAGGCGTGTGAGAGAGTTTACGCGGAAGTCAGTCTGGATGCCGTGAGGAGCAATGCGGAGCGTATGAAGGAAAATCTTCCGGCGGGAACAAAGATGATTGCGGTGGTGAAAGCGGACGGCTACGGACACGGCGCGGTTCCCGTTGCGAAAGAGCTTGAAGGCGCGGGATGCGCGGACGGATTTGCCGTCGCCACGGCCCGGGAAGCTTTTTCCTTAAAAGAGGCGGGGATTACCGGCCCCATATTGATACTGGGCTATTGCTTTCCGTGTGATTATGAGCGTGCGATAGAGGAAGAAATCCGGATAACGGTGTTCCGCCGGGACACCTTGCGGGAACTTTCGGAGATTTATGAGCAGAATTTGAAAAAGGGACTTTGCCGGAAGGCAAGGGTACATATTAAAGTGGATACGGGAATGAGCCGCATCGGGGTTTGGCCGGATGAGAGCGGAATTTCCTTTGTGGAGGAGGCTTTCGCGGCGGCGGGGGTGGAGGTGGAGGGCATCTTCACGCATTTCGCAAGGGCGGACGAGGCCGATAAGACAAACGCGGAGGGACAGCTTTCTTTGTTTCGGGCGTTTTTATCCCGGATAAAGGAAAAAACCGGCAGAACCATTCCCGTAAGGCACTGCGCCAACAGCGCGGGGCTTATGGAGCTTCCGGGGGCAGGGCTTGACGCCGTGCGGGCCGGGATTGCCCTTTACGGCTTATGGCCATCGGAACAGGTGAGAAAAGATGTTATTCCCCTTGCGCCGGCCCTTTCTCTTTACACCAGAATTGTGTTTATCAAGGAGATTGAGGCGGGATGCGCCGTCAGCTACGGCGGCGCCTTTACGGCCGGGGAAAAAATGCGGATAGCCACAATACCGGTAGGCTATGCGGACGGCTACGCAAGAGGGCTGTCGGGAAAAGGATATGTGCTGATACACGGAAAGAAAGCGGGTATTCTGGGACGGATATGTATGGACCAGTTTATGGTGGACGTCACCCATATTCCGGAGGCAAAGGAGGGGGATAGGGTCACGCTCATAGGACGGGACGGCAGGGAAGAGATTACCATGGAGCTGCTCGGTGGGCTTTCGGGGAGATTTAATTATGAGTTTGCCTGCTGCCTGGGAAGCCGGGTGCCGCGTTATTACAAAAAGGGCGGACTTGTCTGCCGCCGGGAGCAGCAGAATTTTTAAGCCCGTTTGAATACCTTCTGACAATACGGTTATACTACCTATTAAGTTTAAAATATCCTGTTGGAAGGAAGGCGTTGAAAAGTGAAAAGAGGGGATATTTATTATGCGGATTTACGTCCGGTTGTGGGCTCCGAGCAGGGCGGCGTGCGTCCGGTTCTGATTGTTCAAAATGACGTGGGAAACCGGCACAGCCCTACGGTAATCTGCGCGGCAATCACATCCAAAATGAATAAGGCAAAGCTGCCCACCCATATAGAGCTGAACGCGGGACGCTACGATATGGTAAAGGATTCCGTGGTTTTACTGGAACAGCTCCGCACAATAGATAAAAAAAGGCTGAAGGATAAGGTATGCCATCTGGACGAAGATATTATGAGACAGGTAAATCAGGGTCTTATGGTCAGTCTGGAACTGGATACATAGTATTGACGATAAGAGCGCAAGATGGTATAGTTTAATTTGGAATTTTACGGAACTTAAGAATCAGGAGATGAGAAAATGGACGATGGTGGGCCTACGGCCAGTTGTATCTTTTTTTTCGTGTTGCTCTTAACTGACATGCTTTTTTACGGATTCGGAGAAGCGGTCAGGGAACTGAACACAAAGGAACTTTCCGAGCAGTTTAAGGAGAAGGGAAACAACGGACAGCACTCTTCGCGGGCTGCCCTTATGTTAAACAAAAAGGCGGAGCGCCTTTACAAAATTACCATAAACCCGGCGCAGTACATCAATACCGTTCAGCTTGTGGTTACATTGATTAATCTGGTGATGGGAGCGTTTTTTCTGGGCGTATTCGGACGCGTCACAAAAAGGCTTCTGGAAAAAGGCGTTTTTGAAAAGCTGGAGGGCATGTCGGTATCGCCTGCGGCGGTTTCCATAATTGCAGTGGTTCTTGCAGGAGCGGTGCTGCTCTACATATTACTTACCTTCGGGGTATTGATTCCCAAAAAGCTGGGGGTGCGCTATGCTTCCCAATGGGCTTTTGCATGTATCAATCCGATTTACCATATTACCAGAATATTCAGCCCGGTGACCGGCCTGATATCCGTTACCGCCAAAGGGGTTCTGCGGATTTTCGGAATCCATACGGACGGAAATACGGAGGACGTGACGGAAGAGGAAATCATATCCATGGTAAACGAGGGGCATGAGCAGGGGGTGCTGATGGCTTCCGAGGCGGAGATGATTACCAAAATCTTTGAATTTGGCGATAAGGAAGCCCAGGACATTATGACCCACAGGACCAATATCCTTGCCATTGACAGGGATATGACGCTGGGCGACGCAATCAACTACATGTTGAGCGAGAGCAAGAGCCGTTTTCCGGTGTTTGAGGAAAATCTGGACAATATCATCGGGATTCTCCATTTCAGGGACGCCATGCGTTTCCACAGGGAAGAGGGAAATATGGGATTACCGGTTTCGGAAATTCCGGGCCTTTTGCGGGAGGCGGCATTTGTCCCCGAAACAAAAAATATCGACGCTTTGTTTGAAAGTATGCAGCATACCAAGACGCAGATGGTGATTGTGGTGGATGAATATGGCCAGACCATAGGGCTGATTGCCATGGAGGATATTCTGGAAGAAATCGTTGGAAATATTCTGGACGAATACGACGAGGACGAGGCGCATATCGAGGAGACGGAAAACGCCGACGAATATATAATAGAAGGAATCACCCCTCTTGAGGAACTGGAGGAGAGGTTTGAAATATCCTTTAACGAAAAGGAATTTGACACGTTAAACGGCTTTATGATTTCCAAAATGGATAAGATTCCGGAGGAGGACGAAGAGTTTTCCATAAACGTGGACGGATATGAATTTAAAATCAAGCAGGTTGAAAACCGCATGATAAAGAGCGTCCTTGTGAAAAGGCTTCCCGATAAAAAAGGGGAAAAGGACGCTTTACAATCAGAAGAAGAAAAAAAGCAGCAGTAAAGGAAAAGCGTTTTACGCTTTGGGACGGAGGAAAAAATGTCAGGACATTCAAAATTTGCAAACATCAAACATAAGAAAGAAAAAAACGACGCCGCCAAAGGCAAAATTTTTACGATTCTCGGAAGGGAAATCGCGGTTGCGGTTAAGGAGGGCGGAGCGGACCCCTCCAATAATTCCAGGCTGGCGCAGGTGATTGCGAAGGCGAAAGCCAACAATATGCCCAACGACACCATCGACAGGGGAATCAAGAAAGCCGCCGGCGACGTGGGAAACGTCAACTACAAATACGTGACCTACGAGGGGTACGGACCTAACGGCATTGCAATCATTGTGGACGCGCTTACGGATAACCAGAACAGGACGGCGGCAAATGTGAGAAACGCTTTCACAAAAGGAAACGGCAACGTGGGTACGCCCGGCTGCGTGTCCTTTATGTTTGACAAAAAGGGACAGATGATTATTGACAAGGAAGAGTACGAGGGGGACGCCGACGAACTGATGATGCTGGCGTTAGACGCCGGCGCGGAGGACTTTTCAGAGGAGGAGGACAGTTACGAGGTGCTTACGGCTCCCGATGATTTCGATAAGGTGCAGCAGGCGCTTTCAGAGAGCGGAGTTACCTTTGTCTCTGCTGAGGTGACAATGATTCCTCAGAATTACGTGGAACTTACGGACGAAGGGGCGTTAAAGAGCCTGCAGAAGATACTGGACCTTTTGGACGAGGACGACGACGTGCAGGCGGTATATCATAACTGGGATGAATAAAAGATGGAAAATCTTTAATTTTATATGGATACTGGCTGCGGTTTCAAGCAGAACAGTTTACTATTTCCTCAGCAGAAGCAGCGGGGCGCTTGCCGGCTTTCTGGGGCTTTCCCCCAGAGAGGTTCTTGATACATACGGATATTTTGAATACGCCATGGTTCGGGCCGGCGACAATGAAAGAGTGCTGGCGGAGGGGCTGTCCTACGGATACGGGGAGAGCCTGTCCCGGCTTTTGCGGTTTGTGGGAAACAGGACGGAGGCAGTCTGCGTTTATCAGATGGTTTTACAGATATTGTGGCTGCTTCTTTTTTTCGCGGGAATGAGCCTTCTGTTCGGACGGCTTGCGGGTATAACGGCGGGAACTATCCTGGTGGTATCGCCCTTTATAATGAATACTGTGTTCGTGATATGCCCGGAAAACTATTATATGTTCCAGTGGACGGTTGTTTTAACGGTTTTGGGATGCCTGCAGATACCCGTGCAAAACAGGGGACTGAGTAACTGGAGCAGGCTGAGCCTGATTGTGATGGGATTTTATCTGGGCGTGATTTGCATAAGAAACTCCCTGGGATTTT
>CAJTMZ010000104.1 GCA_910577445.1 uncultured Lachnospiraceae bacterium | reverse complement strand
GCAGGGCTGCCGTTCTCTCACAATATTTCATTTACGGGTATAGTCCACAAAGCTGATAATGTACGGTACATCGTTTTCCACTCCGTTTATTTTCTGCCGTACCGCATACTTCCACAGCTTAAATTCATAAGGATATTCCGGCACGGGCGTCTGGTCGTTCAGCCATACATCGTAGTCCTCCAGCAGCTCTTCGGGTTCCAGTTCGCCCAAAAGCCAGTCCTTCGTTCCGTAGAGGAGCGTGCGGTATCCCTCCCGGTCCATGTAGGATAAAAACGCTTTCGCAACAGCCGTTTTATTTTCCGCGTCCAGAGAGTCAATGCGGCACTCGTCGTTTGAGATATACTCCATCACATAAGCCACCGGATAGCTGATTTTATAGGGCACCAGATTGTTGGTTACGAACTCAGCCTCTTCCACAGCTTCCTTTTCGCTTACCGCCTGTGAAAAAAAGTACACGCCCACTTCCAGACCCGCGTTCTGGGCCTTTGTGATATTGCTCACAAAATTTTTGTCCAGAGAAAGCAAACCGGTCTCATAGCCCCTGCTTCCAAGCCTGAGCATTACAAAATCAACGCCAAAGTCCTTTAACGCCTCAAAATCCACATTTCCGCTGTTTTCCGAAAGTTCCACCCCAAGGCAGGAGGTAGGCTCCCCGTCCTGATAGTACTCCATCTTACCCGCGGTTATTTTTATATTGGTAAAATCATAGGTGTAGAGGGGAATATCCTTTGAAATCTCGTGCCATTCCTCTGTCCCGTCCTTCAAAGCCACCTTTACATGTTCCCCGTCCGCGGCAAGCTCCTCGTCCGTGGGCTCATGGGAGGGCGTAGGGGACGGACTTGTCTTTGGTTCCTCCTCTATAATCACTTCGCCGCCGCTCTGGTACATATCCCAGAAATCCAAATCCTCCGCGCGAAGCTTATTTTCCTTATAAAGCGCCTCGATATCCGCCTGTCCTTCGGCAAACTCCATCTCCTCTTCGGGAGTGGGCGAGGGACTTGCCGCCACAGGCCGCCTGGCCTGGTTTCTCCCGCCAGTTCTGGTATTGCTGAAATAAACGACGGCGAGAATCGCCAAAACAAACAAAGATACCGCCAAAACAGTATAAACAACCGGTTTTCCGGTTCCTCTTTCGTCATGTTCTTCAGGTAAACGCATGAAACTCACCACTTTCTCTTTTCAAATACGATGCCGGACGATATAATAAAATAAGTGCGCCGCGGCGCGTCCCGCTTATTATACACGAAAGCGGCTTCAAATACAAGAACCAACGGAGGCTATGAGAATGCACGCATTTTCCACCGTAAATTTTTTCAGAAAACCGCTCCGGCTCTCTGTCCTTCTTATCCTAATATGCGCCCTTTTCTTATCCGGCTGCTCCCGCTCTCTTAAGGGCTCCTCCCCTTTGGAAGCCACCGGTTTTTATTTTGATACCGTGATTTCCGTCCGGATATACTCCCACGGCTCCGAAGAAATCCTGAGTAAATGCATGGCTCTTGCCGAACACTATGAAAATCTTCTCAGCCCAAACGTGGAAGGCAGCGATATCTGGAAAATCAACCACAGCGGCGGACAATATGTCGCCGTTAGCGACGATACCCTTGCCCTGCTAAAAACCGCCTTACACTACGCCGAGCTCTCTGACGGCCTTGTGGACCCCACTATCGGCTCCCTGTCGCAGCTATGGAATTTCGGCTCCGGCAATCAGGAAATTGTCCCTGAAAAAAGCGATATCCGGGACGCGCTTACACATGTGGGCTGGCATTTAGTGGAAATAAAGGGAAACGAAGTGCGGCTTACGGACGCAAAAGCACAGATTGACCTGGGATTTATCGCCAAGGGATTTATCGGTGACAAAATGAAGCACTTCCTTCAGTCCCAAAACGTTTCCTCCGCGTTGATTAATCTTGGGGGAAATGTCGTAGCCCTCGGCAGCCGTCCCGACGGTTCCCCTTTCCGTGTCGGCGTCAGGGACCCCTTTCATACGGCGGGCGAGCCGCTCCTTGTCCTGGACGCCCTGGATTTAAGCGTAGTCTCCTCCGGTGATTATGAACGTTTCTTTGAAAAGGACGGACAGCGTTATCACCATATTCTTTCCACCGAAACGGGATATCCGGCAAAAAGCGGCCTCTCCCAGGTGACAATCATAAGCTCCGACGCGGCAATAGCGGACGCCCTCTCCACACTCTGCTTTATTTCAGGGTATGAAAAGGCCGTCTCCCTTCTGGAAAACCACCCGGATATTCAGGCTGTTTTCGTCACGGAAGACGGCCAGATTCTTTATGCGAACTGTGCTTCTGACACTGTGGACTGACGCCCTATTTTACGCTGGCCTTACCTGCCAGCACGTTTCTGTAATCCTCCAGATTCTTTGCAAGAAGCGCTGGCGTGTCAAGCCCATAGGGACATTTGCTCCTGCAAAGGTTGCAGTGCAGACAGTCTTCAATCTTTTTCATCTTTTCCTGCGCTTTTTCTGTAAGCCAGTTTTCGGAAGGCGCGCGGCGAAGCATCAGGGACATTCTCGCGCAGTCGTTAATGGAAATTCCCGCCGGGCATGGCATACAGTAACCGCAGCCCCTGCAAAAATCCCCTGCCAGCTCTTCCCTGTCCTTCTCAATCACTTTTCGGATTTCTTCCGTCATCACAGGCGGATTGTCAATATAGGATAAAAACTCATCCAGCTCGCTCTCTCTTTGTACGCCCCAGATGGGCAGCACGTTGTCGAACTGCGCCGCATAGGCATAAGCGGCCGCCGAATTGTCAATCAGACCGCCGGAAAGCGATTTCATGGCGATAAATCCCATATCCGCTTTCTTACACTTCTCCACCAGCTCCTCATCCTTTTCAGAGGCCAGATAACATAAGGGGAACTGCAGCGTTTCGTACAGGCCGCTCTCAATTGCCTCTGCCGCCACGCCCAGTCTGTGGTTGGTGATGCCGATATGACGGATTTTCCCGGCCTCCTTTGCCTCCATGGCCGCCTCGTAAAGGCCGCTTCCGTCCCCGGGCCTGGGACAGATGGCCGGATTATGGAACTGGTAAATATCAATATAATCTGTCCGCAGCATTTCAAGACTTTTGGCCAAATCCTTTTTCATATCCTCGCCCGTCTTTGCGGCGGATTTGGTTGCAATATAAATCTTCTCCCTGATTTTCTCAAAGGCAAGACCCAGTTTATGCTCGCTGTCGGTGTACCCTCTTGCGGTATCAAAGAAACGAATCCCGCCTTCATATGCCTTATAAAGCAGCTTCACGGCTTCCCCGTCGCTGATTCTCTGAATGGGAAGCGTGCCGAAACCGTTTTTATCCACCACGATTTCCGTACTGCCAAGTCTCACCAGAACTTTATTCTCAGTCATGCTCTCCTCCTTGCTGAAATTCCGCCTTCACACTCCCTGCGCACCGTCTGCAAGGTCAGTGGGCGATAATGGATTTTCTCGGACATTTTTCCGCGCAGCTCCCGCAGCCGGAGCATTTTTCGTAATCGATTTCCGCATTGAAATCCGCCACGTTTACCGCTCCCTCCGGACAGTTTTTCTTGCAGAGCTGACAGCCGATGCAGCCCACGTCGCACCCTTTCATGGTGACCGGTCCTTTGTCCTTGGAATTACATGCCACCGTGTACTTTGCGTCATAAGGAATCAGGGATATCAGATGCTTGGGACATACCTCCACGCATTTGCCGCAGGCTTTGCACTTCTCCTTATCCACCACGGCCACGCCGTTTTCCACATGAACCGCGTCAAAGGGACATGCCTTTACGCAGCTTCCGAAACCAAGACATCCGTAGTTGCAGCTTTTTGCGCCGCCGTTCGGCACAAAGGAAAGCATCCGGCAGTCCTCAATCCCGCAATATTCATAGTCAAGGCTTGTTTTGTCACAATCCCCCTGACATTTCACAAAGGCGGTCATCCGAACGCTCTCCCCGGCCTCCACGCCGCAGATTTTTGCAATCGTTTTTCCCACCGGCTCTCCGCCCACGGGACAGGCGTTTACCGCCGCTTCTCCCTTTGCGATAGCCGCCGCCAGACCGCTGCAGCCCGGAAAACCGCATCCGCCGCAGTTATTGCCCGGAAGCGCCGCTAAAATCGCCTCTTCCTTTTCGTCTACCTCCACTTTAAACTTAATGGCCGCAATGCCCAGAAACAGGCCGATGAAAAGACCCACACCGCCTACTACTGCCACCGCCAATAAAACGCCTGTTATGTTCATTTAGCTCCTCCTATCTTCATTCCGCTGCCGCATCAACCCGCATAACGCCGGTTTACAGCAGACCTGAAAAACCACAGAACGCAATCGCCATCAGTCCCGCCGTAACCAGAACGATGGGCATTCCCTTAAAGGATTCCGGAATATCGTTGTATTCCATTTTTTCCCTGATACCGGCCAGAATGACAATGGCAATGGTAAAGCCCGCCGCCGTGGCGAAACCGTTCACGATGCCTGTTAAAATCCCGTAATTTTTCTGTACGTTTGTGAGCGCCACGCCAAGAACCGCACAGTTGGTGGTAATCAGAGGAAGATACACACCCAGCGCCTGATACAGTGATTTCACAAATTTCTTCAGAAACATTTCCACAAACTGCACCAGCGCGGCGATTACCAGAATAAACACAATCGTCTGCAGATACGTCAAATCAAAGGGGTACAGTATGTACTTGTATATTGCCCCCGCCACGGCGGAAGCCAGCGTGATAACGAAAATAACCGCCGTTCCCATTCCCGCCGCCGTACTGGTTTTCTTCGACACGCCAAGGAAAGGGCACAGGCCCAGAAACTGGCTCAAGACCACATTGCTTACCAGCGAGGATGAAATTAATATAATCAGCAAATCCTTAACCATTACTCTCTTCCTCCTTTTCCTTTTGCATAGTCTCCGACATAGCCTTTGGTCCCTCCTCCGGCGCAGCCTTAGCTTCCGGCATAGCCTTCCCGTTTATCGGCTCGTCTTCGTCGTCCGTGATTTCAATCACTTCCAAATCCGGCTCCTTAGCCGTTTGCTTTTGCTCCTCCCGCCGGCTGCTGCAGCCCGCTTCACCGCAGTTCATACAGTCAAATCCGCAGCCCGACTGGACTTTGGACATATCCTTTCCTTTCTTCTCCCCGGCAATCTTCACCTTATTCTGAATAGCCGTCAGCACCGCCAGTACAAAGAACGCTCCCGGCGCCATCACGAAGATGCTGCAGGGCACATAGCTCTCCGGCATAACCGCAAGTCCGAACACCTCGCCCGCTCCCAGAATTTCCCTGACCGCGCCGATTATTGTCAGGGCCACCGTAAATCCAAGCCCCATACCCACGCCGTCAAAAAGAGAGAGAGCCACGCCGTTTTTGGACGCATAGGCTTCCGCCCGCCCTAAAATGATACAGTTTACAACAATAAGAGGGATATAAAGCCCCAGGGCATCGTATAAAAAGGGGATAAAGGCTTTCAGCAAAAGCTCCACCACCGTTACGAAAGAGGCAATTATCACAATAAACGCCGGAATCCTGACCTTGTCAGGGATTACTTTTCTCAAAAGAGAGATAAACATGTTGCTCAGCGCGAGCACCACCATGGTGGTAAGCCCCATTCCCAGACCGTTTACCGCCGAGGTGGTAACCGCCAGCGTGGGACACATCCCAAGCATCAGTACAAACGTGGGATTTTCTCTGATAAGTCCGTTTATCAGCCGTTCCGATATACTATTCTGCTTCATTTCCACCGCCTCCTAACCATGTCTGAAAATAATACAGGCCCCCGTTTACCGCCGTGGTAACGGCGTTTGTGGTAATTGTGGCGCCGCTGATGGCGTCAATTTGATTTTCGGAAGCCGCCCCCGTCTTGGTGTAAGTAAAAGCGGAAACATTCTTTCCCGCAAACTGCGGCTTTAAGTCCTCCTCGGCTCTCATGCCAAGTCCGGCAGTCTCCGTAATCTTCAAAATGGAAATTCCGTTTAACGTTCCGTCATTGCCGATTCCCATGGTAAAAGTGATATCCCCGCCGTAGCCTTCATGGCTTATGACGGTAAGCACATAGCCCATCTTCGTTCCGTTCCCGTCCCGCGCTTCCAGTACGTTTTCTATGGAAACCCCGGAAAAGCCCGCCTCCGTCCACTGGGGCTCCTCCCCAATTTCTTCTGTTTTGGCTTCCTCTATCGGCTCAAACTCTAAGGCGTCCGGAAAAACTTAGGCGGCTCTTGCCGCTTCCGCCTCCGCTTTCGCGATAGGCTCTTTGGTAATCTGATAAACCACCCCGAGAATCAATCCGGAAAACAGGGTGATAACCAAAAGGACGGCGGCATCTTTTATCATATTTTTCATGCTCTTTTCCCTCCTTTTCCGAACGCTTTGGGCATCGTCAGCTTTTCAATCAGAGGGACCAGCAGATTTCCCAGAATAATCGCGTAGGATACGCCTTCCGCCGAGGGGCCGAAAATCCTGAAAATTCCCGTTAAAATACCGAGAATCACGCCGTACACATACTGCCCTTTTGAGGTAATTGGTCTTGTCACATAGTCCGTCGCCATAAAGAACGCTCCCAGCATCAGGCCGCCGCCGGAAAGATGGGCGCTGACATATGCCGGGTCCGGTCCGTGTCCGCCGAAAAGCACGATAAAGAGTACAAAAGTTACTATATAGCTTCCCGAAATCTTCAAATCAATCACGCCTAAGAGAATCAGAAAACAGGCTCCCACCACAATGGCAATCATGGAGGTTTCCCCGATGGTTCCTCCCGTCTTTCCGATTACCATATCGAGAATATTCACGCCCTCTCCCGCTTTTAAGCTGGCAAGAGGCGTAGGCCCCGTGTACGCGTCGCAGTCGAAGTTACACATAATCGACGTGTAGGATATCAGCAGGAAACATCTTGCCCCCAGCGCCGGATTCATAAAATTCTGCCCCAGTCCGCCGAAGAGCATTTTTACCACCAGTATGGCAAAAACCCCGCCGATGACGCCAATCCACCAGGGTGCGGCCGGCGGAAGGTTCAGCGCCAGCAAAAGGCCGGTCACCACCGCCGAAAAATCGCCTATCGTCACTTTCTTATGCATCAGCTTCTCGTAAAGAAATTCCGTCAGCACGGTGGCTGCCACGGTAATCAATATTAATATAAGCGCGTCCAATCCGAAATTATAAATTCCAAAGCCCGCCGCCGGAAGCAGCGCAATTACCACCGCAAGCATAATGTTGCCGGAAGTAACCTTTGACCTTATATGCGGATTGGAGGAAACCTTCATCAAATCGCTCATTACTCTCCTCCATTTTCAGTTCCACTGAATGTTATTTTTTCTTTTTAGCAAGCTGCATTTTGCGCATGGATTTAATCACCTGGGTCAGCGGACGTTTCGCCGGGCAGATATAACTGCAGCACCCGCACTCGCAGCACTCCATGCCGTCGTTCTTTAAAAACGCCTCTTCGTCATAATGCTCCGCGTAATCCGCAAGCTTCCGTGGAACCACACGCCCCGGACATACCTCCGCGCATTTCCCGCAGTTAATGCAGGCGCTGGGCTCCATTGCGGAAACCTCGTCCTTTGTAAGACACAAAAGCGCCGAGGAGGTCTTGGTGGTGGGCACGTCCAAATCGAAAATGCCAAATCCCATCATGGGGCCGCCGGAAATAATCTTCACAGGCTGCTGCTTAAAGCCCCCGGCCTCCTCCACCAGCTCGTGGTAATTAGTGCCGATTCTGACCTTGAAATTCTGCGGGGCGGCAATGGCGTCTCCCGTCACCGTCACGATTCTGTACATTAACGGCTCCCCGTAAGTCACCGCGTTATAAACGGCAATCACCGTATCCACGTTGTTCACCACGCATCCCGCGTCAGCCGGAAGCATGGAAGAATTAATGGCCCGTCCCGTGGCCGCATAGATGAGCTGGCGCTCGGAGCCCTGGGGATATTTGGTTTTCAGGGCCTTCACCGTTATTTTATTTTCGTTTTTGGTAAGGCGCTTTAACTTGGAAATGCAGTTCGGCTTATTATCCTCCACCGCCAGAATCCCCCTGGCGTTTTCAAATAAACTCAAAATCACTTTAAGGCCGCCAATCAGCTCCCTCGGCTCCTCCAACATTTTCCGGTAGTCTGAGGTCAGATAAGGCTCGCACTCCGCACAGTTTACAATCACATATTCTATTTTTTCCGGCTCTTTGGGAGAGAGCTTCACCGCCGTGGGAAACCCCGCGCCGCCCATGCCCACGATTCCGGCTTCCCTGATAAGGTTTATCTTATCCTCTCTGGTAAGCTCCTCGAAAGGTGCAGGTTCCGGCCTGTCGGCTTCTTCATAGAGTTTATCGTTTTCAACCACGACACTCATCACCAAATCGCCCGTCACCACGCGCCTTGGCTCAACCGCCTTCACCTTTCCCGAAACGGTTGCATATACCGGCGCGGACACAAAACCCCCCGCTTCCGCTATTTTCTGTCCGACAAGCACCCTGTCTCCCTTTTTGACAATCGCTTTCGCCGGGGCGCCGATATGCTGCGACAAAGGGTACACCAAATCTCCCTTGGGTAACACTTCCTTAATCGGTTTATCCTTCGACAAATCTTTCCCGTCGTAAGGATGAATCCCCCCTACAAATGTTAATCTTGCCACTCAATTCCCTTCTTTCCTTATTATATTATTATCAGCCTTTAAGCTGAAGAAATTCCACCCTAATAAATATACTATTTTTTTGTCGAATTGACAACACAACTTACTAAAAATTTGATTTCCCTATTCCCCCAAAAATAACTATTTGCCCCCTATTTCCGAATATGGTATAATGTTCAAAAAGGACAGAGTCAAGCGGTAAAGAAAGCATCTTGCCAGTCTTGCCCCAGCAATGCTTTTTTATCATTTGATTTATTACTTATGCCGTAAATCCAGACGGCAGAACGGGGATTTTTATGAAATATCAAAGGCATAAACGAAAAGAATCCTTTTCCATACTTCTGGTTTCCCATACCAGCGGAGACAGCAGACAGTTCCACTTTTCACAGTCTCTTCTGCGGCTGCTTGTGGCGCTTTTTTTCTGCGTGCTTATCGGCTGGCTGGTCTGGCAGCTCTATTCCGTAAAGCGCGTGCAGGGCAATCTGCAGGCCCAGATAAATTCCCAGTCGGAGCTTATTAAAAATCTGGAGGCGGAAAAGGAAAACCTTACAAACGAAAAGAAAACGCTTGAAAAACAAAATATGGACTTACTTATGGCTGACAGGAGCGCCGCCGCGGATGACGCCGGTTCACAGGAGAGCGAAACCGAAACCTCCTCTTCTTTTCCCGGTCTTTATCCCTCCTCGGAAACCGGTATGCTGATAGATATCTATTCTCCGGAACGGCCATACCTTTCCATTAATACCCATGTGGACGACCACATTATTGCCGCCGGCGACGGTACGGTGGTCGCCGTCAGCTCTGACGATACCTATCCCATCATTCTCGAAATAGAGCATGAAAGCGGCCACAGGACCCGCTATATGTGCAGGCAGGATGCGGATAAAAACACGGAAATCGGCGCGAAGGTTAATGCGGGGGATACTATCCTTACCATCACCGCCGACAACACGCAGTTGGATTACCAGGTTGTTTTTGAGGGTGAAATCATTGACCCTTTAAATGTTATTGATGCAAAAGGATAAAAGGAGGAAATTTTATGTTTGGCAAAAGCAAGGAGCCGTCGTATTCGACGGAAACAAAAACAAAAATCGGTACGATAATTGGGGAAGGAGCTGTTTTTGACGGTAATTTATCCGCACCGGATTCCATGCGGATAGACGGCACCATCAACGGCAACTGCCGCTGTGAAAAGGAATTGATTATTGGTATTTCCGGCGCGGTTGAAGGAAATATCTCCGTCCAGAATATCATTATTTCCGGTAAGGTAACCGGCGATATTTTCGCCAATGGAAAACTAGAGCTTCTTTCCACCGGTAAGATTGCCGGCAATATCTGCGCGAAATCTCTCGTTATTGATGAAAACGCAAGCTTCGACGGCAGATGTACCATGACTACATCCGTTCCGCAAAATGCCCTTGAAAGCAGCCCCGCTTCTTCCGAGACATCTTCAAACAAAAGTGATTCTGATGAAACGGACAGTTCTTCGGAAAGCGCTTCTGCCGAGGACCCTCCTTCCCGAAAGTTTGTGAGAATCCCCACAGAGTCTGTAAACTCTGAGGCAGAACAATCAGAGCCTGCGCCCGCCCGTCAGAGAAGCCGCGCAGCAAAACCGGCTGCCCAGCAGGCCCCTCCACAGTAAATGATAAAGGTAACTTATGCGCATAGCCTCAGCCACGCTGAACCATAAAAATGCGCAGATGGGAGCAACATGAAAACAGAAGAAATCATACTCGGCAATTTTGAATTAAAATACCCGCTGCAAAATCTGGCGCCTATTGAAAAAATTCTATTTTTAGATATAGAGACTACCGGCTTTCTCTCCTCAGAATCCGCTATCTATCTGATTGGATGCGCCTTTTTTTCTGAAGGAAACTGGATTATCCGGCAGTGGTTTGCCCAGACTCCCGACGAGGAAGCGGAACTGATAAATTCGTTTTTGAATTTTGCAAACAAATATACATATTTAATTCATTATAACGGCAATACTTTTGACCTTCCTTTTATTAAACGTAAAGCCGCCGAGTATGGTCTCTCCTGCCGGTTCAACGAGATGGAGGGACTGGATATTTACCGCCGGATTTCTCCCTACAAGGTTTTTTTGAAGCTTTCCGACTGCAAACTAAAGACCATAGAGCGTTTTTTGGGCGTGGGAAGGGACGATACCTACAACGGAGGCGAACTGATTCAGGTTTACCGTGAATTTTTGTATTCCCATGATTACAACCTTTACCACACGCTGCTTTTGCATAATTCCGACGATATCAAGGGAATGCTGGAAATTCTTCCGGTTCTTGCCTATTACGACCTGTTTAATTCCAGTTTGAAAGCCCGGAAAGTCCAGGCCAATTATTATAATGACATTCACGGCGTTCCGAGAAGAGAGCTTGTCCTTCAACTGGTTTTTGCTTCTCCTCTCCCCGTTCCCGTTTCCTTTATGGGAAGAGGCTGCCATTTTAAGGGAGAAGGCCATGAAGGCGTTCTTATTGTTCCCATTTACGAGGAAGAGCTGAAATATTTTTACGCCAATTTTAAAGATTATTATTATCTTCCCACAGAGGATATGGCACTGCACAAAGCCATTTCTTCCTTTGTTGACAAGGAGTACCGGCAGCAGGCTACGGCGGCCAACTGCTATACCCGGAAATTCTCCAGTTATCTGCCGGAATGGAAAGTGATTGCGGAGCCCTTTTTCAAAAGGGATTACAACAGCAAGGATTTGTTCTTTGAACTTACCGACGACATCAAAAAGAACCGGCAGCTATTTTCAAATTACGCCAGCCATGTGCTAAACGCTATGGCAATACAGGATTAGCAATGTAGAATTTGCAATGCAGAATTTGCAATGCAAAATTTGCATTTCCCATATTTTTTCTTATGACAAAAACGGGTAGAGAAAATAAATTCTCTACCCGCTGTTTTTGTTGTTATTATCTGTTTATTCTTCGGATACCGTCTCCTCGGCCGCGTCGCTTTCCGCCTCTTCTACAGGCTGTGACTCGGCTTCCTCCTCTGCAGGAGCCGGAGCCTCGGCAGCTAAAAGCGCTTTGATGCTCAGACTGATTTTCTTGTCCTCGCTGTTGAAGTCCACTACTTTGGCAGTAACCTCCTGACCTACCTTAAGAACGTCTGAAGGCTTCTCAATACGCTCTCTGGAAATCTGCGATACGTGAAGCAGGGCATCAACACCCGGCTCAAGCTCGATGAACGCGCCGAAATCAGTCATGCGCGCAACTCTGCCTGTCACTTCATTTCCGATTGCATATTTCTCATCAGCACCCTTCCAGGGATTTGCATCCTCAAATTTAAGGCTAAGAGCAATCCTTGTACCGGAAATCTCTTTGATGAAAGCTTTTACCTGGTCGCCAACCTTGAATACCTTTCTGGGGTTCTCAACACGTCCCCAGGACATTTCGGAGATATGCAAAAGACCGTCTGCGCCGCCGATATCGATAAACGCGCCAAAATCAGTCACATTCTTCACAACGCCTTCTACCACGTCGCCAACCTGAATGCTCTCAAGAAGCTTTCTCTGCATTTCCGCCTTCTCTGCGAGAAGAAGCTGCTTGCGGTCGCCGATATATCTTCTTCTCTTGGGGTTATATTCACTGATTACAAACTGAATCTCCTGACCCGCGTATTTGGTAAGGTCTTTCTCGTATACGTCTGATACAAGACTTGCGGGAATAAAGATTCTGATTTCATCCACAATTACGCTTAAGCCTCCGTCAAGCACCTGGGCAACTTTTGCGGTAAGCACTTCCTTGCTGTTGAAGGCTTCCTCAATTCTCTTATTGCCGCGGTCGGCAGCAAGCCTCTTGTAGGTTAAGATAACTTGTCCTTCACCGTCGTTAACCTTTAAGACTTTCACTTCCATTGTGTCTCCCGGTTTCGCAACTGTGGTCAGGTCTACGTTGGGTTCGTTGGTGTATTCATTTCTTGTTAAAATACCGTCGCATTTATAGCCAATGTTAAGAACGATTTCCTCGGGTTTAACATCGATGACCGTACCCTCAACTACCTCTCCCGTATGTATAGTTTTTAACGATTCTTCCAACATTTGTTCAAAAGTTAATTCTGACATATTTTTGAACCTCCTCGATAATATTGTTCGGGGTGGAAGCCCCCGCCGTAATACCCACTAAAACAGCAGTCTCAGAAAGTTCTAAATGCAAGTCTTCCAGTCTCTGTATAAAATATGTGGCTTTACATTTCTCACGGCATATCTCATACAGCTTTTGTGTGTTGGAACTGTGTCGGCCACCTATTACAATCATCACATCAACTTCGGCTGCAATTTGGGCAGCTTCCGTTTGTCGAACCTCTGTTGCGTTACATATAGTGTTTACAACATTAACATTGTACCCTCTTTTTTGAAAAATTTCAACTAGTTCTTTAAATTTGTTGTAGTTAAATGTCGTCTGAGATACTATACACAGCGATTTCTGCCCGTCAAAGCGGAAATTTTCCGCCTCTTCGGCAGATTTTACCACCTCTGCGGGCGTATGGCACCACCCCATAATCCCTTCCACCTCGGGGTGTCCGGCGTTCCCTATGATAACAACCTGCTGTTTTTTGCTTTCTTTCTCCACAATATTGTGAATCCTTTTTACAAAAGGGCAGGTGGCGTCCACACATTCCAGCCCGTTTTGCTCTATCAAATCATAAACCCGGGCCGCAACGCCGTGAGAACGAATCACCACGGTTCCTTCCTTAAGAGCCGCAAGCTCCTTTTCGTCATGGATTACTTTGACGCCCCGCTTCTCCAAATCCTTTACCACTTCCTCGTTATGAATAATGGGGCCGTAGGTGTATATTTTTCCGCCGGTTTCAATCTGTTCATATACCGTCTCAACCGCCCGCTTTACTCCAAAGCAAAATCCTGCGCTTTTTGCCAGCTTTACTTCCATTTTTATAACCGTGTTCCTTTCCAAAACCCGGGGACTTTACGCGCGGCACAAATCCGATATTGCCGCCACCACCTCGTCTATTGTCATATAAGAGGAATCTAAAAGCACCGCGTCCTCCGCCTGCCGCAAGGGGGCAATCTCCCGGTTCATGTCCTGTTCGTCCCTCGCGATGATATCCTCCTCAATCCGGGCAATATCGCAGGCCGTCCCTTTTGCCGTCAGCTCGTCAAAACGCCTTTTGGCCCTTACCGCAGCGCTGGCGGTCAGGTATACTTTTACATCGGCGTGGGGAAGAACGCAGGTTCCGATGTCACGCCCGTCCATCACCACGTTGTTTGTTTCCGCCATCTCTTTCTGCAGGGCCGTCAGCCTCTCACGCACTTTCGGGTTTTTGCTGACCCAGGAGGAAGTCATATTTCCCACTTCTTCCGTGCGGATAACGCCGTTTACGTTTTCGCCGTTTAAGTAGACCACCTGCTCTCCGTTTTCATAGCAGATGGTGATATCCGCTTCCATGCATCTTTTTTCTATGGACTCTGTATCCCCCGCGTTCACCTTCCTTTTCAAAAAATAGTACGCCATTGCGCGGTACATTGCCCCCGTGTCCACATAAATGAACCCTTTTTCCTTTGCCAGCCTTCTTGCGATGGTGCTTTTGCCCGCTCCGGCAGGCCCGTCTATTGCGATTTGATAACTCATATTTATAACCATGCTCCTTTCCAAAGCCGGGAGACTTTGCGCGCAGCACAAATCTC
>CAJTMZ010000103.1 GCA_910577445.1 uncultured Lachnospiraceae bacterium | reverse complement strand
TTTTTAAAAGAAAAATATTTTTCATTTACCTATTGACATTTATTAGCTGGACTCAATTACAGGTATTGTCAGAAAGATGCGGCATCCTTTTCCTACCTGACTTTCTATTCTAATACCATAATTTTCTCCATAGCTTCCCCTGATTCTCTGATGGATATTGCGGATACCGATATCGGCATCGTCAATATTGGTTTTGGATAAATTGGCTATAAGGGATGACAGTTGTTCCGCATTCATACCCACCCCGTCGTCCGCTACAACAAAGATTACTTTTTCTTCCATGCATTTGGCGGCTATCGTTATTAGGTTATCAGACGGGTTATTTGAAAAGCCGTGCTCGATACAGTTTTCTATCAGGGGCTGCAAAAGGAGCTTTGGCATATAATAACGTTTTATTTCGTCCTCTATTTCATAGCGGACGGATAATCCGCCATTGAATTTCCGGATAAACAGGGACAGGTATTCCCGGATATAGTTCAGTTCCTCTGTGACCAGCACTTCCTTTTCGTAGTTATAGAGCGTATACCGCAGCATGCGGCTTAGAGAAACCACAATGCTGTTGGAAACTTCAATATTGCCATAGACAATTTCTGTCTGCAGAAGCTGCAGAGTATTCATAAGAAAGTGAGGGTTGATTTGAGAGCGCAGAGAGTACAGGCGGAATTTATTTATCATAATCTGCGACTTGTAATCATGCTCAATAAGCAGTTCTAACCGAACCAGCAGTTCATCAAATTTTTCCGCAATATGATTGAGCTCGGAATAGGTATAGTCCGTACCTTCCAGCCGCATATGTTCAGAATCCACATGATTTACATTGTCTGTCAGAAGCTTTATGGGCTTATGGATAGAGCGGGAAAGACCGATGGATATTATCACATTTACAAGAAGACAGATTACCAGGGCAAAGGAAAAAAGCTGTGAAATGGGCTGTGTATGATACTGGATTTCCTCTAAAGGGACATAAGAAAAAAGCTTCCAGCCAAGGGAGGTGGTCTGGAAATTTATGAGATACATTTCATCGTCAATGTAATCCTTAAAGGAGCCCATTTCACTGCTTTCCAAAATCCGCAGAGTATTGTCGGTAAACGGTAAAAGAGAGCCGATGCCGGAATTATCCGTCTGGCTTACGATTCTGTTCTCCTCATCAAGCAGGGCTATTTTCCCGCTTTTTTCATAATTGCTGGACATCAGGGTTTTTCCCAGCTCTTTTATATTAATGGTACAAAAGGCAGCCCCCACAACGTTTCGTTTGGAGTTGGTGATGGAAAGCGCTATGGAAAAGGTATCTGAATTCGCGGTATTTGGTGTAATCCGGGGATTATAGTAATCCTGCGGATACAGTCCGATGGTTTGGATGTGGCTGTTTCCGGTTACAGATACAGCCTGACGATACCATTCCTGTTCTGTAAAAGGGTAATCTTTTATCAGGTCGGTACGGTCTGAAATATTACATACATAACCGTTTTCTCCAATGATAAATACGTCCTGTACAATGTTATTGAACATATTGCTGCTTTTAAGTTTTGCTCTTAGAAGTCTGTCAAGCTCAAGCTGTTTGTTGATTGTCATGGAAGGGTTGCTTAAGGCCGTACCGATTTCTTTATTGTAGGTAATAAAGGAAATAATACGGGTCGTGATGTCGTTGATATTGGTGTTGAGGGACAGAGAAGCCTGCTCTAAAATTTTTTCCATATAATGGGCGACCTCCTGCTCGACGGTCAGTCTGGAATACAGGGTAATAGAGCCGCCTAACACAGTCATTAAAATGGTATTAAAGGTTAGGTACAGCATAAGGATGCGTGCAGATAAATTTTTCCTTAAATATGTAAAAACGTTCTTCATTGTTTAAAGTCCTTTCTTTTGTAGAATTTTAACAAAACAGATAGTCGTATTCAACGAATTTCCGTGGAATGGCAAGATATTACAAGAATTTTGCAACAAATTGTATTTTACAGAGATATTTATTTTTATATGATTATGTCAGGTTATTAAATCGGGAAAAATATTCCCAGGGTTAAAAAAGGAGGAAAAAAATGAAAAGAAAAGTTATTTCACTGATTTTGGCGGCAGCTATGCTTGGAAGTATTCTGACGGGCTGCGGAGGCGGTAAAGATACTTCTTCAGGCGGCGGTCAGGAGCAAAGCAAAGAGCCGGCAGAAGATTCGGCAAAACCCGAGGCAGACGATTCTTCTGAGGCTGAGCCGGCTGAAGCGGCATCATCAGATACTGAAAGCGGAGAGGAACTTTCAGGGACGCTTTCCATTCTTTCATGGTATGACGAGACAAAGGCGGCTCCGGTTCTTGAAGCTTTCAAGGCAAAATATCCTAATGTAACGGTTGATTTCCAGTATTCTCCTCCGGTTGCCGATTATGTGGAGAAACTGTCCACGCTGCTTTACTCCGGAGCAGGCCCGGATATTTTCTATATGGCGTTGGAAAACAGGGAGGATTTGATTAAAGGTAATTATGTGGAAGACCTTTCCGCGGAGCCTTATATGGCAAACGGAATTATTCCCGATTCGGTTAAGACCACTTACGGGGCAGACGGAAAAGCATATTCGCTGGCAGTGGACTGCTGGGTAGGCGGTATTTTCTACAATAAGGATATTTTTGACCAGGTGGGAATTACGGAAGAACCCAAAACATGGGATGAACTTCTTGCAGTATGTCAGAAGTTAAAAGACGCGGGCATCCAGCCGATTATGGATAACTGCCAGGACGCTGCGGTAAACTTTACGGCGCCTCTTTACGGCTCTGAGGTAAAAGCCGGAAATGCCAACATTGTGCAGGATATCTATGACGGAAAGGCAACTTTTAAAGACACATGGACAACGCCTATTACTATGTGGAAAGAAGGGCTGATTGATAACGGTTACCTGACGGCGGATATGGTGGGAGCCACCAGTGACGAAATTGTTTCTGCATTTGCCACGGGGCAGGTGGCCATGATTTTATGCGGTTCCTGGAATTTAAATACAATTAATACCATTAACCCCAATATGAATTATAAGTGTATGGGCGTTCCCGGCACAAAGGAAACCTACTATTGCGGCGCTATTAATGTTGGTCTGTGTATTAATTCGGCGAGCCAGAATAAAGAACTGGCCAAAGCGTTCCTGGAATTTGCGGCATCTCCCGAAGGACTGGAGGCGCAGTATAAGGGGTATGGCGGATTTACTATTGCGGATGGATTTACGCCTGACTTCCCGGAGGAAATTAAAGAAGCTGTGGCAAATGTAAAAGAAGGCAAGTATTATATCCCGATGGCGGACTGGCTTTCCTATACGGAGTCCCTTAGACTTACTTATATCCAGTCTCTTCAGGACTGTATGGTAGGAACGATTACCCCTGAGGAAGCGGCAGCCAGAATGGATGATAAGCTGGCAGAGGTATCAGCAGAATAAACAGTACGTCCATTTGTGCGGACAGTATGCGGGACGGGCAGGATTCGGGATGTTTCCCCCTGCCTGTTTTGCGTCTGACGCAGGACAAAGGGAGAATGGATATGAAAAAAAAGAAAAAACTGCTTAAGCAAATCCAGTATGAAATATTTTTTTTGCCGGCACTGATTGCCTTTACAACGTTTACAGTTATACCATTGATAAAAACGATTATGTATAGCGTTACGGATTTTAACGGTATCAGCCATGAATACCGTTTTGTCGGCTTAAAGAACTTTATCGGTGTTTTTCAGGATGAAGTGATGCGGCAGGCATTGTTCAACACGCTGTTTTATACTTTCTGTACGATGATTCTCATTAACTGCCTTTCGATTCCGCTGGCTATCTTTCTGGATAAAAAGACGAGATTAAAATCGGCGGAGAGAGCTGTTTTTTTCTTTCCGTCTATCGTCAGCGCGCTTCTTCTCGGTTATATCTGGGGATATATTTTATCGCCGCTGCCTACGGGGGCAGCAAATTCGCTTCTGGGATTTTTCGGGCTGTCTCCGGTGGGCTGGACTTCAACAAGCTGGGGGGCAAGGCTGTGCATAATTGCCGTGGCGGTATGGACCTCTACTGGATGGCATGCTACGGTTTATCTGGCTTATCTGCAGGCGATTTCGTCGGAATATTATGAAGCGGCAAGCATTGACGGAGCGGGCAGATGGAAACAGTTTACCCAGATTACCATTCCCATGCTGGCTCCGGGATTTACGGTAAACACGCTGTTGCTTTTGACAAACGGCTTAAAGGTATACGACCTTCCTTATGCGCTGACAAAGGGTGGCCCAGGGTTCTCAAATTACACGGTGACGCAGGTGATTATCCAGAGGGGAATCTCTGAAAAACAGTATGGCGCGTCTACGGCTCTGGCAACGATATTCATCATTCTGGTTATGGTGATTTCCTGTGTACAGTTTATGACTATGAGAAAAAGGGAGGAGGATATTGCATGAAAAAGAAGAAAGAACAGCAAGAGAAAAAGTTCTTTTTATCGGACTTTTTTTTGGTTCCGGTCTGTATCATATTCCTGTACCCCTTTTACTATCTGGTTATCAATACCTTTAAAACCATGCAGGAAATGAGCTTTAATCCGGTGGCGTTTCCGACGCAGCCATTTTTAGATAATTACAGGGATATTTTTTCTCAGGGGCAGATTTACAGGGCATTTGGAAATACTTTCCTTATTACGGTATGTTCCGTTCTGTTGATTGTGATTATCGGAGAGATGGCGGCTTACCCCATTGTGTTTAATGCCAATAAGCTGAATAACGCATTTATGGTATATCTGATGATTGGCTTTCTGGTACCCTTTCAGGCGATTCTGCTGTCTTTGTTTGAGGTAATGCAGGCGCTGCATTTGATAGATACGATTTATGGCATGATTTTGTTTTACTGTAACGGTTCCGCGCTGACAGTGTTTCTGGCGGTAGGGTATATGCGGACGATTCCAAAGGAACTGACGGAAGCGGCGATTGTGGACGGATGCAGTATAGGGCGTGTATTTTTCAGCATTGTATTTCCGCTTATGAAGCCTATCACGGCAACCTCTGTTATTTTTAATACCATGTGGATATGGAACGATTTCATCGCACCGAATATTTTCCTGAACTCCCGGATGAAAGGAACCGTTGTCCTTGAGGTGTTCCGGGCCAAAGGGCAGTTCAGTGTGGACTGGCCAAGGTTTATGACGCTTTCCGTCGTATCTATCTTCCCGATAGTGATTTTTTATCTGTGTATGCAGAAGCACATTATAAAGGGGCTCACGGCGGGGGCCGTAAAGGGGTAGCGGTGGAAATGAAAATGACAGAATGACATTGCCTTGCCGGCAGCCCCTCTTCCGGGGGCTGCCCTGTATTAACTAAAATAATCAACCCCTCCATACAACCACATCATTAAGGCTTTTTCTTGGTCTTTCCCTGGGAGATTCGTCCGGGTAGCCAAAAGCGATAGCCGCCACAAGCTGGCCTTCGCTGTTCAGCCATTCGCACAGTTCTGAATACGCAAAATAAATATCACATATCCACAGACTGCCTATCCCCTTTTCAGTTGCGGAAAGAAGCATATTTTGTATGGAAGCGCTTATAGATTGGATATTGCAGATTTCATAAATACGTTCTTCCGGTGTCAATTCAGACAGAATACTTTTTCCCAACGAATTAACGACAAACACTATGACAGGCGCGTCCTCCATGATATCGACCGTATATTTTGCAGCGGCGATATGCTGTCTGCTTTGCGGAAGCAATGCCCGTTCGTTTTCTTCTCTTGAAATCCCGCGGCGAAAAACTTCCAGCATTTCTTCTTTTTCCCGGCCCTGGACCACAATGTATTTCCATGGCTGCCTGTTCTTGGAGGAAGGGGCTTTGATTCCGCTTTGTATAATCTCTATCATATCTTCTTTTGGTATGGGTGCGTCTGAGAATTTTCTTATGCTTCGTCTGTCGTAAATTGCAGAAATCATTTTTCCCTCATTTCCGCGCTGTTTTTGAGCGCATGACAGAGTTTGTGAATGCCGCGCAGACACAAACTCTTTGGATTGAAAATACTCTAATACAATAGCACAATTATTTCCGGATTGACAGCCTCTTTGGCAGTATTCATTTCACCGAAATCTGAAAATTGATTTCCGTGTATTGAAGCAGGCAGTTTCTTTTTCAGGTGATGTCTTCCTTTTGAAATCTTATTATACTGGCGCATATGCCGGATGCGTATACGAGCAAAATAATGAGTCCTCCGGGCGCGGAAGATACTCCTGACTGCGAAAGATTGCCGGTGAGCAGCAGGTATGAGGCAGTCCACGGATAAATTCCGGCTACCGGGGAACCGGATAATACCACATTCAGCAGACTGACTGCGGCTATGACGATAAAAGGAGCAATGGAACCTTTTGCGCGCAGGGCAAGATACACAAAAGGCGTAAGCGTCGCATACAGAAGAATACCGCCTTTGAGCATTTGCACTAACGTGAATACTGCGGATAAGGCGGTGATTTTCACCACATCCAGAAACAGGCTGCATACCATTGTAATCACAATAATGTCCAACCATGAAAGAAACATGAACAGCAGCACAAGAATAAAAAGTATGATAAACTTGCCCGTCAGAAACAGGCTGCGGTTTACGGAGACGGCAAAAACAGTTTTCAGCGTTTTTTCCGTGTATTCCCGGCTTATCAGGTAGGTGGCCACAACCGCCATGATAAGGGGACCGAACAGCAGCATTATAAACATAATGGTATCTTCATATATCCCGCCAAGGCTTAAGGGCGCGTCCGGGTTGGAAAAGCTAATCCTGATATCGTTTACGGTAACCAGAAAGGGTACGATAAACGAGCCTGTAAATCCAATCAGTAAAATTTTTGAACGTTTTAATTTCAGCCATTCACAATATACAATATCAGCCAATTCCTTCACCTCCCACCAGCTCGGTAAAATAATCTTCCAGTTTTCCCGAATCCACATTGACAGATGCAACCGTAATCCCTTCTTTTACAAACGCGCTGTTGATGTCCGCTCTTAAGTCGATTTTTTCATACAAACGCAGCTGGTTATTTCCTGAAATGGCATAATCCGAAATCTGAAAGGCGCGTTCCAGAACAAGGGCCGCTTTGTTTATGTCAGAGACTTCAAATTCCGCGAACCTGCGTCTGCGCCTGTTTAGCTCCTCGAAATCTGTTTCTTCCAGAAGCTTTCCCTTATTTATTACGCCTATCACGTCTGCAAGCTGTTCGATTTCGTTCAGAACGTGGCTGGAAATAAAGATGGTGGTGCCTTTTTCCCGGCATAACTGCAATAAATATTTTCTGGTTTCGTGTATCCCCACAGGGTCGAGGCTGTTCATGGGCTCGTCCAGAATTAGCAGCTCCGGTTCATGCATGACGGCGGCGGCCAGTCCCAGACGCTGCTTCATTCCAAGGGAATATTCACGGAAAAGCTTCCTGTTTTCCTTATCCAGATTTACAACCGAAAGGGCATGTTCTACGGTGTCTTTCCGGTGTCTGCCCCGCAGCCGGGCCAGGATTTCCAGGTTTTCCCCAGCCGTCAGATTTTCATAAAAAGCAGGGGTCTCAATAATAGAGCCAATGCGGTGGCTGCTCTTTTTTTCAAAAACGGAATGATTTTCACCGAAAAGATAAATACTGCCTCCCGAGGGACGGACAAGATTCAGCAGCATCTTCATAGTGGTGGTTTTTCCGGCACCGTTTCTTCCTAAAAGAGCGTAGATTTTCCCTTTTGGGACATGAAGGCTAAGTTTGTCTACCGCAATCAGGCCATGATAGTCTTTTGTCAGGTTTTCTGTTTCTATAACATATTTATTCATCTGATGAACACCTCCTGTCTCTTATTCTATCAGGAAGTCCTGACACTCCCCTTTACCAAATCTTACTTTTTTCTTACAATGAGGGGCAGCAAGATGCAAAAGGTGGTTTTTCCGCCCGGAATGCTTTTTATGGTGATATCTCCGGACATTGCGGTTACCAGTTCCCTGACAATCGCCAGTCCCAGTCCGTTTCCGCTTTCGGAGCGGGAAAAATCGCATTTATATAAGCGCTCAAACAGAAAGGGGAGCTCCTTTTCCGGAATGGCAAATCCGTTATTGGAGACAAAAACCGATACGCCATCTTCCTGTCTTTTTACAACGATTTCGATGAGGGAGCATTTTCCGTGTTTTATGGCGTTGCTGAAAAGATTGCCGATAATCCTTGCGTACGCCATTTTATCAAGGCTTACAAACCATTCGTCCTCGGGAATATCCGCAGAAACAGAAATCTGCTTTTTTTCCAGCAGAGGGACATGCTCGATAATGACTTCTCTGGTCAATTCATTGATGTCATAAGTCTCCATCATATACCGCTGTTCGTCGGATGCCAGTTTGAACCACTCAAAAAGCATATCCGTAAGTTCCTTTAAGTCCAGCGCCTTTCTGTAAGCCACATGGATATATTCCTCCTGATTTTTCGCGCATTGGGAATCCAGTGATTCCAGATACCCTGTCAGGGAGGCAAGGGGAGTTCTTACATCGTGTGACAAATCCGTCAGCAGTTGATGATTGGCGTTTTCCGCCTGCTGCAGTTTCACGAATTGCCCGCGGCTCTTTGCCAGAATAGCGTTCAACTCAAAATTAATTTCCGCAAGGAGACGGTTTCCCTTTACAAATGAATTGCGCATGGGCGCTTTGGGCAGGCTTTTTAAAAATTCCAGCCAGCCGGCCAGTTGTTTTCGGATATGAAGAAGGTATAAAAATTCTCCCACACAGACAACCGTTAAAATGATAACAAGCGCTTTCATCCAAAATCACCGCCCAGTTTGTATCCCACGCTCCATACGGTCAGAATGTATACGGGATTTTCGGGATTGTCCTCAATCTTTTTTCGGAGCCTGCGGATATGCACCATGATATTGTTATCGTCAAAGGCATATTCGTCCATCCAGACGGCGCGGTAGATTTGCTTTTTGGTAAAAACCTTTCCCGGGTTTTGGGCAAAAAACAAAAGCAAATCAAACTCCTTTGCCGTCAGTTCCAGGGGCAGACCGTCTTTGCGGACCTCGCGCGCTGACTTGTCAACGGAAAGCCTGCCAAGAACAATCGTCCTGCCGGAAGAGTCGGCCGTGTTGAAAACGGTATATCTGCGCAAAAGAGACGACACTCTGGCAAGAAATTCGCTGTTTGAAAAGGGCTTTGTCAGATAATCGTCCGCGCCCATCCGAAGCCCTGATACCTTGTCGCCTTCGCTGTCTTTGGCGGTCAGCATCAAAACAGGAACGAAACTTTTCTCCCTGATTTTTTTGAGGACTTCATATCCGTTTATCAGCGGAAGCATGATATCCAGAATGATAAGCTGGTAATCGGAATTTTGCGCTTCCTCTAATCCGGTAACGCCGTCGTGGCGGATACAGACCTGATACCCTTCCGGTTCCAGATTATTTTTCAGTAATCGGCATAAGTCCGCGTCGTCATCTATTATCAGTATTTTCTGCTTCAAATCCATACATGTCCCTCCTTTTATTCTTTATTTTAGGCGTTTATGCAAATAATATCAATTGTCCTGTCCGCATTTTTAACCGGGTAAGCGTCCGATTCCACTTATGATTGAAAACAGAGGCCGATTTCTAAAAACAGGTTATTTTTTATTTCCTGAAAATCCGTTATGATTATGGCAGTACCTGAAAACTCGTGAAAAAGGAGAAGCCAATGAAAAATATTTTTGCCGAAAATCTGGTGAATTTAAGGAAAAGAAGCAAAATGACGCAGGAAAAGCTGGCGGCCAGGCTGGGCGTTTCCTTTCAGTCGGTGTCAAAGTGGGAAAACGCCCAGGGGTATCCGGACATAGAACTGATACCGGTAATTGCGTCTGTGTTTGGGGTGAGCGTTGACGCGCTTTTGGGGTATCAGGCGGAGAAAATCCAGACCACCCTGTATGCGGAAAAGTACAGGGACGAGGAGTATTACTGGGGCAATCGCATCTGGAGCGGGTGCTACGAGGTGCTGAAGCAGATGCCGCCCGTAAGGCCCTTACGGCTCCTTGATATAGGCTGCGGGGAGGGACAGGCGGCGGTGTTTTTTGCCCGCAACGGTTATCAGGTTTCGGCCTTTGACATAACGGAAAGCGGGATTGAAAAGGGGAAGCGTCTGGCGGAGCGCAGCGGCGTTTCCGTCAACTTTTTCCGGGCGGATTTGCTGGATTACAGAATGGAAAACGGGTCTCATACTGGCAATGGCGGCGTCAGAGCCAATGGCAGTGGCTATGACTATGACATTGTCTATGCCAGCGGGAGTCTGCAATATATTCCGCCGGAGAAAAGGGCGGAAATTCTGCGCCATTATAAGGAGCATACGGCGCCCGGCGGGATTCATGTTATGAATGTTTTTGTGGAAAAGCCTTATCTGCCGACACCGCCGGACTGGGAGGAGAAGGAGTATTTCTGGAAAACGGGAGAGCTTTTTTACCATTACAGCGACTGGAAAATGGAGCGGATGGAGGAGTATGTGTTTGACTGCGACAGCGGCGGGGCAAGGCATCAGCACTGTATGGATGTGATGATTGGACGGCGGCCAGACGACATTTCATGGCGGAGCCGGAAAAAAGAGTAGTCAGGGCTAAAGACGGTCATCCTGACACGTAACACAGTAATGGGGGAGGAAAGCAAAGCAAGAATAGAGGAAAAGTATTTCATAAGCAGTCTGCCGGCAGGGATTGAGGAAGCGGCGCAATCATATTTTGTAAGTCGGAACCGTTGATAGTATCCCGCAATTCAAGTATAATATAAACAGTGCAACAGGAATTCCTATGATTTGAGAAAATCCTGCTATGATAAACGTTTACAGAGGAAAGGAATAAAGATGGCAGACACTAATTTAGCACAGGCGGTTGAGGCAACACATGACTCAAGCTCCTATGATACAAATGTTAAGTTCCTGCTTGCAGATAAGCAAATACTGTCACGGATATTAAAATATGCCGTTCAGGAATTTAAAGATATGCCGATTGAGGATATTATGGCCAGTATTGGAGAGGATATTGAAATCGGGACTAAACCACTGGATGCAGGGCTTTCAAACATGGGGCGAATAAGCGCATCCAGCACGGAAGACAATATTCCCGGAGAGGGAAAAATTTTCTTTGATATTCGATTTACTGCATATCATAAGGAAATGGAAATGAAATTTCTGATTAATTTGGAGGCTCAACGCTCTTCAGAACCCGGTAAACTAGGGTATCATTTGGAAAACAGGATCATATTTTATCTTGCCAGAATGATTTCTGCACAGAAACAGACTGAATTTTACCATAGTGATTACGATAGTTTGAGGAAAGTCCGGAGTATATGGTTATGTTTGGACAATAGTGAAGACGGTGACGCCATTGAGGAAATATATCTTGACAGAAATACTGTTTATGGAAATAAGAGAGAACCATATGACATAGACTTGATGCGGGGAATCATTATCAATATAAGAAACGGGGAAATCATAAAAGACTCCCAAAACGTATTAATCTCCATGCTGGAAAAGCTGCTTTCCAAGTCGGGCGTGGAGGAAAAGAAGCGTATACTTACAGAGGAATATGGAATGATAATGACAACCGAACTGGAAGGGAGGATGCAGATTATGTGCAATTGGTCGGAAGCTATTAAGGAAACGAGTTTTAATGAAGGCATTAAAAAAGGTATTGAAAAAGGTATTGAAAAAGGTATTGAAAAAGGTATTGAAAAAGAACGGCTTAATGCTGTTGAGAGAATGATTCGGGCTAATTTAACAAAGCCACAGATTATATCCTGCGGCTATACCGAAGAAGAGTTCGCAGAAGCGGAAAGTCTTTTATGCACAAATGTATAGGAACATCATATCCTTATTTATAATTTAATAGAAAGAAATGTATACTTTACAAAACGGTTCTATGTGTTATAATTCTATATAGAACAATTGTGGATTTTGACTGCATACAAGAAAGGATGAAGAACCATGAATCAGGATGTAAAGGATTTTACCGTTCAGAAAGTAAAGGAGTTTATGAGCGTGCCTTACTGCTGCGAGGAGGCAAAGGAAGCGGGACAGGCGTTTTTAGACGCGCTTGGCACGGAGCAGGAGGCGGAAAAGGCAAAGGCGCTGATTGCGGAACTGGAACTGGATATCATGCCGGTTGACCAGCTCATCGGCTTTGCGAAATCGGAGGCCGGAGCTCAGGTGTTCGGCGCGGAAACCGCCAAAAATGTAGCGGCTCACGGCGAGGAAATCAAGGCGGCCGGCGCAAAGTACTGCGACTGCGAGGCTTGCGCGCCGGTGGAGGCGATTCTTAAGAGGAAAGACGAGATTTTAGGATAGGAAGCATTAGTGACAAAAGCGGCGGGAGGAAAAGGGGAGTCATCTCCCCTGCTCCCGCTCCTTTACTTTTCGGTTTATCATTTCTATTTTCTTTTTTATGCTAAGATACTGTGACGCCCAGATAAAGAGGTAAACTCCGAAGAAAATGCCAAAGTAACGCAGAATGCCGCCTGAATTGTGGGGCATCCACTGCATGAGATAAGCAATCGGAAACATGGCGGCGGAGCAGACAATCAGATGGGTAAGCGTCATCCGCATAAGGCTCCATTCCTCTATCGCCCAGATTACCGAAGCGCCGCCGAACACGGCGCCTACAAAAAGCGCGCAGACTGTCTGCAAAAGTACGGCGTTTATTTCATTTCCGCAGGTTTCGGCAAGCTGCAAAACAACAGGATAGTAGTTTCCGTCTCCCATTGCCAGGGAAGTAAAAACGGAAATCAGATAGCTGATGGTAAGACCGACGGGCGCGCCCAGTAAGCTGCGCAAAATAATTGTTTTTTTCATAGAATATCCTTTCTGCCGCCGTTTTAGAGGCGGGCTGAATTAACATTTCCCAGGATTTGGTTATCGCTTTACAGCCCCAGTATCTGCCTGATTTTTGATACATAACGCCGTGAAACGTAGGTGACGGTTCCGTCCGACAAAGAAACGCAAATCGTTCCCGTAAAACTTAAGTCAAAGCCCTTTACTTTCTGCAGATTGACGATTTCCGAATGGGATATGCGGACAAAGTGCTTTGGGTCAAGCCGCTCTTCCAGCTCATAGAGCCGTAGGCGCAGGGTATATTCTCCCTTTTCCGTCACGGCAAGAACCTTCCCGGAGGAAGCGTAAATCCGCAGGATATCCGGCTGTTCCAATATCTCCGCCGTATCGCCCCGGAACCCGGAAAGGACCTGCGGCGGTTCCGCGGAGAGCTTTCTGACAAGGCTGTTTATTTCTTCCGTCATTTTATCTGTGAGGATAATAATTTTTGTTTCCCTGCAGGCATCGTCAATTTTGATTTCTACTTGCATTTGTAAGTTCCCTCCCCTCCGGTCTGCGTTAGCGCCGGCCCTTCCCGTGCACTGTCTGGTTCCGGCTGCTTTTCGCATCCCTGTGTTTAGAGTATAGGGAAAATGAGGTTTGATTTCCACTGTTTTTGCACAGGTGGTTGAAAAAGGAATACAGGCGGTGAATTATCCGCTGCATTTTCAAATTTGCAGGCTGTAATATCTTTGAATTTACAGTCTACGAATATTTGACCTGTCTGCCTTGTCATGGTATGATAAAAGAAGTCTGCATAAACGCAGGCTCTGTTATATACGGAAGAAGAAGATAAGAAGATTCTGATATTGAGAAAGAAGAAAGAAGGACATCCAAATGAGCGAATACAAAATAAACACAAAATGCGTCCAGGCAGGCTACACGCCGGGAAACGGAGAGCCGAGACAAATTCCGATTATCCAGTCAACCACTTTCAAATACGCCACCAGCGAGGATATGGGAAAGCTTTTTGATTTGGAGGCTTCGGGCTACTTTTATTCCAGACTGCAAAACCCCACCAACGACTACGTGGCGGCAAAGATTGCGGAGCTTGAGGGCGGGGCGGCGGCCATGCTGACCTCCTCGGGGCAGGCGGCGAATTTTTTTGCCCTGTTTAATATCTGCGAGTGCGGCAGCCATATTGTGTCGTCCTCCTCGATTTATGGCGGAACCTTCAATCTGATTTCCGTTACCATGGCGAAGATGGGGGTGGAGGTAACCTTTGTCTCCCCGGACTGTACGGAGGAGGAATTGAATGGTGCATTTCAGGAGAATACAAAGGCGGTATTTGGGGAGAGCATAGCCAACCCGGCGCTGACAGTGCTCGATATTGAGAAGTTTGCAAAGGCTGCCCACAGCCATGGCGTCCCCCTTATTGTGGACAATACTTTCCCAACGCCCGTCAACTGCCGCCCTATAGAATGGGGGGCGGATATTGTGGTGCATTCCACGACCAAATATATGGACGGGCATGGCGCCGCAGTGGGGGGAGCCATTGTGGATGCGGGCCGGTTTGACTGGATGGCCCATAAGGATAAGTTCCCGGGGCTTTGTGTGCCTGATGAATCCTATCATGGGATTACCTATGGGGAAAAGTTTGGGAAAGAAGGCGCTTTTATTACAAAATGTACCGCACAGCTTATGCGCGACTTGGGCTGCGTGCAGTCCCCCCAGAATGCCTATCTATTAAACCTGGGGCTGGAATCCCTCCACGTG
>CAJTMZ010000102.1:7667-14923 GCA_910577445.1 uncultured Lachnospiraceae bacterium | reverse complement strand
GGAAGTATGGCTATGGTGATGGGCGGCGCTTTTCTGGGGGGGATGGCGGCGCTTTTTGGGGTATTTCTTCTGGTATGGCAGAGCGGAAACAACCGCCCCGGCAGCTACATTTTAGGGGGAATACTGATTTCCGCGCTGGCGGACGCGGCGATTATGCTGTTAAAGCACGGAGCGGACTCGGAGGGGAAGCTGGCGGCCATTGAGTTCTGGACCATGGGAAGCCTGTCCGCCGTCACCGTTTCCAAAACGGCCGGCGTTCTGGCTCTTTGTATTCCGTGCCTTGCGCTGCTTATCCTGTTTCACAGGGAGATTGTACTTTTAAGCCTGGGCGACGAGCAGGCCGGTATGCTGGGACTTCCGGCGGGAAAAATGCGTATGCTGCTTCTAACCCTTGCGACCCTGTCCGTGGCGGGAGTGATTTCCGCAACGGGGGTGATTGCTTTTGTGGGACTGCTTGCCCCGCATGGCGCATATCTGCTGCTTCGCAGAAGAAACAGAGCTTTTCTGTGGATGAGTATGGTATCCGGCGCGGCGCTTACGGTGGCGGCGGACTGCTTTGCCAGGAGCGTCACGGACGGAGAGCTGCCGCTTAGCATCTTTACGACTTTCTGTGCCGCGCCTTTTTTGTTTTATTTTCTGAAAACGGCAAAGAGCCGGTAACAAATGGAAAGGATTTGCGATGGAACTTTTATGCGTGGAAAATTTTTGCGCCGGCTACGGAAGGCAAAAAGTGGTGGAGAAGGTTTCCTTTTCGGTAAAGGAGGGGGAGACTGCCGGAATTTTCGGTGAAAACGGCTGTGGAAAAACGACGCTTTTAAAGGGAATTGCGGGACTTGTGCCGGGCGCGGCCGGAAAGGTATATGTGGGCGGCCGTGACGTTCTTAGCATGACGGCAAGAAAAAGAGCAGGTTTAGTGTCCATGCTTTTTTCGGGAGCGGAAGTGCCGGAAGGGATTCTGGCGGAAGAAGTCCTTGAAATGGGCTGGTACGCAAGGCTGCGCTTTCTTCAGCCGCCGGGCGGGGAACTGCAGCGGGAAAAGGAAGCGGTGGTCAGGGAACTTGCGATTGAAGGACTGCTTTCAAAGTATTTTGGCGCGTTAAGCCAGGGACAGAAGCAAATGGTTTTGACGGGGCGTATGCTGCTCCAGAATACGCCGGTATTTCTGATGGACGAGCCGGACAATTCGCTGGATTTTAAGCACAGGCACGGGCTTTTGCGGAAAGTAAGGACAATGGCTGCGGAAAAAAGAAAAGCGGGGCTTATTGTGCTTCACGACCCTTCCCTTGCCATGTCCTACTGCGACAGGGTGTTTTTGATGAGAGAGGGGAGGATTGCGGATGTGGTCTGTCCCGGGGAGGAGACGGAGGAAGAGATAGCGGAAAAAATAAGAGACATAACCGGCTTAGTGCGAGTGACAAAACAGGGAACATCTGTTATAATTTCCCCATAATACCGGCTTTGACGGCCAATTTACTTATGAGGAGAAAAGGATGGAGAAGAAACAGACAAAAAAACAAAATTACACAACACCTTATGAATTTGAGGGGAGAATCCCGCTTAGAGAGGCCGTGCCGCTGGGACTGCAGCATGTCCTTGCCATGTTTGTGGGGAATCTGACCCCTCTTTTGATTATCACCAATCTCTGCGCGGCCTTAGGGGGAGCGGAGGATTTGATGGCGGTGCAGGTGAGCCTTTTGCAGAACGCCATGCTGGTTGCCGGAATCGTGACGCTGGTACAGCTTTACGCCGTAGGCCCAATCGGCGGAAAAGTGCCCATCATTATGGGGACAAGCTCCGGCTTTATCGGCGTTTTCCAGAGCGTCACAAACGTGATGGGAGGCGGTGTTTTGGCCTACGGGGCAATCATGGGGGCTTCCCTGATTGGGGGCCTGTTCGAGAGTGTTTTAGGGTTCTGTATCAGGCCCATGCGGAAGCTTCTTCCGGCGGTGGTTACCGGAACGGTGGTGCTTTCCATCGGATTGTCCCTGATTGGGGTGGGCGTGGGTTCTTTTGGCGGCGGAAGCGCGGCGAAAGATTACGGCTCACTGGAAAACCTTCTTCTGGGGGCGGTTGTCCTTATTGTAATTTTGGTTTTTAAGCATTATCTGAAGGGGATGGCAAGTTCTTCCTGTATTTTGTGCGGAATTATTGTGGGCTATATTATCGCCATGCTGATGGGGCTGTTTCTGGATACCACCTTTGTGACGGCGGAGGGAGAGACGGTGACAAAGGCATGGGTATTAAACTGGTCAAAAGTAGCGGAAGCGGACTGGATTTCCCTTCCGAAATTCATGCCGGTAAAACCGGTATTTTCCATGAAGGCAATCGCGCCCGTGCTGATTATGTTTGTGGTGACGGCGGTGGAAACGGTTGGCGATATCTCGGGCGTTATGGAAGGCGGCGTGGGGGGGGAAGCCACGGATAAGGAGCTTTCCGGCGGCGTTGTCTGCGACGGAATCGGTTCTTCTTTCGCCGCGTTGTTCGGCGTTTTGCCCAACACCTCTTTCAGCCAGAATGTGGGGCTTGTTACCATGACAAAGATTGTGAACCGCTTTGCGTTAGCCTGCGGCGCGGTTTTCCTGATTGCCTGCGGCCTGTTCCCCAAACTGGCGGCTCTCATATCCATTATGCCCCAGAGTGTGCTCGGCGGGGCGGCGGTGATAATGTTCGCTTCCATTGTAATCAGCGGAATCCAACTGGTGGTAAAGGAACCTCTCACACCGAGAAATATGACCATTGTTTCCGTATCTTTGGGACTTGGCTACGGAATCGGGGCCAACGGCGCTATTTTAAATCAGATGCCTCAGGCAGTTAGTCTGATTTTCGGCGGCTCCGGGATTGTGCCGGCGGCGATTGTGGCGATACTTTTGAATCTGTTTTTACCCAAAGATAATGAAACTGCAAAACGGGAGGGTTAGCGCTTGTTAGAGATAGCAAAGTATGTCAGGGCGGAATCGCTGGAGGAAGCTTATGACCTGAATCAGAAAAAGGGAAATGTCGTCCTCGGCGGGATGCTCTGGCTAAAGCTCCAGAACCGCCGGGTGAACACAGCCATTGATTTATCCGGGCTTTCGCTGGATAAGATAGAGGAAATCCCGAAGGACGCGCCGGAGGTTACAACGGATAACGGCGCGCCGGGAATGCCGGATGGGATAAGGAAGGCGGCGGACGGACGCGGAGGCTACAGAATCGGCGCAATGGCTACGCTGCGCCAGCTTGAAAAGCACGAGGGCTTAAACCGGCTTACAGACGGCGCAATAAAGGACTGTGTCAGGGATATTGTGGGAGTTCAGTTCCGCAATCTGGCTACCGTGGGCGGCAGTCTTTTCGGACGGTTCGGCTTTTCCGACGTGCTGACGCTGTTTATGGCGGCGGGGGCAAAGCTGGAGCTTTATCATGGCGGCATTGTGACGGTGGAGGAATTTGCCCGGATGCCCTTTGACAGAGATATTCTCACCCATGTGATTTTTCCGGGGACAGAGCAGCGCATTGCCTGGCAGTCTTTCCGAAATGCCAGAACCGATTTTTCGGTGCTGAACTGCTGTGTTTCCATAGAGGAAAAGGAAACCCGCTGCTGTGTCGGCGCGCGTCCCATGAAGGCGGTCTGCCTGCGGGATGAGCAGGGGATTTTGAAAGACGGGATAACGAAGGAGTCAGCCCGGGCTTTTGGACGGTATGTGAAGGAAAATGTGAAAACAGGGAGCAATCTGCGGGGAAGCGGGGAGTACAGGAGCATGCTTGCGGAGACGCTTGGGAAGCGGGCGCTGCTTTCCGCCGCGGAAAGTTTGGCGGATAAAAGGTAAATACCCGGCCGCCGCTGCAGGATGCGCCGGGAAAAGAAACGTATGCATTTCAGATAGAGGAGAAGACGGAGCGAAAATGCAGATAGAATTGTGGATTAACGAAAAGAAGGTAAAAGGAGAAATTGAGCCAGACGAGATTCTTCTTGATTTTCTGAGAAAAAAGGGCATGACCAGCGTAAAGCGTGGGTGCGAGACCTCAAACTGCGGGCTTTGCACGGTATTTCTGGATGAAAAGCCGGTTTTATCCTGCAGTATCCTGGCGGCAAGGGCGGCGGGACACCGGGTTACGACCCTTGAGGGACTTCAGAAAGAAGCGGAGGAATTCGGCGCTTTCATTGCCGACCAGGGGGCGGAGCAGTGCGGTTTCTGCAATCCGGGCCTTATGATGAACGCCATCGCCATGTTCCGGGAATACTGCGGGGAAGCTTTTATGGAGGTTTCGGGAAAAAACAGCGGAGAATTTTCCCTGGAAGGTTCCGGGGAGCCCCCGGCAGACTGTTCGGGAGACTGGCAGATTCCCACAGAGGAGCAAATCAAAGAATATCTTGCCGGAAATCTCTGCCGCTGTTCGGGATATGAAGGACAGCTACGGGGAATCCAGGCATATCTGGCTTACAAAAGGAAGAAAGGAGCGTCCGTATAATGGAAAAGAAGGAAAACTCCGTGGTGGGAAAACCAATCCGAAAAAAGGACGCCATGGCGCTTCTTTGCGGAAAACCGGTGTACGTGGACGATATCACGCCCGCCGGGTGCCTGATTGTGAAAGTGCTCCACAGCCCCCATGCCCACGCGTGGATTGAAGAGATTCATACAGAGACTGCCATGAAGGTGCCGGGAATTGAGGCCATTTACACCTGGAAGGATGTGCCGGATAAGCGTTTTACCATGGCGGGGCAGACTTATCCCGAACCCAGCCCCTATGACAGGCTGATACTGGACAGGAGAGTGCGCTTTGTGGGAGACGCTGTGGCAATCGTGGCCGGAGAAAGCGAAAAGGCGGTGGACAGGGCGCTGAAGCTGATTAAGGTGGATTATCGGGTTTTGGAGCCGGTGCTTGATTTCCGTAGGGCAAAAGACGGAAAGGTTTTGGTTCACCCGGAAGAAAACTGGAAATCCCTCTGTCCGGTGGGAGCGAACAACCAAAGGAACCTTTGCGCTTCCGGTTCGGACGAAGACGGAGAGGTGGAAGCAGTCCTTAAGGAATGTGATTTGGTTCTGGAGAACACCTATCACACCAAAGCGAACCAGCAGGCCATGATGGAAACCTTCCGTACCTACACCTGTATGGACATTTACGGCAGACTCCATGTTATCAGTTCCACCCAGATTGTGTTCCATGTGAGAAGAATATTGGCGAATGCCCTTGCTATCCCCAAATCCAAAATCCGTGTGACAAAGCCTCGAATCGGCGGCGGTTTCGGCGCAAAACAGACCTGTGTGACGGAGGTTTTTCCCGCTTTTGTCACATGGAAAACGGGTAAGGCGGCAAAGCTGATTTTTACCAGACAGGAAAGCCAGACGGCAGGCTCCCCTCGGCACGAGATGGCTCTTACAGTGCGGATGGGCGCCATGAAAGACGGGACAATCCGGGCAATCGACCTTTATACCCTGTCAAACACCGGGGCTTACGGGGAACACGGCCCCACCACGGTAGGGCTTTCCGGCCACAAATCCATTCCTCTTTATAACCGGAATCTGGAGGCTTACCGTTTTTCCTACGACGTGGTTTACACGAATGTACAGGCGGCAGGCGCCTATCGGGGATACGGAGCCACTCAGGGGATTTTCGCCATGGAGAGCATGGTCAACGAACTGGCGGCAAAGCTTGGCATAGACCCCGCTGCTATCCGGGAAAAGAACATGGTGCGGGAGGGGGAGGCGGTTCCCTCCTATTACGGCGAGGTGATGAATGCCTGCGCGCTGGACAGATGTATGGCCCGGGCAAAGGAAATGACCCGCTGGGATGAAAAGCCCCTTGTCCGGGATATGGGAAACGGCAAGGTGCGGGCAAAAGGAATGGCGCTTGGAATGCAGGGCTCCGGCATTTCCGGAATGGATGTGGGTTCCGCTTCCATTAAGTTAAATGACGATGGCTTTTACGCCCTCACTATCGGAGCGGCGGACATGGGAACGGGGTGCGATACCACCCTTTCCCAGATTGCGGCGGAATGCCTGGAATGCAGTGTGGACGACATTGTGGTGTACGGCGCGGATACGGATTTTTCGCCCTATGATTCCGGCTCCTATGCTTCCAGTACGGCTTACGTAACGGGCAAAGCGGTGGAGCGGGCCTGCCGGGAGCTGAAAGAGAAAATGACTGTGATTGCATCAGAGCTGCTTTCTGTTCCGGCCTCGGACCTTATATTTGCCGCCGGCGGTATCGGTACGGCGGACGGAAAAGCAAAGGTGTCGCTGGAGGAGATAGCGGCAAAATCCATGAACGGGAACAACGAAGCGGTTCAGGCAACGATAAGCCATTCCTCCCCCGTATCTCCTCCGCCTTTTATGGTGGGCATGGTGGAGCTGGAAGTGGATAAGGAAACGGGCGCGGTGGAAATATTGGATTATGCGGCCGTGGTGGACTGCGGAACGCCTCTTAACAGCAATCTGGTAAAAGTCCAGACAGAGGGCGGCCTTGCCCAGGGCATCGGCATGGCGCTTTACGAGGACGTCACCTATAACGAAAAGGGAAGGATTTACGAGGATTCCTTTATGCAGTATAAGATTCCCACAAGGCTGGATATCGGAAAGCTGCGGGTGGAGTTTGAAAGCAGCTACGAAAAAACAGGGCCTTTCGGGGCCAAATCCATCGGGGAAATCGTGATTAACACGCCCTCACCGGCTATCGCCCATGCGATTTATAACGCCACGGGGGTATGGCACAGGGAGCTTCCCATCACCCCGGAAAAAGTGCTGCGGGGAATCCTGTCCCATGAAAATTAGGATGATTTATCTGGCGGCTGGCAACAGCCGCCGTTTTGGAAGTAATAAACTTTTGTATAAAACAGGCGGAAAGCCCCTGTTTTCCTACGGACTTGACGTGCTTATAAAGGTTTTGGAGGAAAGGGAGGATACGTCGCTGACGGTGGTGACGAATTTTGCCGAGGTTGCGGCTTATGCGGCGGCCGGCAGGCAGAGGATTTGCCGGGAACGGGAGGGCCTGTCCGGCAAAGGAACCCTTTGGCGGGAGCGCATTTCCATCGTCCAATCCCCCCACAGCCATAAGGGGATTTCCCATTCCATCCGCGCCGGGCTGTTGGGCCTTGATAAAGACGCGGTTGCGTCTTTCGATACCAAGGTTTTTCGTCAGCCGGGCGAAGACTCCGGCTTCCTGGGCGCTCCCGGCCCGGACGCGGACTATTACCTGTTCTGCGTGGCTGACCAGCCTTATATCAGTGAAAAAACAATTATCAGCCTGATACAAAAGACGGCGGAGAGGGGCTGTATTGGCGG
>CAJTMZ010000102.1:0-7655 GCA_910577445.1 uncultured Lachnospiraceae bacterium | reverse complement strand
GGCGGCTTTGTGGAATGGGAGGGCAAAAGCGGAAATCCCGTTGTTTTTTCAAAGGAGCTTTTCGGGGAACTGCTGGCTTTGGAGGGAGATACGGGAGGAAAAAGGCTTCTGGCAGGCAGGGAGAATGTATGCCGGGTCAGAGCGGGGAGACGGGAAGAGATGGAGGATGTGGATTTTTACAGGGATTGTATTGACGGACAGGGAGGCTTTCGGGTAAAATAAAGTAAGGTTTTATTTTACCCGAAAAGACAGGAAGGATACGCCGGTTTTATGTATATTCAAAGACATCTGGAAGAACAAATAGAAAAGGCTTCCCGCTATTATCCGGTAGTTATGGTGTGCGGACAGCGGCAGGTGGGAAAATCCACTATGCTGAATCACATGAGGGAGAAGGAACGCCGGTATGTGACTATGGATGACGGCAACGCCAGGCGGCTGGCGGAGCAGGACCCGGCTCTTTTTTTCGAGACCTACGGATATCCTCTGCTCATTGACGAGTTTCAGAGAGTGCCGTCTATATTGCTGGAGATGAAGCGGATTGTGGATAAGAAAGCGCTGGAGGGAGAGGACAACTGCGGCATGTACTGGCTCACCGGCTCGCAGAAATTCCGAATGATGAAAAATGTGTCGGAGTCTCTGGCAGGCCGTATTGCGGTTTTTGACATGTCAGGACTTTCCGCGGCGGAGCTTGACGGACGTAAGGGAAACGTCTTTCATCCGGCTCTTGAAAGCCTTCGCGGACGCATGAAAGAAAATAAGCCGAAGGATATTCACCAGATTTATGAGCGTATTTTTCAGGGCGGCATGCCGAAGCTGGCAGCCACCGGTCTGGACAGGGAACGGTTTTATACGGATTACATCAATACCTATCTTGAACGGGATATCAAAGAACTGGCGCAGGTGGGAAAACTGGGCGAATTTTATGATTTTCTTGTTTTTATGGCCGCCAGAACCTCGCAGGAACTAAAATACAGCGAAATTGCAAATGCAATTGGCATATCGGCGCCGACGGCAAAGGAGTGGGTTTCAATTCTGGAAAGAAGCGGGGTCATATTTATATTACGTCCTTATTATACGAATATCACGAACCGTCTGGTGAAGACGCCCAAGGTATATTTTATGGATACCGGTCTGGCGGCTTATCTGTGCCGGTGGCCCAGCGCGGAGACAATAGAAAACGGCGCAATGGACGGCGCATTTTTTGAAACCTATGTCGTCAGCGAAATCGTGAAGAGCTTTTTTAACGCGGGTCTGCGGCCGGATATCTATTATTACCGGGATGTGGACAGAAAGGAAATCGATTTGCTGATGGCGGAGGGGGATAAGATTTACCCCATAGAGATAAAGAAAGCGAAAATTCCGAATCATGGGGATAAAAATTTCGGGGTGCTGAATAAACTGGACATGGATATACAGCCCGGCGTGATATTGTGCATGACGGATGAAATGATTCCCTATAACAGAAACACCTGGTTTTTTCCGGTGTCCGCGCTGTGAAAAAAGCATGGAAGTTGTTCGGAGAACGGAATTTTTTGCTTCCCGTATCTTCTGATAAAAGTATTTGAAACAGGGAAAGGAGACTGTCATGGAACTGATAAGTCAGAAAATGAGAAAACTGGCCCCGGAGCTTGACCCGCTCCGCATAGGAACCGGCTGGAAGCCGGAGGATTTGGATAAACCGCAGATAATGATTGAAAGCACCTTCGGGGACAGCCACCCGGGCAGCGGCCATCTGAACCTTCTGGTGGAGGAAGTCAGAAAAGGCGTGGCGGAGGCCGGCGGGTACGGGGCGAGATATTTTGCAACGGATATCTGCGACGGCGAGAGCCAGGGAACCGACGGCATCAATTTCAGTCTGGCAAGCCGGGAGATGATTGCCAACATGATAGAGATTCACGGCAGCGCCACGCCCTTTGACGGAGGCGTGTATCTGGCAAGCTGCGATAAGGGAATGCCCGCCAACCTGATGGGACTGGCAAGGCTGAATATTCCGGCGGTGGTGGTGCCCGGAGGCACCATGAACGCTGGGCCGGAGATGCTCACTTTAGAGCAGCTTGGCATGTACAGCGCAAAGTACCAGAGGGGAGAAATTGACGAGGAGAAGCTAAACTGGGCAAAATGCAACGCCTGTCCGGGCTGCGGGGCATGTTCCTTTATCGGGACGGCGTCTACCATGCAGATTATGGCGGAGGCGCTGGGACTTGCGCTGCCCGGAAGCGCACTGATGCCGGCGGAAAGCCCTGACCTTCTTGCCTTTGCAAGACAGGCCGGGCAGCAGGCGGTAAGACTGGCGAAGAAGCCGGATATGCGGCCCGGAGATATTGTGACGCCTGAAAGCTTTGAAAACGCCATCCTTGTCCATGCGGCGGTTTCCGGCAGCACCAACTGCCTGCTGCACCTTCCGGCAATCGCCCATGAATTCGGCATAGAAATTACGGGGGATACCTTTGACAGGCTTCACAGGGGAGCCCGCTATCTTCTGGACGTGCGTCCGGCGGGAAGATGGCCGGCGGAAGTATTCTATTACGCGGGAGGCGTTCCGGCGATTATGGAGGAAATCAGGGAGCATCTCCATCTTGATGTGATGACCGTTACCGGAAAAACGCTGGGGGAAAATTTAAGGGAGCTTAAGGAGAACGGTTTTTACGAGCGGTGCGGACAAAGGCTTAAGGAGTTTAACCGCCGTTACCAGACTGCGCTGACGAAAGAAGATATTATCCGCCCCTATGACAGGGCAATCGGAACGGATGGCAGTATCGCCATACTGAAAGGAAACCTCGCGCCGGAGGGAGCGGTTATCAAGCATACCGCCTGTCCGAAAGAGATGTACCGGGCCGTTTTAAGGGCAAGGCCCTTTGACAGCGAGGAGGAATGTCTAAATGCGGTGCTAAATCATCAGGTACAAAAAGGCGACGCCGTGTTTATCCGCTACGAGGGACCGAAAGGCTCCGGTATGCCGGAAATGTTCTATACCTCGGAAGCTATCAGCAGCGACAGAGAGCTGGGGCGGAGCATCGCCCTTATTACGGACGGACGGTTTTCCGGTGCGTCCACCGGGCCGGTGATTGGACACTGCAGTCCCGAAGCCGTGGACGGCGGCCCTATTGCCCTGGTGGAGGAGGGCGACCTGATTGAAATCGACGTGATGGAGAGAAAACTCAATATCATAGGGATTGCCGGAGAGCGGAAAAGCCCGGAAGAGGTGGATGCCGTGCTGGCGCAGAGAAGAAAGAACTGGAAGAAGCGGGAGCCTAAGTATAAAAAAGGCGTACTGCGGCTGTTTGGTGAACTGGCGGCAAGCCCTATGAAGGGGGCTTATCTGGAGTATGAGAAGATAAAAGAAGAATAAGTGCAATTTGGGGTTCCGGCTGATTTCATGGGCGATATTGAATCAGCCGGAACTTCTGTTTTATGTCTTATCATAAAACGAATAAGTAAAGTGCTGTAATCCAAAGATAATCCTGTAGTTTTGAATCTCTCTGATTAGATATAATAAATTCAGACAAAGGAAAAGCTCGGATTTGAGCCAAAAAGGAGGGAAAGTATCATTATGAAAAAAAGATTTTTAGCAGGGGTTCTGGCAATGCTTACAGCATCGTCCGTGATACTGGGCGGGTGCGGAAAGGCGGAAGACAAAGCGGATAGCACCCTGGCCGCTGCGGCCGAAGCAGGCAGTCAGGAAACGGAGAATACCGGAAATAACACTGAAAGCGGCGCGGCCACAGGAGATGAACAGGAGCAGGTGACAATTAAATTTACCTACTGGGGAAGCGGAGATGAGAAAAAAGCGATAGAAGAAGCCGTGGAAAAATTCATGGAAACCTATCCGAACATTACCGTGGATTTGATGCACATACCAAATGAAGACTTTCTGACGAAATTGAACGCCATGATTGCGGCGGGAGAAGCGCCTGACGGAGGTAAAGGCTCTGAAAAACAGCTAACAGCCGGGCTGGGGACAGCAGATATTAAACAGGCGGCGGTTATTTATGCTGACAGAAAAGTAAAAATATATAAGATTGACAGCCCGAACTTTATTGACACTTATCAGGGAAGAATATATACTGACAGCATGGAGGGCTGTCTGGATGCAGAGGGAAATATGGATATAGACAAGATAGAGGAGTTTATTTTCGTTGCATATCAGTACTATATGGACCATGCAAAAACCATGAAGAAATTGTTCCCGGAAATGTATAAGCTGGTAAAGGAGAGTATTGAATGAAAAAAATATTGTTTTTTTTGATGACCCTCCCGAGGAATTAAACCCGGAGCTTTATAAGCCGCGTATTGACCCTTCAGAAGAAAAGCGGCTGGAGGAGGAAGAAAAGCAGAAAAAGCGGGAAGAAAAGCAGAAGAAGCGGAAAGAAAGATGGCGGAGGTTTTGGGGAAGGAAAGGTTAAAAGTGTTTTAACAGGAATTAAAATAGTTAAAAAAACGACAACGGAAACTTTTTTAACTGTTGTGGAGCTGACCGAGAAATTGTCTTGAAAACCCTAGCTTTATTTCGCTTAAACGAATATAATTTTATCAGTTTTCAAAATTTAAAATACAGGTTCGAGGTGTCGCAAGTGAGTGGGCATATAACAGTTCAGGAAGCTGCTGAAAAATGGGGCGTAACGCCGCGTCAAGTTCAAATTCTTTGTAAAGAAAACAGAATTGTCGGCGCTATGCGTATGAGCCGGATTTGGATTATTCCTGAAAATGCTCAAAAACCGACCAATATCAAACGAACTTCAAATAAGACGGGAGGAAAAAAGTTTGTTGCAACGCACTCTGTATAAAAAACAAAATATCGACTTGTCCTCCGCGCCTTGGACAATGCATGAGTTCTTTGCCGGAAGCGGTTTAGTTGCCTACGGCTTAAAAGGAATGTTTGCGCCAATTTGGGCTAACGACATTAGCGAACAGAAAGCGGCTGTATATGAAGCTAATTTTGGTTGCGAACATTTTGAACTTGGCGACATAAAAGATGTGAATGGTAGGGATTTACCTTTTGCTCATTTATCTTGGGCCAGTTTTCCGTGTCAGGATTTGTCTTTGGCTGGTTCTTTAGGCGGTATTCACGCATCCAGAAGCGGATTAGTGTGGGAATGGCTACGCGTTTTAGATGAGATGGAAGAAAAACCACGGATATTGGCTTTGGAGAATGTAACGGGCTTGCTTTCCACAAATGGCGGCGATAATTATAGGGTTCTTCATGTGGCGCTTGTGGAGCGCGGTTACGACTGTGGCGCTATCGTTTTAAACGCTTCTCACTTTGTTCCGCAGTCAAGACCGAGGGTTTTTGTTATTGCTGTGCAACATGAATATGAAATCCCGGCGTATCTGACCGGAGATGCCCCTTGCTGGCTGCATAATAAAGCCGCCTCTGATTTAGGTCGGTCACTACCCGGATGGATTTGGTGGCAGGCCGAGAAACCTCCGCGCCGCCACAGCACCTTAAAAGATATTATTGAAGAAGAAGCAAAATTTGATAAGGATACTGTTCTGCCGCTTGTTCCAGAACGACATCAGATCAAGCTAAATGAGCATGACACGGTTTATGCTACGGGCTATCGCCGAACACGTCACGGAGGGCAGCAGTTAGAATTGCGCTTCGATGGTATTGCCGGTTGTTTACGAACGCCGGAAGGCGGAAGTAGCAAACAGTATTTAGTTGTGAAAAAAAATGATGAAATTCATGCTCGCCTATTAACTGTTCGTGAAGCCGCTCGATTGATGGGAGCGCCGGATAGTTTTGTTCTCCCCGGTAGCTACAACGATGGTTATAAAGCGATGGGAGATGCTGTCGCAATGCCGGTAGCTCAATTCATAGGAGAAAATTTCCTGACAAAACTTGCGGAGGTCGTATACGATGATTAGTACAGAAGAAAGATTAAAAGCATTTCAAAAGGAAAATAATATCTATACGAAAGGGCCACTGTCGCTAGTAGTTCAATTTACTCGACTTGTTCGGGACAAGGATTTTCCCCTAAATCCAGACGATTTTCAAACAAGCAGTAAAGGACAGGTTTCTGGACTTGGCGGCGGTAATCTCAAAAAAATATTAAAAGAGCATGGTATTACTCAACAATTATCCGCAGAAGGTGGGCGCACCAGTCGCGGAAGTATGGGGTTAATGATAAAGTACGTTGATTTTCTCAACGCATGGAACGAAGAAAAAACTGTTGATTTTTCAATCGTGGAAGAGTTTTGGGCGGAACAGGTCAGAGGATATTTCAGAAATCAGCCGTTTGTTTTGACCACTGATACTTCCAAAACTATTGGCGCGAACTTAGACGAATTATTTGAACAGGCTAAGAAACGTCAGAGACATAATCCCGGAACGCAGTATTTGGGAACGGTTTTGCAGCACTTAGTAGCCGCAAAATTATGTCTTATTATGCCGGAAAATGCATTTGAAATACATGGCGCTTCCGTTGCGGACGCACCGACTGAACGAAGCGGCGACTTTGTTATAAACAACACGATTATCCATTGTACGACAATGCCCGGCGCTTTACTGATTGAAAAATGCAAAGCAAACTTGCGCGGCGGATGCCATCCTGTCATCATTACAATTTTTGAGCGCGTACATACGGCCTTAAATCTTGCGGAAGACGCGGGTCTTGCCGGACGCGTTGAGGTTTGGGATATTCAGCAATTCCTTTCATCTAATGTATACGAGCATAGCCTTTTTGATGAAAGCAAGAGAAATTCTACGCTTTCAGATATTATTGGTCGCTACAATAAAATTGTTCTTGAGGCTGAGACTGATCCGAGCCTTCGCATTGAGTTTGAGGCGAGATGATTTATCATGGCGGATATTTTTAATAATGAAAAACGCTCTGAGATCATGCGAAAAGTTAAATCAAAAAAGAACAAATCAACAGAATTGCGTTTGATAGACATATTTAAACAGAATGGTATTACTGGATGGAAGCGCAATTATCCGGTCAAAGGACATCCCGATTTTGTGTTTCTAAAAGAAAAAGTTGCAGTATTCGTAGACGGTTGCTTTTGGCATGGTCATGATTGCCGAAATACACGCCCGGCAGAAAATCAGGAATATTGGCAAAAGAAACGTGAACGCAATATAAAACATGACAAGGAAGTAACTGCCATGATTGAATCGCGCGACTGGAAAGTTTTGCGAATTTGGGAATGTGAATTAAAAAAATCAAATTACCAACTTCTTCTCGATAAATTGCGTTTATTTAATCTGTTATAAAAACAGAATTTAATTCTTAGATGAAAAGAGGCAGATTTAGTGAATTACTCTCCTTTGCGCTATCCGGGTGGGAAAAGCAAAATTGCTCCCTTGATTCGATTAATTAGCGAAAACGATAAAAAACAGAATATGACGTACATCGAACCATTCGCTGGAGGCGCAGGTGTGGCACTAGATTTACTTTTGAATGGGACAGTCGATCAAATTGTAATTAATGATTATGACAAAGCTATCTATTCCTTTTGGCGAGCATTAAAAGAATCACCGCAAGATTTAATTGATCGGATACAAAACGTTCCACTTACCATAGATGAATGGAGACATCAAAAGGAAATATACAATACACAAAATAGAACATATTCTATTGATTTGGGATTTGCTGTATTTTATCTTGAGGCTGTAAAAAATCTTGTGTCTATAGATAAAAAATTTTTTTGATATG
>CAJTMZ010000101.1:5541-14993 GCA_910577445.1 uncultured Lachnospiraceae bacterium | reverse complement strand
TCCATTTCTTGTGCGGACTGTCCTCGGATTTAATGCAAAATATTATGGGGCAGCGGAAAGTGCGTTGGCAGTCGCTACAATCTTAGGGAGCATTGCCGCAGGAGTTTTGGCAGAGAAATTGAAAATACATAAATTATCTGTCCTGCTTGCAACTCTTGGTATTTTTATTATCCCTGCCGGCATTGTTTTCCTTATGCCGGTGAATGCCATTATAAAGTATGGCGTTACGATTGCATCGTTTTGCGGTATGCAGGCTGTTATCAGTATATTTTCTATTTTTGCTGTTTCACTCATACAACAGAGGACACCAAATCATTTAATAGGAAAAGTGATGGCTTATACATCAACGGTTACTTTGTGCGTTCAGCCCATAGGACAAATCGTGTACGGTTTTTTGTTTGACAGATTTTACAGCGCTGTATATTTTGTCTTAATCCCAACAGGTATCATAGTTTGTATTGCAGGGCTGTCCGCAATGAGATTTTTTAGAAATATGGAAAGGGAGCAGCAGGAGGCGTCAGCATGAGGCAGGAAAAGTGATTATTGCGTCAGGATTATGAGGGGGACGGCAGTAAAACAATGGATGTGAGTGCGTTGGGAAGGCCGCAAAGCCCTGTTAAATCTAGTATGCATCAAAACCAAATGAACTACGGTAGGGGAGCCGCGCGCTAATTTCTTAACGCGGCGGCCCCTGCCATAGTTCTATTGCTGCCGGTATTCTGATACGCCTTTCCCGTTTACACACCTTGCCGGAAGTCCTCTGACCGTACTACACCCGGGAAAGCCTATTTGGCGGGTTTTACGAGCTGTGACACGACCACCTGAATACTTTCCAGGTCCTGTGAAGTATTCTGATAAGTCATGGTTTTATTATCATTATTGCCTGTAATAATTATTCTGCAGTTTCTATTGTCACTTGATTTTGCTGCTTCGGATAATTCTTCAACTGAAATTTCAAGCATGGAGTTCTCAGTGTGCGCCTGCAGGTGTTTTACGTTTACCCAGCCGCAGGGTTCGCCTTTTTCGTCTATAATAGAGAAATCCAATTTGCGGTATTCTGTCATAATCGGAAGATGTTTTGTTCCGCCTTCTTTGTCAAATGTAAGGAACTGTTCTTCACAGCACAGCAATGGCGGAAAAGGCAGGTCAAAAGTGTCCGATACGCTCTGAGGGGCGGAATCGATGATTTTTGCACTCTGTGAACCGCTGTAACGGGAGATGATGCTGGATACATTTACCTGTACAGAAGAACAGAACGTTTTAAAAAGATTCCTGTGCTTTGTCGGTATTCTCCAAATCCATATATTTTCAGGTGTAAAAGTGGAATGCGCTAAATCTGGAATGCCTTCTATTTTTTGATATTTCCCACTTGGCCTTTTGAATGTATATACCCATTTTACCCGGCTTTCATTGTCATTTCCGCCTGTATAAGCGGCGCAGTCACAATCTCTTATTGAAACCGAGATGGATTCATCGAAATTTATGCCCCAGCTTAAAGAAGCAGAACCTTTTACGCCGCTGTCGCCGCCCTCTTTGCCTCCTTCAATGCCAAATGCACCGCCTATATTATAGCCAAAGCTGGAGACGTATGTTGTCTCTTCGTTGATAGCGGTAGGTTTAAATTCAATTGTATCGACTTTTGAAATAAAATCTTTATTGCTGCCGGTTTCCGTGATTAGGGATTCCAATGTATATGAGCTGACATAGTAAAGCGCAACATTTCCCTCTCCTACATACCAGCTTTCACCGTTTACATCCTGTCGCGTATGGGCGTAATGCGCATCATATCCCGGTTCGCCGTTTAATTTAGGCGTTTGTTTGATAAAATACCAGTCATATCCGTTTTCGGCATCTGCTTCTCTTGCGTGCAGCGAATCTGAAAATTCGTGTGCGGACGAGATACAAAGAGTATTTTCTACGATTTTCTGCTGTGCTGTCACCGTATGTTTTCTGCTTTCAATATGAGTGTGCAGGGTGATTTCGTTTTCTTTCACTGACATAATTGGGTCCTTCTTTATTTTTGTTAGTGGTTATTTATGTATTATGCTTTAAAGGCCTTTTTCATCACAAGATTTTCTCATGGCTGGCAGAGAAATTTTTTTAGAGCATGTTTGAAAAATGCCGGTTTCATTTTCGGAAAATCTACTCGCCAACATGAAATTATGGTACAATTACGGTAAATAGGGGCGCCATGACAAAGAAAATAGCACAAATCGGGATAGCAGATTGACGGCTGGAAGGACAATATATGGCAAAAGATTTTTATCAGAATACCAAAACAAATCAGAAAACCGATTCCAACGCAAGAAGACGGCGGAACAAAAAAACAGGAAACCGTATCATCGGCATAGCCGCCCTTGGTTTGCTGCTTGCGGCCTGCGGCGCGCCGTCCGGAGGAGCAAAAGAAACGCAAATCGCTGAAAGAAAGGAAGAACCGGGAGAGTGGCCGGAAGAGCATGAGAGCTGCGAGGTGCAGGAGCTTAGCGGATATCTGTATAAATATACTCCTGTAAGCCCCTATGCCGGCGCGGAAATTACGATTAGGGATTATAAGGGGGAAAAGCTGGAAACCGAGTGGGGTGCGCCGTCGGCTTTTCGGTTTGAGGGAGAAGCGGATGTGACATGGCGGTTTTACAATTCTCCCGGAGAAATGGAGACGGCGTTGAACAAGGCGGCTATGGAGGAAACTGATGAGAACTCACTTCATTTTCTGTACTATACCTTTCCCATGACAAAGGACGACCACGCCCTCGATTTATACGATACGCTGAAAAGGAGATTCGACTCGAAAGAGCATCCTCTGTCGGTATGGAGCGCAGACAACGGGAAGCTGTTTTACTATATACAGGAAACAGTGAAAGAGGAGGACGGCAATGAGTTTTATTATCTGTACAGCCGGAACTCAAAGGTTAATCTTTATATGAAAGACCGGACGGCATACGGACTTACTCTGTTGAACGCGCCATCGGAAGATGACGACGAAACACTGGAATATGTGTTTGATGATGTTTTCCAGCGTTACGGCAGTCTGGACTTCGGCCATGGGATGGATGAGGAAAACCTTTACTGGATTGACCACGACGAGCGTCTGACCGAGCTGGAGAACCCGAAGCGCAGCTTTCTGGAAGTCCGCGGGATTGATGACGGAGACGAAGGAGTTATGCGGTATTTTGGTGTGCTTGCTAAGGCCGATTATGAGCTGCCCCTTACGGAGGACGGCAGGATGCTTTCCCTGCGCTTTTGCCTTGCGAAGGACGATAAGGAAGAAAAAGCTTCTTTTTCCGACTATCTATATGATTTCAGGAAAGACGTCATTATTTCCGCTGCCCGTTCTATGGAGGAAAGTGATGATGAGACTTCCGAGGATGAAGAACTTCGCTATTATCTCCTGAATGGCTTTTGCATGGACGAGTCCTACGACATGACAGTGACGGATATGGAAAACGGCGAAATCCTGCAGGAGGGCAGGGTATCTCTGAGCATCGAGCTGCCGGATACGATTACTTATCCTGATTTAAACGGCGACGGTTACGCGGATATGCGGATTGGCGCACCGGTTCATGTAAACGGTGCAAAAGCGGTGGAAGAGGATTACACGCCGCCCTCTTATCTGCTATGGGACCCGCAGACGCAGCAGTTTGCGTATAAGACGGAAAAAGAGGTGGCGAACAGCGCACGGGCGGTGGCAAACGGCTTAACGGAGGAAGAACAGGAGGAAAAGACCAAGCGGGAGCGGAGAGATTCTTTTGCGCCGGTTTACGAACTGCCAAAATGGGAGGAACCAAAGGACTATATCAAACTTACGGGCGACAGGATGCAGGAATACAAAGTGCAGGAGGGAGACAGTCTCTGGCGTATCAGCGAACGTTTTTACGGAACAGGATTTCAATGGACGGCAATAGCAAGAACCGGGGAGGCGCCGAAGAATCCGAATTATCTGCCGGCCGGCGAGACGGTATTTATACCGGAGATTTTTTATATCCGCAAAGACCCGTATTCCAGAGGCGGTCTGCGCTCCGAGGGGAGCTTCCAGATTGAACAGCCGGACGGGTTTGCGAATTATTTTCTCAACGGGGATGTGTCTTATATACCCTGGGAAGAAGAAAATCAGATTCACTGTCTGCCGGTAACGAATCCCGTTGGAGAAAATCCATTCCATGACCCAAAGGATTGGGAAGCGTTTCAGGCGGAGGCGATACGGTGCAGCGAAGAACTGTGCCCGGGAAGGGTGTCGAATCTCACTTTTGAAAAGAGTCATTTGGAGGATGGCTGCGACCTGTATGGATACTATTTTGAATATGATACGGGGGAAGAAATTCTGGAATATGTGGATTTCTTTAAGTTCGGCAAAAACAATATGTCGGAAGTAATCGGCGTGCGAAAGCAGGAGCCGAACACCGTGCTGGTGAATACCGTCCGCTACATGGCGGCCAGTTTCGTCGATTACGGCGGCGAGCCGGGCATGGGATGGGGCGATGGCACAATTCCCAACGCAGGCGCAGATAAATGGGAATACCCTTACCTTCACAATCTGTTTGAGGCGGCGAGGGAGCAATTTGAGACAAACAATTAAAGGAGGATTTACTTATGCTGTTTATACAATACCCCAAATGTTCCACCTGTCAAAAAGCCAGAAAATGGCTGGACGCAAATAACATTACCTATACGGACCGCCATATTGCCGAGAGGCGTCCTACCGGAGAGGAATTAAAGGAATGGCATAAAAAGAGCGGACTTCCGCTTAAAAAGTTTTTTAATACAAGCGGCGTTTTATATAAAGAAATGCAGCTTAAGGACAAACTTCCGGCTATGAGCGAGGAGGAGCAGATAGCGCTCCTTGCCGGAAACGGTATGCTTGTGAAGCGTCCCATAATAGTTGACGGCGAGACGGTGCTTGTAGGCTTCAGGGAGGCTGAGTGGGCTGAAAAGATTGGCGGCGGAGCAATGCATAGTTAAGGAAGGTGCCATGAAAGTATATTTTGATAAAGAGGGCCTGGTTCAGAGCCGGGGATTGTGTGAAGATATGGATTTGCCGTATTCTTTGTTCTGCAGTGCCAGTTCCGTATATCCTTTTGTGAAATATGAGGAGGAACTGGCAGAAATTAACGATTATTGCGTTTTTGTATTGTGCCGGCTGGAAGATAAGCTGAAAACGCTGATTGACGATTCGGAGGTTTCCTTTGAGCTGATAAAAGGCCGCCGCGGGGAAGAAAAGCGCACGGAAAAGGAAATAGATGATTTATTTGACCCAGCCTATATGTTTTCGCCGGTATTTACGTGGGAGCGGCTTTCCCGTGATGTCAATAAATGCACGTTACTGCTGTTGGTACTTTCTTATCTGGAGTCCTCCCTGAATGAAATTGCGAAATGGTTCTGTGAGGAACGCTCGATTTCTCTGGGACGAAAAGAAAAGGGCAGCAATGAAATTACGTTTTATCTCAGAAAAATCGGACAGTGCTGTCAGTGCGATTTGGAAAAAGCGCTGGGAAACGAGCTGGCCTACATAGACAAGGTCAGAAAAATACGCAATCAGTTTGTGCACAGAGGATGGTCCGTGGAAGAAAAAAGTTACGACGAATTTCGTTTGTGCGACGTGTTTGACGCCGCGTCGAAATTTTTTGCCGTGATAGAGAGGGCGGCCAGCGGTGCGGGGATTATAACATCCGATATAGCCTGGAACTAATTATGCGTTCCGGGCATTTTAATAATTCAACACAGACTTTGGCATTAAAAAGCAGAAGCTGCTGCCAAATATTCAAAATTTTTTTCCGCAGGCTGATTCCCGTCCAGCAGAATCTGCGGGCACTGCAGCAGCTTTTGCCATTCGTCATGTTTTGCCTTGCTTCTCATATCCAGGCCGCCGCTGTCATAGGAAGCCGCCCATTCAATAAATTCCCGGTGATTTTCAAACATATCGCCGCCTGTATCAATCCGGTTTCCAAAACGCTCCCGCTCTCTTTTTTTCAGCCTCTCAATCCGTACCGCGGTATCGGTTTCCACCCGGACGGCAAGAGTAAATAAGGGGATTAACTCGTCTCCCCAGTCAACAAGCGAACCGGAAATAACCACCGATTCATACTTTGCAATATCTCTTCTCATCAGTGCAATTCTGTCTGAGATTTTTCGCTTGGCAGTAAAGGGGGGATTGGTCGGCTCCCAGAAATAATCATCCGTGTCCATAAAAAAATATCCTGTTTTTTCACAGATAAACCTTCCGATAGTGGAAGTCCCTGAACCGGACGCCCCGTAAATATGAATCACCTGTTTTTCCATCTTTGTGTTTCTCCCATGAATTTGTTTTGTAGAATCTCTGGTTAAATTATAGTGTTTTATTATTTAAGACGCAACCGGATTAAATCAATAAAAAGCAAAATATATGATTCGTTAAGGAGAAAATTGTAAAGGAAACGTAAGCCTGCTATAATTAGGAGACATAAATGCCGGGGCTGCGCGGCAGAAATCTGAGAAGCGAAAAGAATGAGAGAAGGAGGTTTGGAATGCGGGAAACGGTTTTTTCACACATATACAGGAAATATAAGGCTTCCCCGGAATACCCCTGGGAAAACGACGACAAAGACGCGGTCTTACGCCACAGCGACAACAGGAAGTGGTTCGCGCTGGTGATGGAAGTAAAAGGAGAAAAGCTGGGGCTTTCGGGAGATAAGTATGTGGACGCCATCAACCTGAAAATTGACGACAGAATGTTCCATGATGTGCTTACCCAAAGGCCGGGCATTTTTCCGGCTTACCATATGAATAAGGCGCACTGGATTACGGTGCTTTTGGACGGTACGGTGGAAGCGGATACGGTATTTGATTTAATTGACGTAAGCTTTCAGGCGACCGCGTCAAAGAAAAAGAAGAAAAATTAATATGCCTCAAAGTAATGGAAGAATATACAATATAGGTATTTGCTATTTTCTGCTTTCCCGATTAAACTGAACATAAAGCTGCATGACAATATGGCAGAGAACGGGAAAGGATGACAGGTATGAGGCAGGAAGAAAACATTATGGGGACGCAGAAAATGAGCAGGCTGATTCTTTTTACAGGGATTCCGCTGATGCTCAGTCTGTTTATCAATTCGCTGTATAACTTTGTGGATTCCATGTTTATTTCGCGGGTTTCCGAGGACGCTCTGACAGCGCTTTCACTGGCGGCGCCCGTCCAGATGCTGGTATCGGCTTTGGGACTTGGCAATGCGGTGGGGCTGAACGCGGTGATTTCAAGGGCTCTGGGAAAAAGAAAACCGGATGAGGTACGCCGGGCGGCGGATGCGGCCATTTTTATAGCATTATGCTCCTGGGTAATTATCATGGTTTTGTGCCTTTTTCTGGTACGGCCTTATTTTGAATGGCAGTCGGGCGGAAACAAAGTTATCGCGGACCATGGCGTCAGATATCTGACGGTATGCATGCTGTTTTCTTTCGGGCAGATGGGGCAGTGGGTGTTTGACCGTTTTGTGATTGCAAGCGGACGTTCAGGACTGTTTCTTTTTACCCTTTCCGCGGCTTCCGTCACCAATCTGATTCTTGACCCAATCTTTATATTCGGATGGTTCGGGCTGCCGGCAATGGGGACGCTGGGAGCGGCAATGGCCACTGTGATTGGCCAGATTGTGGGGATGATAGCGGGAATTTTTATCAACCGGCGGTGGAACAGGGAAATTCCTTTTGGTTTTACCTTTCATCCGGATAAGGAGAGCGTGAAAACCATTCTCAAAGTGGGAATCCCCTCCACGGTGGTGCAGGTGCTGACTTCCTTTGTGGGTATTTTGATGAACTCCATTTTACTGGCCTTTTCCACCACGGCGGTGGCGGTATACGGCGTGTGCACCCGTATTTACAGCGTCAGCACAGTGGGGGTTCACGGAATCAACAACGGGCTTATTCCCGTCATTGCCTATAATTACGGCGCGGGCAGCAGAAAGCGTATTTCGGACGCGGTAAAGTGGGCGATGATATACGGGGCGCTGCTTTATCTGCTCTTTTTCGCGGCTCTTGTGTTCTTTCCGGCCGCCGTCCTTCAGATTTTTGACGCGTCGCAGTATATGCTGGAAATCGGGATTCCGGCTCTCCGCATTCTGGCTTTTGCCTGGTTTGTGGGAATACCGGGGCTGGTGATTGCGGCGGCGCTGCAGGGGCTTTCCATGGGCTTTGGCAGCATGGTGATTACGATGACCAGACAGGCGGTTCTGCCGCTGGTGTTCGCAGTGCTTTTGCTTGCGTCCGGAAACCTGAACCTGATTTGGGGCGCGTTTGTTCTTGCGGAGGCCGTGGGAGCGCCGCTGGCTTTGTGGCTGTGGAGAAGGGGATTTTCGAAAGTATTGGCGTAGGGAAATAGGGCAGCGTTTATAAAGATAGCGGCAAAAATCTCCGTTCTTTGTTATTCCAAACCCGTCAGTCCGAAAAATCGGGCATTCCCTGCATCTTTTCAAGAAATTTCAGCGCCGCCCTGGAAAAGACCTGATACTTTTTCCATAAAAGGCTCATATCGGCGCACAGCGGCGGAGATAGGGGGCGGAAACAAAGATTGCTGTTTCCGGTGACATTAATCAGCCCATCGAGGGCAAAAGCATAGCCCAGCCCCTCGTCCACCATGAGAGAGGCGTTAAAAAGCAGGTTATAGGTAGCGATTAGCTGTATTTCAGAGCGGCTCTTCCCAAGCCAGGTGGTAAGAATATCCCCGTCGTGGGTATTCCGGTTAAACATAAGGGGCTTATCCCATAAATCTTCAGGACATATGGATTTTTTCCGGGCAAGCGGGCTGTCCTTCCGCATTAAAATTCCATAGCTGTCGGGGGCGGGAAAACGCAGGTATTCATATCTGGACGCGTCAACCCGGCCGAAAATCAGCCCGAAATCAATCAGCCCCCTGTCGAGGCTTTCAAGGACGTCGATGGTATCCCCGCTGGAAATGTGATAGCGGACATTGGGATAATCCCTCTGCAGCTCCCGGGCGGCCTTTGCGAGATAACGCACTGCGTCCGTCTCACCGGCGCCGATATAAATATCTCCTTCGATAACGTCGTCTGCTGTGGCAATTTCGTGCTTTGCCTTGCCAATCAATTCCATCACTTCCTCGGCGCGCTTGCGCAGAATCATGCCTTCTTCGGTTAGGGTAACTTTACGGTTTCCGCGGACAAAAAGCTGTTTGCCCAGCTCGTCCTCCAAATCTTTAAGCTGTCTGGAAAGGGTAGGCTGTGAAAGATGCAGGAACTGGGCCGCCCCGGAAATGCTCTGTTCCCTTGTGACAGCGAGAAAATATTGAAGTACCCGTAATTCCATTCTGATGCCCTCCCTTTTTATGTGATGTTTGTGTACAGGCGGCGCGGCCGGTATCCGGCGCGCCGGATAAAAGTATAGACGCTTTGACACAATTATAAATGAAACCGGTAAAATTTTGAATATTAATTTCTTGTAATGTGGACATTTTTCAAGTACACTTAAGGC
>CAJTMZ010000101.1:5267-5483 GCA_910577445.1 uncultured Lachnospiraceae bacterium | reverse complement strand
TAAGAAGAAAATAAAAGGGAAAACTGTCAGAAAGCAGACAGAAATGACAGGGATGAAAAATAAAAATCAGGAGGAAGAAATATGTTAGAAACAGGGACAAAAGCACCGTCGTTTTCACTGCCCGACCAGAACGGGCAGACCCATACGCTTGAGGAGTACAGAGGAAAAAAGGTGATTTTATACTTTTATCCAAAGGACAACACGCCGGGCTGCACC
>CAJTMZ010000101.1:0-5245 GCA_910577445.1 uncultured Lachnospiraceae bacterium | reverse complement strand
ATGCAATTTCGGGGAGCTGTATCCTCAGTTTCAGGAAAAAGGGGCGGTAGTGCTTGGCGTGAGCAAGGACAGTGTGGCGTCCCACAAGAAATTTGAGGAAAAGTACGGACTGCCTTTCACGCTTCTTTCCGATACGGAGCTTTCCTGCATTCAGGCTTACGATGTATGGAAGGAAAAGAAAAATTACGGAAAGGTGAGCATGGGCGTAGTGAGAACCACGTATCTGATTGACGAGGAAGGCGTAATTGTGAAAGCCTTCGACAAGGTAAAAGCGGCGGAAAATTCGGCCCAGATGCTTTCTTTCGTCTGAAAAACAGGTACAGGAAGCGGCGAGGGCCGCGGAGTAAATTCAGGCAGCGCACAGAACACTTACAAGCTGCCAGGAGAAACGGAAAATGAAAATAATCATATCACCGGCAAAGAAAATGAATGTCAACACGGATTCCTACGAAGTGACAGGGATGCCGGAATTTATTGACGATACCAGAGTCCTTATGGAGAAAATAAGGGCTCTGAGCTTTCAGGAGGCCAGAGAGCTGTGGAAATGCAACGATTCCCTTACCGAACTGAATTACCGGCGTTTCCGGGAAATGGATTTGGAGCGGGCGCTTACGCCGGCGGTTTTAGCCTATGAAGGCCTGCAGTACCAGCATATGGCTCCGGGCGTGTTCACATCGGGAGCGCTTTCCTACATAGAAGAGCATCTTCGGATTCTCTCCGGCTTTTACGGCGTTCTTTCTCCGTTTGACGGGGTTGTGCCTTACCGGCTTGAAATGCAGGCGAAATTATCCGTGGGCGGGAGCAGGGATTTGTATGATTTCTGGGGAGACCGTTTATACAAAAGCCTGACAGGGGACGATAAGGTGGTGATTAATCTGGCTTCCAGAGAGTATTTCCGGTGCATTGAAAAATATGTGACCCCAAAGGATACCTTTATTACGGTAGAGTTTGGAGAGCTGACAGGTGGAAAAATCAGGCAGAAGGGAACCCTTGCCAAAATGGCAAGGGGAGAGATGGTTCGTTTCCTGGCGGAAAACAGGATTGAAAGCCCAAAGGAAATCAGGAAGTTTTGCGGGCTGGGATTTTCTTATTTTGAGGAAGGCTCCGCAGAAGATAAATATGTGTTTGTAAAGGCCGGGAATCCCGAAACGCAGTTTGGCTGATTTATGGAAGATTGTTATATACTTTTGGGAGATAGCGGTTGACTTTTCCGTCCAAAATGATAATATCCTCACAGACGATAAACTTCTACAGGAGGAAAGAAATGAATAACATTGAACGCCGCGACGCCCAGATGGCATACATATCGGACGAGACAATTTTTGAGGAGCAGTTGGTATGCAGGAAGCTGCTCCAGAAACTGAATTTTATGGACAGGTCGGATTTGGAAGGCGTAAAAGCCGTGGTGAAGGAGCTTCTCGGCAAATCCGAGGACGCATTTATCAATCCGCCGTTTTACTGTGACTATGGAAAGCATATTGAAGTGGGGAAGAATTTTTTCGCAAACTATAACTGTACCCTGCTTGACGTTGCAAAAATCAAAATCGGAGACAACTGCCAGATGGCGCCTAATGTGGCGATTTACACGGCGGGACACCCGGTGCATCCCGTCAGCCGCAACTCCGCTTACGAATACGGAAAGGAAGTTACCATCGGCGACAACGTCTGGCTTGGCGGAAATACGGTGGTCTGCCCGGGGGTTCACATCGGAGATAACGTAGTGATTGGCGCGGGGAGCGTTGTCACAAAGGATATTCCCGACTGGGCCATAGCAGCGGGAAATCCCTGCAGGGTAATCCGGAAGATTACCGACGACGACAAAAAGAAGTTATTTAAGGACGAGGAAATCGACGAGGAAGCGTGGGCGGATATCGTTGAAAGAATGGAATTTTAAAGGTATAATGGAGCAGAGCAGTCTGCTCCTTTTTGTACGCGTGGAGGATAAAGATGAACCGCATATTTATGATTATCATGGCGGTCAGTGCGGTTATCGGAGGCATTGACCGGATACGGGGAAATAAATGGGGATACGGAGCCAAATTTGAGGAAGGCTTTTTGTTTCTCGGCCCCACCGCTTTATCCATGGCAGGAATGATATGCCTTGCGCCGGTTCTTTCCGATATCCTGGGAGCGGCAGTCGTCCCCTTTTACCGGATGATAGGCGCAGACCCGGCAATGTTTGGAAGTATTCTTGCCATTGACATGGGAGGATATGAGCTGGCGAAGGAGCTGGCAGCGGACGCGCGGATTGGCAGCTATGCCGGAATCGTTGTGGCGGCGATTTTCGGATGTACCGTGGTTTTTACAATTCCTGTGGGAATGGGAATGGTGAAGGACGAGGATAAAGGATTTTTTGCCAGAGGAATTATGCTGGGGCTTGTTACGATGCCGGCAGGGCTTTTGGTGGGAGGAATCCTCTCGGGACTTACTGTCATGGAGTGTGTCCGTCAGAATCTTTTGGTGCTTGTGCTGTCGGCATTACTTCTTCTGGGGCTGTGGAAAATACCGGACAGGATGATTCGGGGGTTCTGTATTTTTGCAAAAGGCATACAATGCATGATTACCGTGGGACTGGTGCTTGGGGCAGTAGAATATATGTGCGGCATTTCTCTGGTGAAGAATCTTGTGCCCCTTTCGGAGGCGATGGAGACAGTGTCGTCCATCGGAATCGTGATGCTGGGCAGCCTGACCGCGGCGGAATTTTTGCAGAGGATTCTTAGAAAGCCCTTTTTGCTTCTGGGAAAGCGGCTGGGCATGAATCCGGCCGGCATGACGGGGCTTTTAGTGGGAATGGTAAGCGTGATACCCGCCATTGCCATGTATAAGGATATGGATGAAAAGGGCAAGGTGGTAAACGGGGCGTTTCTGGTAAGCGCCGCGAGTATGCTGGCGGCTCACGCCGGTTTTACCTTAAGCCGGGAACCGGAAATGCTGGGCGCCATGCTTCTGGCAAAGCTGTGCGGCGGGGCTGCGGCTTTCGGGCTGGCGATGCTTTTATGAAGAGTTTCGGTAGAATTTGAAGGAATAATCTGGTATGATAAAAAGCAAAGAAGGATTTTATTATATAGATAATGAGTATGCTGAAATATTTTTTTGAGCCGGGAGGCGATAAAGGAGTTTTTAGTAGTGCTTTAAACGCCTTTTGCGAGTCATTGAAAGGCGGAGATGCAAAAGGGGTGGAGAGACAGCTTACGGCTTATTTGCAGAAAACCATCAGTATTCGGGACAGCTTTGCTCCCAAATATCTGAAAGAGAACTTTTATCACGGTATTTTGCTGGGGATTTTGGGATTTAAGGAAGAGTGGACAATTTCTTCCAACAGGGAATCGGGAAACGGTTACAGCGACATTCTGGTGGAGCCTGACGGAGAGAAAACCGGAATTGTGATTGAAATAAAATACGCGGAAAACGGCAGGATGGAAGAGGAATGCCGCAAGGCGTTAAAGCAGATAGAGGACAGACAGTATGAACAGCAGTTCAGGGAAGAGGGGATGCATACCATTTTAAAGTATGGTATAGCCTGTTATAAAAAGCAATGTTGGGTGGAGATAGCGCAAAGCAGCCCGGAAAAGAGGAAAAATGAGCATGATAACCAGTGAAGATTTAAAATTTTTTAACGAATACAAGGAGATTTGCGCCGCCTATCAACTGGCGGGCAGTACCATGTATTTTGACTTGGCGACCACAGCGCCTAAAGCCGGCGTTCCCTACCGGAACAGAATGCTTTCCGTTCTGCTTGGCGAAGCCTTTTCTTATCAGATGAAGCCGGAGCATTTACAGCGTCTGGAGGATATGTACCGGAAAGCGGAAGAGGAAAGCGAACTGAAAAAGGAGCTGTCCCTTTATTTCCGCCTGATTGAGGACGTAAGAAAACTGCCCAAGGAAGTGTATGTCGGAAGAAAGCAGATTCTGGCGGACAGCCAGAGCACATGGGAGCAGGCGAAGGCGGAGAATGATTTTTCACTGTTTCTGCCTCATCTGGAAAAGGTGATTAAGAGCCAGAAAGAAGTTCTTACTTACCTTGATAAAACCTGTTCCGATTACGACTATCTGCTGGACCGCTACGAGATGGGAACAAACGCCGCAATGTACGACGGCTTTTTTGCAAAAGTGAAGGAAAGGCTGCTTCCCCTTATCCGGGAAATTCAGGAAAGAGGACGGAAAATTGACGATTCCGTTTTGTTTGCCGACTATGATGAGAAGGAGCAGGAAGCTTTTCTGGAGGAACTGAAAAAATACATGCAGGTGGACGGCGACTGCTGCTATATGGGCGTCTCCGAGCATCCTTTTACGGAATTTTTCTCCGCAAAAGAGACTAGAATTACCACTCATTATCATAAAGACAACCTGATGTCCGCAATTTTATCAACGGTGCATGAATACGGACATGCCCTGTACGCGCTGCAGGTAGAGGAAAAGTATGACGGCACTGCCTTCAAGGACGCCATCGGTTCCGCCATGCATGAGAGCCAGTCCCGGCTTATGGAAAATCATATCGGCAGAAATACGGCCTTTTGGGAAAGCAATTACCCGAAGCTGCAGAGCCGTTTTCCGGATAAACTCAAAAATATTCCCATAGAGCGTTTTATGGAAATGGTGAATGTGTCAAGACCTTCCCTGATTCGCATAGAGGCGGACGAACTGACCTACCCGATTCATGTGCTGATTCGCTACGAGCTGGAAAAGGAAATTTTTGACGGAAGCGTGGAGGCACATAACCTGGAAAATCTTTGGAACGACAGGTATAAAGAATATCTGGGCGTATGCGTTGCGCGTCCTTCGGAAGGTATTTTACAGGATATTCACTGGAGCGCAGGGGATTTCGGTTACTTCCCGACTTACGCCTTAGGAAGCGCCTATGCCGCTCAGTTTTTCCATGCCATGGAGAAAGATATTTCTGTGGAGGAAGCCCTGCGTAAGGGAGATTTCCATGTCATCACCAACTGGCTGAAAGAAAAGATTCACCGGTACGGCGTCGCCAAAACAGCCGATGAGATTCTGGTTCTGGCCACGGGAGAGCATTTTAATCCCGACTATTACATTGATTATCTGGTGGATAAATACACAAAACTGTATCAGTTATAAGCAGGATTATATAATATAAGGAAACGACAGATGAATATTTTAGTAATTGACGCACAGGGCGGCGGTATCGGGCGGCAGGTTATCACCGCTATAAAAAAGAGTTTTCCGACTCAGCAGATAACGGCAGTAGGAACCAACAGCACGGCTGCCTCCGCCATGC
>CAJTMZ010000100.1:11777-15393 GCA_910577445.1 uncultured Lachnospiraceae bacterium | reverse complement strand
CTGGTGATTCTGCTTTTTACCCCGGCAAGCATACTTCAGGTTCTTTTTCAGAATTTAATCGTCACGGCGGGGCGGCCCGGGTTCGGAATGGTACTGTCGGTCAGCGCCGGGGCTGCCAATATTTTATTGGATTATGTATTTATGGTCCCGATGAAAATGGGAATCCGGGGTTCCGCCCTTGGAACGGGAATAGGGTATTTGATACCCACGCTGGCAGGGCTGCTCTTTTTTGCGGGAAAAAGGGGAAGCCTTCATTTCCGAAAACCCATAATGGATTTCGGGGTTCTGGCAAAAAGCTGCTTTAACGGTTTTTCCGAAATGGTAAGCCAGATGGCGGCGGCAGTCACCACATTTTTCTTTAACAGGATAATGATGAAGTTATCAGGCGAAAACGGGGTTGCCGCTATCACAATCATGGTATATACTCAGTTCATGCTGACTGCGCTTTTCATTGGATTTTCGATGGGCGTCGCCCCGGTTATCAGTTATAATTACGGGCGGGGAGATGGGATTCGCCTGAGAAAAATATTCAGGATATGTCTTTCCTTTATTACTGCGTTGTCCCTTATGGTATTTGCGCTGTCTATGCTGTTTGGAACGCCGTTGGTAAGCATATTTTGCGCGGAGGGAACGCCTGTCTATGATATCGCGCGGGAAGGGTTTCGCATATTTCCCTTCAGCTTTCTGTTTTGCGGGCTTAATATTTTTGCGTCCGCGTTTTTCACAGCGCTGTCAAAGGGAAAGGAATCTGCGGTTATCTCGTCGCTGCGGACGTTTGTGTTCATTCTTCTTTTCCTGTTCACGTTTCTGCGGCTTTTCGGGGAAACCGGGGTGTGGCTGGCGGTTCCGGCGTCGGAACTGCTGACGGTGGCGGTGGTCTGTTTTCTTTTGAAAGATTATAATAGAAATATGGAGAAGAGTATAAAGAAAATTTGCATTTAATACCGATATCATGTAAAATACAGGTGTTCGGCAGCCTTTACACCCTTAACGATTCTTAGGAGGAACGAATATTGGATAAGGAAAAGATAATGACAGAACTTACAGGTTCTCTTGAAAAAATTTTGAAGTTTGCAGGATGCGAGGAAGAGCTGGCCGGTTCTTTCAGGGAAAGCATTGCGGCCTATAAGAAACTTTCAAACAAAAATGACGACGACCCTGCCGCGGTACAGCTTCGGCGAAAAATAACGGAAATGTTTTATAAGATTTATGAAGCGGCGCTTCGGACCAGCGTCAGGTCGGGCAGCCTTCCGCCAATTATCCGTATGCTTTTTGATTTTGGTTATGTGGATGAAGAGATTGCGGGAATGGAAAACGCGGTTTATCTGTACGGGCTTACTCAGAATATGCCCACCTGCCCAGAAAAGGGAGTTTATTCCATATATGAATGGCTGATGGCGATTTATCACGGAAAAAAGGAACCCAGCCGGAATGAGATGGATATGGATTACCGGGATTATATTCTGGAGCAGAAAAAGATGGGGCGGCTAACGCAGGAACAGGAAAACGCGCTGATGCAGAACAACGGCTCAAAAGTGATTTATGAGCTTACAAATATGTTTCCTGTTATTAACCGGCTGACTTTCGGGCAGCTCAGTATTTTCTGTCCGCTGTTTTCTTCACACAATCTTTTTAAATCGCCGGATTCTGCTCTTGTGAAAGCGGATAAAGTAGGAGCTGAGATAGAAAACATCAGGGAAAAGGATTACAGGGCTTTTTACCGGGAAACACGTTATTATAATCAGGAAAGAGGCATCAACGAGGAGATTGCGGTGGAAGTTCTGCCGGATATTATTCTGATGCCCAACATCGGCAGCAGATGTATTATGTGGCAGGAAATAGAAGGGAAAAAGCGTACTACGCCGTCCCGCATGATGATGTCCATTTTCCATACGGAGGATTTGACTCAGAGTATGATGCGTCTTACCGGCGAATTCCGGTGGGAAATGTGCAAACGCGTCCAAGGAGGCAGATGGAACGATATAACGGAGCCGTCGCTCACCAGCGAATACTGCGATTACGCGCAGTTTTACCGTGGAAACAAGGAACTGTCCACTGATACGAAGGAAAAAATCAAGCGGCAGCTTACCCGGGCAAGAAATAATTACAGAACCATGTTTGTTTCGGATTATACTACCTGGCTTCTCTATGAAAGCGCAGGTTCGCCAAGATTAAATAAAGTGGCCAGAAACATTTTGTTTACTTACTGTCCCTTTAAGAAAGAGGTCAGGGAAAAAATCGGCGCGAATCCCCTTTATAAGCAGCCCATGGAAAAATATAATATTATGAATTCCAAAAACCAGCGCAGGATTTCGATGCTGTGCAGGAAGCTGGAAACCACGCCGGAGGGCGTACCGGAGGAGATTGAGGAATACAGGAACTATCTGGAGGCGTAGGGACAGATAACAAAAAATTAAATTTTAAAAGTCCATATTATTCGGACACTTGTGTCCGAAATCCAAAACACGACACTTCCCGCCAGGTGTCGTGTTTTTAACCGTATAGGTACAGCATATTATGAGGCAGTATAAAACAGAGGAAAAAAGGTTCGGCATTTCCTTATTAAATGCCAACAATTCGGGCAGCATTGCAAGGCAAAACTGGTAGCCCTTCCCGGCGCAAAATATTATAATGAACGCATATGAAAAACAAGGAGGAGCTGCCGTGGGTTTAGGAAACAATTTATTTAACGCGAGAAAGAAAAAGGCTTGTCTCAGGAGGAGGTTGCCGGGAAATTAGGGGTAAGCAGGCAGACAATTTCCAAATGGGAGACGGACGAAACGCTGCCGGATATCCGCCAGTCAAAACGGCTGGCCGTTTTATATGGGCTGTCATTGGACGAATTGATTGAGTTTGACATTGACGTGAAAGAAATACAGGAGGTCATAGACAGGACAAGCGAAGAGGTTTCGGAAAAGATAGACTGGACAAAGGCGTGGAGCAAGAAGTATCCGGTTCTTAATCAGTACCAAAAGGAAGTGGACACCGGTTTTTATGCGGAAAAGCTGAGCGAACTGCTGATGGATTTGAAAAGGAAATACAGTTATGACGAGCTGAACGCGTTTCTTGTCCTCAAGGATATTCTGGCGGCGGTGTGGAAAAGCCGGCAGGGAGCAGGCAAAACAAAATAGAACTGAAATCAGGGAGGGAATCAAATTGAACTGGAAAAAGAAATTTATCACAATTTATACAGGGCAGGCATTTTCTCTGCTGGGGTCCGCCGCCGTACAGTTTGCCGTTATCTGGTGGCTGACCGTACAGAAGGAATCGGCGATTACGCTAACGCTGGCAACGGCGGCCTCCTTTCTGCCAAACATCTTATTAGGCCCTTTTGCCGGAGTATGGATTGACCGTTATAACCGAAGAACGGTTATGATTGCCGCCGACGGGCTGGTGGCCGTATCAAGCGCGGTACTTGGGATTGCTTTTTTAATGACCGGAGCGCCTGATGTGTGGTTTATTTACCTCATACTTTTTATCAGGGGGCTGGGAAATACCTTTCACTCGCCGGCGATGCAGGCGGCTATACCCATGTTTGTCCCTGTGGAGATGCTTACAAAGGCTGGAGGCTGGGGCAATCTGATTGTCTCCGTTTCCACGATGCTGGGACCGGCCC
>CAJTMZ010000100.1:0-11752 GCA_910577445.1 uncultured Lachnospiraceae bacterium | reverse complement strand
CTCATGGCGGTTTTGCCGATTGCAGCCATTATGCTGGTTGATATCATAGGAGCGGTTTTTGCTATCGGGTGCCTTTTGACGGTTGCCATACCGGATATTCCCCAAAGCGCCGGGAAAGTCCATATACTGGAAGACGTGAAAAAAGGTCTTGCCGCAATGTGGTGTAACAAACCGCTTCGAGCCGCGTTTTTCCCGATTATTTTTGCCAGCATTCTGTACATGCCCCTTGGCTCTCTGTTTCCGTTGCTGGTTCGGATACATTACGCCGGCGGCGCGTGGCATAATGCCGTTGTTGAATTTGTTTTTTCCGGCGGGCTTCTTGTCTCGTCCTTTTTAATCGGTGTGTGGGGAGGCTCCAGGAAGAGGTTTTTAATGATTTCCCTGTCCATAATCGTGCTGGGAGCGGCAGCGGCGGCCGGCGGCATTCTTCCGGCCGGCGGATTCTGGGGTTTTGTGGTCTGCTGCTTTTTCATGGGAGCGTCGGGAACGTTCTTCAATGTTCCGCTGATGGCGTATATACAGGAAACGGTGGCGCCGGAAATGATGGGAAAGGTTTTTTCCATGCTGACGACAGCCATGACGCTGGCGACGCCTTTCGGGCTGCTGATTGCCGGGCCGGTCAGCGAAGCGGCCGGTGTTGAATGCTGGTTTTGGGCATCGGGGTTATTGATGGTACTGGCGGGGGGATTGTGTATGGCGATGACGCGGAGGTATGACGGCGGGGCGGAGAGGACAGGGAATTGAATGAGAAATAATCTCATTCAATTCCCAGGATTTCTTTCGCAAGCAGTTTTTTATGTTCCAGTTTCCCCTGTCTGGCAATCATTATCCGCTGGGCCTGAGGGCTGCCGGCTCCATGCATGGATTCGGTCAGATATCCTACGGCTGCGGTTCCCATCGTGAGATTTTCAATCAGACGCAGGATTTTGATTCTCTCTTTTGTGGTAAAGGAGGAAGCGGCGGAAAGATATTTTTCAATCAATGGTCCGGCTGTGGGATTGGCACAATCCTTTTCGGATGGAGCCGTCACCATCAGTCCGCCGGCGATGTCCTGAGAAAGCCTTGCGATTTCGTAGGGTATACGGGTTACGTTCTGTTTGCAGACATTGGCGAGCAGTGTGTCAATGTCATAGTTTCCGCTTGGCGTGGGGTGTCCCTGGCAGGAGCAGGCAATGCCGCAGGCGTACATGGTTTCATTTAAGTGTGTCATTTCAATTAATTTGTCTTTTATATGGGAAGTGCTTTCCACGCCGTTTGATTCTGCCGCAAGGGCTGCTGCGCCAATCAGGACATCCCCCACGCCTACTTTGCATCCGCCATAACTCTGGCGGTGATATCCGGCAAAGCGTTCCACCAAAAGACCGGCGTATCTGGCCTCTCCGTTCATAAAAATTCTTTCATTGGGAACAAAGACGTCATTAAAAACAGTGAGCGCTTCCACGCCGCCAAATTTGCAGTTGCCCGTATCCTGACAGGAACCCTCCAGCTTTCTGGTATCGCAGCTTTGACGGCCGATAATCATAACAATTCCTTCGCTGTCTGTAGGAACGGCAAATGAGACGGCATAGTCTTTGTCCTCATCACTTAAGGCGATAGTGGGCATAACCAGAACCTCGTGAGAATTGCAGATTCCGGTTTGATGCGCTTTGGCGCCCCGGACGATTACGCCGTCAGGACGTCTTTCCACTATGCGAAGGTACAGGTCAGGGTCATCCTGCAGATGAGGGGGAAGCTTCCTGTTACCTTTCGGGTCTGTCATAGCTCCGTCCACGGTGAGGTCCTTTTCCTGACAGTAAATCAGAAATTTCTTAAAACGTTCAAAATATTCCGTCCCGTATTTTTTATCAATATCGTAGGTCGTGCTGTAAACTGCGTTTATGGCGTCCAATCCTACACAGCGCTGAAAGCAGGACGCGGTTTTCTGGCCTAAAACCCGCTGGAGTTTTACTTTTTTAACCAGGTCGTCGCAACTTTCGTGAATATGGGTAAAACGGTTGATTTTATGGCCGGTTAAATGGGAGACGGCGGTGGCCAGCTCATGGTATTTGGGGTCTTCGGCCAGCTCGTAGGTCATTTTAACAGAATTAAGGGAAGGCTGAAGAATCGGATGTCCGACAGCGGTTTCAAGCTCTTCGCCCATACAAAATATACGCATTTTCATGCTGTGAATGCTTTCGATGTATTGTTCGCCTGTCATCATAATGCTTGCGCAACCTTTCTTTCATGTGTTATATTTATTTTGGTAAACGTTTACTTGAAGCGTTTCCTTCTTTAAGTTTACGTCAGATGAAAGAGAATAAGCTACTCATTTTTGGACATAGTTTTAACAGAGAATGTGAAATAAAACAGAGGAAGGCATGAATCATAAAGTTAGATATGAAAAGATGGGGAAAAACTGGAGTGTTGCAGTGCGCAATGATTATCTTGCGAAAAAGCACTGGCACAATGAATATGAAATATTGTATGTGATGGCGGGAACAACATATGTCAATGTGGACGGCGTTAATTATGAGGTGATTTCCGGGGAGACGTTTTTTATCAGTCCGGGAGCGGTGCACTACTATGTCGAGCCCAGCGAGTTTAATAAAATCTGTGTTGTCAGGCTGACGGAGGAATTTCTTAAATGTTTCAGCGTTGAAGTGAAGCATGTATACACAGTATTTCTTTCGGATGTCTTACACATCAGGGAGAATCCGCGGATTTCCGGCTTAATTGAGGAAATCCAGACCGTTTTTGAAATAGAAGAGGAAGTTTTTGTGGAGAGCATTCTGATAGGGAAATCTCTGGAGCTTTTAATTTATCTTTACCAAAACCAGTTTTTGATTTCGGAAAGGGCTTCGGTGAGAAGAAATAATGATTCCGAGTGCATGGATAAGATGATTGAATATATCAGGGAGCATCTGCAGGATAAAATTACATTGTCGGACGTTGCAGTACACTTGGGATTTTCGGAAAGCTACTGCTCCAAATATATCAAAAAGAAAACCAACATGAATTTTCTGGAATATTTGAATAATGAGCGGATTGAGAAGGCAAAGCAGATGCTGCGGCTATCGGACGCTCCGGTCACGGAAATTGCCTATATTACAGGATTTTCCAGTATTCAGTCCTTTAACCGGGTGTTCAAAAGCTTCTGCGAGGTGAGCCCCACGGAATACAGAAAAAGGATATATGACCAAAAAAGTAACATATTAGACAAAATATGAGAAGAAAAAGAATAAAAAATATACAATACTTATATATAAGTGAAGGTATAAAGTTCAAGTAAACGTTTTCTTAAAGGAGGTATGCGTACTTATGAAAAAAAGACAGAAAAAAAGGCTGCGGGCGAAAGATTTTACGGGTTACATTTTTCTCCTGCCCTGGCTTATTGGCTTTTTCGGGCTGACGGCGTTCCCTATGGCAGCTTCTTTATTCTATTCCCTGTGCAACTATGATATGTTAACACCCCCGCAGTTTGCGGGGCTGCAGAATTATGCAAAGCTGTTTGCCGACCCCAAATTTCGGACAAGTCTGGAGGTCACAATTAAGTATGTGTTTGTAGGTGTTCCGCTGCAATTGGTATTCGCGCTGCTGATTGCTCTTATGCTGAAAAAGAACAGACGGGGAATTAAGGTGTATCGGGCGGTTTATTATCTTCCTTCTCTTTTTGGCGGAAGCGTAGCTGTTTCCATTTTATGGAAACAGCTTTTTAACAAGGAAGGTCTGTTTAATCAGATATTGGCAGTTTTCGGGATTGAAGGTATTAACTGGATAGCAACGCCGGAGACGGCGTTAAATACGCTGATTGTTCTGGCCGTCTGGCAGTTTGGTTCTTCTATGGTTATTTTTCTGGCGTCTCTAAAACAGATTCCGGAGGATTATTATGAGGCTTCCCGCATTGACGGGGCGGGTAAAATACGGCAGTTCTTCAGTATTACCCTTCCTTTGCTGACGCCGATGGTATTTTTTAATGTGGTGATGGCGTTCATAAATGCATTTCAGAGCTTTACACCTGCTTATATTATCAGTAACGGTACAGGGGCGCCGGTTAATTCCACACTGTTTTATTCCCTGTATCTTTACATTAAGGCGTTTGGAAACTTTCAGATGGGGTATGCGGCGGCCATGGCGTGGATTCTGCTTTTACTTATTGCCGCATTTACCGGACTTTTATTCTTAAGTGCAAAAAAATGGGTGTTTTATGAGTGATAAAAACAGGGAGGTACAGTATGAGGTACAGACATAGAAAACTATTTGAAGCAATGTATCATCTTTTTCTAATTGCCTTTGGCGTGTGTATGCTTTATCCGTTGATTTGGATGCTTTTTTCTTCCTTCAAGCCAAATGTGGAGATTTTTAAAGGGGTTTCGTTACTGCCACGGACATGGACTATTGAAAATTATATCAGCGGCTTTAAGGGGCTGTCTGGAGTAACCTACGGGAAGTTCTTTTTTAACTCTTTTTTGCTGGTATTTTGCTGTGTGATTGGAAATATTGTTTCCTGCTCCCTTGCGGCCTATGCTTTTGCAAAGCTGAAATTTCCTTTGAAAAATTTCTGGTTTATGATTATGATGGGGACTTTGATGCTTCCGATGCATGTGAAGCTGATTCCGCAGTATATTATGTATAACAGCTTTGGGTGGGTAAACACCTATCTTCCGCTGATTGTGCCGAAATTTCTGGCAACGGACGGTTTTTTCATTTTTCTTATGACACAGTTTATGCGGGGACTGCCAAGAGAAATTGACGAGGCGGCAATTGTGGATGGCTGCGGGCCTTTTCATATGTTTATACGGATTGTGATTCCGCTCTCCGTTCCTGCGATTGTGACGACTTCTATTTTTACTTTTCTCTGGACATGGAATGACTTTTTCAGCCAGATGATTTACATCAATAATGTGCACAGATATACGGTATCGATTGCCCTGCGGCAGTTTGTGGATTCCATGGGGCACAGCTCCTGGGGAGGGCTGTTTGCCATGTCGATTTTGTCGCTGGTTCCCCTGTTCCTGATGTTTGTTATTTTCCAGAATTATCTTGTGGAGGGAATTACGGCGGGAAGTATTAAAGGGTAAACGTGTTTGTGTTCCGGTGATACTGGTAAGAGGCCCCCGGGTATGATAAAATAGGAGGCATATCATGCACAGCAATTACGAAGGGGGGACTTACAATGGAAAGGTATCAGATTATCACATCAATTGAAGATATGGGGCCATATGTATCAAAGCTGATTTTGCATATGCCCTGTGAGGTGCAGTGTGCAGAAATCTCGGAACAGTCATTTAATATTTATGTGGAACGGCGGGACATCGTAACCGGAGAAGTGATTGTGTCCAAAAGCTTTGAAACCGGAGAAGAGAGCATCTGCAAGGGTTATCAGAAAGCTTTGGCTGCCTATCCCTGCGACGCTGCCGGAAATAAAAAGGCGGCATCTAATTTGGCTGCCATTGAACTGGCGGAGGAAGCCCTTGGCAAACGGATAGAGGGCGATGTTTTGCAGAGCCGTTTTATTGATAATGCATATAGAGTTACGCTTTTACATACTTTGGGCGGACAGCCCGGGAAATCCGGTTTTGTTTTTGACGAATGTGTGGGAGAAATCTGTCCGCAGCTTAAGGGATGGAAACAGGAGGAGCCTGCGGAAGAAAAGGCGCTTAAATTCGGTTATTTTGAACCTGAGGAAGTAAAAGAAGCAATACCTCTGATTATCTGGCTGCACGGCGCCGGCGAAGGAGGTTCTGACCCGAAAATTGCGTATGGAAGCAACAAGACCTGTAATATTTCCTCTCCTGCCTTTCAGAAATATTTTGGCGGAAAGGCGTGGGTTTTGGTGCCTCAGTGCCCCACTGTCTGGATGGACGACGGTGTGGAAAAGCTTGGAAAATCCAACCGGAGCATTTATGTAGAACCGGTAAAGGAGTGCATTGACAATTTTATCCGTCAGCGGGAGGGACTGGTGGACAGAAACAGGATTTATGTCGGAGGGCTGTCTAACGGCGGCTTTATGACCATGCGCCTTCTGTTTGATTATCCTGATTTTTTTGCGGCGGCCATTTTGGTGTGCGAAGTATTTTACAGTCATAATATAACGGATGAAATGCTGGAGAGCATCAGGCATATACCGGTCTGGTTCGCCCATGCGAAGCCAGACGAACTTGTACCGCCGCGTGAAACCTCGCTTCCCACCTATCACCGCTTAAAGGCGGCCGGTGCGCAGAATGTTCACTTTACCTATTATCTGTACATGCAGGATTTGTCGGGACGATACAGGGATGCTTTTGGCCGGCCGGTCAGAATGTTTAATCACGCGGTCTGGGTTCATGTTTTTAACGATGAATGCCATACCGAGCTCGACGGCAGCGCCGTTTTGGCAGGCGGAGAACCGGTGAGTATATGGGAGTGGCTGGGAACATGTAATAAAAATGATAATTAAGGAAAAGAGAGCTGCCGCCTTATGGGTATAATCGATAAGGCGGCAGTTCTTTTTCAGGTGTTTAGGAATCTTTTCCGTCAATATAGGAAATACCAAAAGCATCCGCCTTGCGGGTGATAGCAAGGTCTTTTAATTCCACAATGGCAAATTCTGCAAGATACTGAACCTCACATCCCTCCTCTAAGTGACCGGCATATACGCCGTCCGGCTCAGAGATGTTTATATGAAAATGAGGTTCACCGTCAATGATTAGTCCCTGCGCAGCGCCAAGCTCAATGGGCTTTTCGATAGTGATGTATTTGTTTACAGAAATATCCTCCGTATTGGTGATTACATGTAAACAGGCTTTGCGCAGAGAGCCGATGGCGGATACCAGCATTCCGTACCTGACGTCAAGGCGTTTCAGTTCTGCCGTCAGGCTTTCCAGGATTTTTTCTCCTTTGCCAAGGTGGATGATGATGGTACGTCCGTAACTGTCGGTTGTAAAAGATTTCATGTTGTTTCCTCCTTTTTAATTAGAATTTTATTCTTTTTAAAAATGAGGTAAACGTTTACTTGAAAAGTATATCAAATCAGAGAAAGCTTTTCAACAACATTTTCCGTATTAAAGACTGCGGATTGCGTTCCCGGGACAGATTTCCGGGGCAAAAATATATTCTCTGTTTTCAAGGCTGTTATCCTGTATACGCTCTAACACAGCCATTCCGGCGGCATGTCCGATTTTATAAGGGTCAAAAGCAGCGACGGTGGGGTGAAACTGCATCATTTCCAAATGTTCGATGGAGTTGAATCCGGCAATGGAAAGCTGTCCGGGTACATTTAACTGATGGTAGATAATCCCCTTCATTGCGCCTAAGGTGGTCAGATTGTTGGTTCCTAATATGGCAGTGGGACGGCTTTCTTCCGGGAGGCTCAGCCAGAAGTTCACTGCCTGAAAACCGGATTCAATGGAAAAATCCCCTTCCAGACGGTAAGGGTAATTTTCTGCAACGTCAATGCCGTTTTCCTTCATTGCTTTCTGAAACCCGTCAAAACGCTCCTGAACATTACTTAAATGAGAAGGACCTTCAATCAGGAGAATTCGTTTATGACCGCATTTCATAAGTTCTTTGGTGAGAAGGTACATGCCGAGAACGTTGTTGCAGTCTGCCAGGTCGCCATGAAAGCCGGGAGTACTCAGCCGTCTGTTAACCAAAACCATAGGGATTGTCCGGTTCAGCTCCAGAATCAGTGCATCGTTTTTTCCCCAACTGTTGAGAACCAGAGCATCCGCGTGCATGCCGGCCAGAGATTTTAAGTATTTTTCTTCCGCTTCTTTGCTGTTATTACTGCTGCAGACAATTAAATTGTAGTTGTTGGGGCGGATGACATCCTCAATAGCCTTGGCGACGGTGATATGGTAGTGGTTTGATATATCCGAGGTGATGTAGCCAATGATGCCGGTTCTGTTCAGTTTCAGGCTTCGGGCAATATTGTTGGGAGAATAATTGAAATGCTGTATTGCCTTTTGAACCCGCTGCTTGGTCTCCGGCGTGACATAATAATTTTCATTCAGCACCCGGGAGACAGTTGCGACAGAAACATTGCAGTAAACGGCAATATCCCTGATAGTTATTTTTCCGCTTGTTTTCATAATTTCACCAGTTATCTAACGTTATTTTTATTACTGATATTAATATATATATTTTGTCAGGATATTGTCAATAAGAAAACACTGTTTTTAAGAAAACGTTTACCTGGTCAAAAAATGAAACATATTAGACAATAAATAAGTAGAAGAATGGATAAATTTATTTAATAATACTAACTATAAGAAATGGTGAGGCTGCAGCTCATCGCAAATTGTACATGAACAGGCATAGATATGCCTGTGTGACCGACAAAGAACGGGAGGTAAGAAATGAGAAAAAACAAAGAAGATTTGGAATTACTGGAATTATTTGAGCCGCTGCGGGTTGCAGATGTAAGAGACGGTATGGACTGGATGGGGTATCATCATTATGGAACCATGGATTACAAAATCCGCCCCTTGTATCGCACAAAAGCTGTAGGAATTGCAAAGACGGCAAGGTATCTGCCTTATGTGGGTCCTGACCCGAAAGTAACGGGGGATGAATATACGCAGTGGTCTAACTGGTATTATGGAAACATCTGTATTTATCCCTGGATGGATGAGCTGGAGGAAGGCGACTTTATTGCCCTTGATATGTCCGGAATTGACGTGGGCCTGATGGGCTCCGAAAATGCCCTTGGCGCAAAGATTGCCGGAGTAAAAGGCTTTGTCTCAAACGGCGGGGGAATCAGGGATACGGACGAGGTGATTATGCAGAAGATTCCCGTGTGGAGTTATTTTGTATCTCAGAAGATGGACCAGACAAGATGTCAGTTTGACGCAAAAGATGTTCCGGTTGCCATTGGCGGCGTTACGGTTTTTCCGGGTGATGTGATTGTTGCTGACGGAGACGGTGTGATAGTAGTTCCACGGAGTATTGCAAAGGATGTTGCAAAATATGCGCACAGAGAGTTGTTTGCCGACAAGGAAAAACGTCGTGAGCATTTTGAGGAGCTTGGCTGGGAATTGAATGATTCCGTACTTAATAATCAGAAGGTATACAAAGGGAAATAATAATCAGGGAATAATTTTTACAGGGTGAGGTAATCGTTTACGGATTATTACAGGAAATGAGGGGAAGCAGGAAGAGAAGCTTTTGCTTCCCCGGACTTACAGGTGTGTGAAAGCACACGGACAGGAGTAGAGTATGAAGAAAAAACTGATAAGTATACTTCTTGCAGGCACACTGCTGGCAAGTGTTCTTGCAGGATGCGGAAGCGGCTCTGGTTCCGGCAGCGTATCTTCGGAGAATGATACATCCCAGACAGCAGACACACAGCAGACGACAGACGAGTCAGACAAAGCGCCGGCGCAGGATGCCGGTTCTACAGGAAACGTCATTGAAATCCGCGCAAGCTGGTGGGGAGATACCACCCGAAACGAGAAATACAACGAAATTATTGACAGGTTTGAGGCGGAGAATCCGGATATCAAAGTGGTCAGGGAATCCGGAAGCTGGAATGACTACTGGGATAAACTTGCCACTCAGGTTGCCGGCGGAAACGCACCCGATTTTATCAGTATGCATGTACAGTATGTGGCTGATTATGCAGGGCGCGGCGTTCTGGCGGATTTACAGCCCTATATCGACTCGGGAATTTTGGACACAGGCAAAATGGAAGAGGGTATTTTAGACGGATGTAAATATGATGGTACTATGTGCCTGATTCCTATGGGCGTTACTTTTACAAATATGATTGTAAACCAGACATTGCTTGAAAAATACGGTGTGGAGGTGCCCACCTATACCACCGATTATTCATGGGATGATTTGATGAAAATGGGCGAGCAACTGAAAGCAGCGGCGGATGCAGCAGGCGAAACCGCTTACATTGTAAGCGATATGTCACCGACGTTTACCATGTTCCGATATATGGCAAGGCAGTCGGGCGGCGACCTTTATACAAGCGAAGGAAAGCTGGGATTTGAACAGAGTGTTGCCGAAGAATGGCTTGCCTACTGGGCGGAGATGAGAGATAAGGGACTGATTCCCGACGCGGCGTCGTCAACAGAGGATGCTGCCGCAGCTCTTGAGCAGAAGTTGTTTACGCAGGGGGCTATAGGATATGCCTGCACACCGGCAAACCAGCTTTATCAGTTCCAGGAACAGATGCCTGATTTCCAGCTTACCTTAGCCAGAAATCCTATAGGAAATAGCGGCGGCAGAGGCGAGTATGCAGAGGGAGCGCATTTTTCCATCAACAGTTCAAGTTCCGACGAGAAGAAAGAAGCGGCTGCAAAACTGATGAATTTCTGGGTGAACAGCGAGTCGGCCATGGAAATCTTCCAGACAGACCAGGGCGTACCGGCGAATTCGGATATGGCGGATTATGTGAAAGGATTAGTGGATGAAAATCAGGCCAAGGTAATTGATTACGTCGTTGCGACCATGCCGGTAGCTTACGAGGCAAGTTATGCCCCTGTAGGAGCTACAGAGGTACAGGCAGCATTTGAAGATGCGGCAAATGCAGTGCAGTTTGGGCAGATGACGCCTCAGGAAGGCGCGAAGCAATTCTACGAGCAGGCAAAATCAATACTCGGTGAATAAGGTTTAAGCCGTAAGCGAAAGCTGCCATGATTTTGTGGCAGCTTTTGATATGCGGTAAAGCGCCGCTATTGCCGGAGGAAGAATGTATGGAAAGGTAAAAGAAAAACATGAAAGATGAGAACCTCTGCGGATGTACTCTGCTGCGGATGGAGGACATGGAAAACGCATTTCTGTGCGGTTTTGATTATGTTGAATTTATGGGAAAATATCTGGTTTCCCTTTCAGAACAGGAATTTGCCGTACTCCAGAAGCAGATGGAGAGTTATCCGCTGAAAGTATATGCGCTTAACGCCTATTGCCCGCCGGAGATTAAAATGACGGGAGACGGGTTTGACTTGCAGCAGGTTAAAGCGTATGCTGCCGCCTGCGCGAAGCGTGCGGGAAAACTCGGCGTACGGTTCGTGGGTATCGGTTCCCCACGTTCCCGCTCTCTTTTGGAGGGGTATGACAGGACCCTGGCAATAAGGCAGATGAAAGATTTTCTGAAAGCCACGGCGGAGGAGTTCGGACATTATGGCATAACCGTCTGTGTAGAGCCTCTTGCCGTATGCTACAGCAATTTTATCAATTATGTGTGGGAGGCAGTCCGGCTTGTGGAAGAGCTGGACTGTGAAAACATCAAAGCCGTTATTGATTTTTATAATATGGAGCATATGGGAGAGGGAGACTTGGATTTGAGGAAATGGATGCCTTATATTGCCCATGCGCATATTTCGGATGATGACGGGGCACCTGATATGCGTTCTTTTTTCCGCCTTGAAAAGAAAACAGTGCATCGGCAAAGAATCCGCCGCCTGTACAAAAACGGGTATACCGGTGCGGTAAGTGTGGAAGTGGATATTCCCGTGGACAGAAAGCGGGCAGCGGACACGCTGCAGGTTATGCGCTTGCAGCGGAATTTCAAAAACAGCGAAGTACCGGACAGCGCACAAATGGATATACGGATGCAGAGCAGCCGGAAATCCATTTATAACAAGTGTGCTGACAGGTGCGAAACGGAGATTCAAAAACAGCGAAGCACCGGACAGCGCACAAATGGATATACAGATGCAGGGCAGCCGGAAATCCATTTATAACAAGTGTGCTGACAGGTGCGAAGCGGAACTTCAAAAACAGCGAAGCACCGGACAGCGCACAAATGGATATACGGATGCAGAGCAGCCGGAAATCCATTTAT
>CAJTMZ010000099.1 GCA_910577445.1 uncultured Lachnospiraceae bacterium | reverse complement strand
GTGTGCAGCGCGGGCACAAACTTCTTCTCTTACTCTTTATCCACTGATATTTTTCAGCAGAAACAGGGAATCATCCCCTTCTATTCTTCCCAGATAAATATTTCCTTTTCCGTCCATCCCGATAGAATGAATCCTTGCAAAGCAGCCCGGATAACCAATCACTGCCGCCTGACAAAGCTCTCTGTCATAAATTCTCACCTGGCCGTCGCCGTCACAAAGATACATATACCCTTCGTGCCAGCAAAGCTCCGACGCATAGCCTGTCTTTTCCCGTCCCGCCAGGTAATTTCCCTCCTTGTCAAACACCTGAATTCGGAAGTTTTCCCTGTCGCAGACCCACACCCTTTCTCTGTCGTCAAAGGCAAGGCTGTGAGGCAGCCGGAATTTTCCCGGCTCCCGGCCCGGGCCTCCCCAGGTTCTTAAAAGACATCCTTCCCCGTCGAAGCGGTGTACGGCGGTATTTCCATAGCCGTCGCTGCAGTAGTAATCTCCCCAGGGGGAGAGGGCCATTCTGGTAGGTCTGTTAAAGGGCTCCGCCGCTCTCATATTGGTGTACAAATCATGGGGCCAGCGAACAGAGGAATCATAACCGCTGTCGCTGAAAACGCCCTTTTCTCCCATCTGCCCAATCAGCTCTCCGTCCCTGGAAAGATGATAAACCACGCTATTTCCATCATCGCAGCACCAGATGGTTCCGTCGCTGTCAACGGTCACTCCGTGGGTTCTGGCAAAATCCAAATCCGCTCCGATTGCTTTTATGAGATTTCCCTCTCCATCCAAAATGCAAATGGGATATTTCTTCGAACGTGTAGCTGCAATCACATTGCCTTCGCCGGTGCAGGCAATCCCGCATACCGCGCGATTTTCCATATCATTCGGCCATTTTGCCCAGTTCCTTACAAGCGCGTATTCAAAAGAACCGGAACGGAAAATCACCTGACAGGAGCTATTGAAGTCTTTCGTAAAATTACCGCCGCCTCCATGGTTTTCGTATTTCCTGTCATCTGCGTCTGTTTTTCCCATACTTCCACTCCTTAATAATCTGCAAGGGCATCCAGGTTAGCTTTCAGCGCTTTTGCAAGCACGATGGTATCCTGACCGAATACAACCCACTGCGCCCCCAGATTTTTCACACGCTTTGCTTCCTCCGGCGCCGGTCCGATAGCCACGCCGAGATATTTTCCTTTCGCCCGGACTCTTTTGCAGATATCCTCATAAACTACCGAAAGCTTTGTGCCGTCGTTACGCCCTCTGATGGAACGTCCCAAATCAGCCGCGCCGATAAACAGGGAATCGAGCCCCTCCACCTTCAGAATTTCCTCCAGATTTTCGTAGCCCTCCATGGTTTCTATCTGTGCGATTTTCAGCACCTTTCCATAGGCCTCCTGAATATATTCATCCTCGTTTACCAACCCGTACCGGATAGCTCTGACAGGTCCCTGCCCCCTGACTCCGCCGAAATCAGGATAGGCGCATGCGCGCACCGCTTCCTTTGCAATTTCCGCGGAATTGACAAAGGGAAAAATAATTCCGTCAGGCCCCATATCCAGAATTGCTTTTAACATGGTTCTATCCACGCCGGGCACTCTCACAAAGGCCGCGCAGCCGCTTCCCTGAGCCGCCATGATATGGCGCAGAATTTCCTGCCGGTCATGCGGACCGTGCTCCGCGTCAATCCATACATAGTCGTAACCTGCATAGCCTGCAATCTCGCCCACAATACCGTCTGTCAGAGTCAAAAAGAAACCTTTTACCAGTTTTCCATCCCGCATTTTCTGCTTTAGTGCTTCTACTCTTTCCATTACTTCCTCCTTCCTTTTTATTATAACGACAATTCCGTAATGCCAAATTGTCTTGATTTTTTGATATTTTCAGTATAGCAACTCAATTTATCTCACAAAATATAACAAAACTACTAAATTCTTTAATATCTTACGACTTGTTTTGTGTATTATTGTCTTTATTATGATTAACTGATAAAATACGCTTGTCACTAAATAAGATGCGCTTCCTTATAGCGCTTCATTACAAATTGGCAGTATATATCGGCTGTCTGCGGAGGTGCCGTTATGGAAATCAGACTTTTGCTGGTTGACGACGAAGATTTGACCAGAGAGGGGCTTTTACACTATGTTGAATGGGGCAATCTGGGGATTACCCATATCAAAGCCGCCTCCAACGGAATACAGGCGCTTAAAATTGCCTCTGAATTTGAACCTGACATTCTTCTTACGGATATCCGTATGCCGCATATGTCCGGCATCGAGCTTGCCCACGAAATCAGAAAGCACTTTCCCTCCTGCCATATTTTATTTATCAGCGGCTATGCGGAAAAAGAATATCTGAAATCGGCAATCACATTAAAGGTGGACGCATATATCGACAAACCGGCCACCCCTGACAACGTCAGCCTTGCCGTGGCAAAGACCGCAGAGGCAATTAACCTTGAAAGAGAAAAATGCCAACTGGATATGCTGCGTACCCGGAACCTTGGACGGGCGGAGGATATTGTGAAGGACAGAGTTGCCCTGATACTGATTCAGAAACAGACAGACTGGATTAAATTTCACGAGGACTTTGTTCCTTCTTATTTTACCTGGCCGGAAAGCGGTACCTGCTATGCAGTATGTCTGCATATCGATTTCCCGAATTTTCCTTCTTATCCTTACGCGGACTGCTTCAATATCCGTGAATACTGGAAGAGGAAAGGTATTTTTTCCGACTCAGAATATTTTTCCGGTATTATGGAACATTTATGCATCTTTTTTCTTGTAATGACGAAGTCCCCGGGACGTATAAGAGACGCCGCCCAAAAACTGCAGCAATGGATAAAACAGGAGTATGAGAGGGAAAGCACTGTTGTTGCCGGCCCGCCTGTCCCTTCCTTTAAAAACCTTGCAGCCAGCTATCACTCTGCCGTCTGCGAAATGTCCTGTATCTGTTTTTACGAAGACCGTCCCAGACTGACGCTGCTTTCCTCTGAATTTGTCCATAAACCGGCTCCCGCTTCTCTTTTTTCCGAAAAGCAGCTATCGCCGGAACGTTATGCCGCGCTTTTAGGCTCTGTTGCGTCAGAGCGCTTTACCAATATTGACTATATTAGTCAAAAATTGTATGAGCTTTATCTGTTCATTATGCAGAAAAATCCCGGCACGCCGGTTTACTCCCTGGATGATTTTCGCAGTCAGTCCCTTCCCCGGCTTCGGCAGGATATAGACAGACAGATATCCGAAAGCCTGCTGCCCTCCGGCCATGAGGATTATGAGCCCAAAATCCGGCAGGCCATAAATTATATCTATCAGTATTACGGAGACGAAAAGTTGTCTATTAAAATGATAGCCGACCAGGTGGAACTTTCGCAGAATTATTTCTGCACCCTGTTCAAGAAAAACTGCGGCATGACAGTTAACGATTTTATTGTGAAAGTGCGGATTGACAAGGCCAGATATCTGCTGAAAAACACCAATTTAAAGCTATATGAAATCAGCCGGCAGATTGGCATTCCCGATGCCAACTATCTGAATATCTTATTTAAAAAGATTTGCCATATGACGCCTTCCCAGTATCGCCGGGAGGCATAGCCATAAGGCATAGCTATAAAGCATAAAGGAACGATTATGATGAAATTATTGAAAAAATTTCTGCAGATTCCAACCACGTTTTTTACAAGGCTTCGCAGGCACTTTGTTTATAAAGTATTTTTGTCTTACTTTTTTCTCATCACGGCGCTGCTTCTTCTGGTTATCCTTGTCAACAGCTACCGTATGACGCAAAGAGAACTTGATTCCGGCGTTTATTCGGGTACAAACACTTTAAACCAGACCGCTTCTTATATCCAGTACCGGGTGCAGGAAATCAACGGGATTATCAATGTCATCACCTACAGCGACACCATAAAACAGGCGCTCATTGACGGGGAAAATTACTACAGCCACAGCGTTGCCAACTGGAATATCCAGACCAGCCGGGGTATCAAGGAAATTCTCTACGGTTCCTATACCTCCAATGATATTTCCAAAATCCGTCTTTACGCCACCTCGGGGGAATTGTCCTTTGAAGCTACCGAGCGTTTTCAAAAGCTTCCCGACGAGCGCAAAAAGCAGTGGTACGACCGAATAGCAAAGGCGCCGGGAAACTATGTGTGGCTTCCCAGTTCCTTTTTTGACGACGATACGGATAAACCCGCTATCCTTATGGTCAGCCGCATCGCCGCGCTCAATAACATGAAAAAATATCTGGGCTATATCATTTCCACAATACCGGAATCCACTTTCTCCCAAATTTTAAATCAGGCAGGCTCCACCGAAAACACCTCCGTGCTTTTATTTAATTCCCATGGAGAGGTTATCGTGCAGAATGATTCCTGCCTGCCCTTTTTTACGCCCAAAAAGGCAAAAGAAATGGCGGAAGAATATCATCTTGCCGCCAGAGGCAGCTTAAAGGAAATCCAGTGCGACGGCAGCTCCTACCTGGTTGGCCTGCGCGCCATTGACAAGAGCGACTGGACGCTGGCCATTATGATTCCCTCTGCGGATTTGCTGGCTGGCAGCAGGCAGCTTCTTCATCAGATGATTCTGCTGGTTTTCGTGGTTTTGCTGTTCTGTATGCCCGTTATCTACATGACAAGCCGTTCCCTGACTTCCCGGATTGTCCTGTTAAAAAAGCAGATGTCGGATTTCAGTCACGGTATTATCATTCCGAAAAAAATTGACAATGGAAACGACGAGATTGGCGATTTGACCGACAGCTTTTACCATATGCAGGTGCAAATCCAAAAGCTGATGAAAGAACAATATGAGCAGGGTGTCGCTATCAAGGATTTGGAGCTACAGGTACTGCAGTCCCAAATCAATCCCCACTTTCTTTACAACACCCTGGATATGATTTACTGGATGGGAATCCGCAATCAGGCGCCTGAGGTTTCCACGGCTGCCAGCGAGCTGGGCGCTTTTTACAAACTGAGTCTCGGAAACGGGGAGCCCATCGTAACCCTTGAGGACGAAATCCGGCATATAGAAGCTTATATTGATATCCAGAATCTCCGCTTCAACAACAGCATTGCCCTGCAGAACAATGTGCCGTTGTCCCTGTACCCTTATCAGATTATAAAGGTCACCTTACAGCCTCTGATTGAAAACGCCATCACCCACGGTATACGGGAAAAGGAATCAGAGAGCGGAACCATTTTTCTGGACGCGGCAAAAGAAGAGGATAAGCTTTATATCACCGTCACCGACGACGGCGTGGGCATGACAAAGGAGCGGCTTCTCCATATTTTCAACAGGAGAAACCACTTAAACGGTCACGGATATGGCGTCTGGAATATCCATGAACGAATCAAACTTACTTACGGCGCGCCCTACGGCCTCCAGTATGACAGCACGCCGGGAATTGGAACAAGCGTGACCATTATACTGCCTTTAAAGCTTTTTCTCTGAAAGTTTCCGTTCAAATCTGTCTTTTCTTGTATCGGAAGGAACTGCCGTGGGATAATTGCCGTCAAAGCAGGCGCAGCAGTAACCGGCGCAGTCATGACCGTCAACTCCCCTGCCTCTGTCCGCGCTTTCCTTTCCGCCGCCTGCGCCGGATACGGATGCCTCCGTCTCACGAATCAGTTCCCCCAGACCGGACACCGGCAGATAACCAAGGCTGTCCGCCCCGATTATCTGCGCCGTCTCCTCCACGCTGTGGCTGCAGGCAATCAGATGTTCCGGGGAATCAATATCCGTTCCGTAGTAACAGGGATGTAAAAAGGGTGGCGAGGAGATTCGCATGTGAATTTCCCTTGCTCCGGCCTCCCGAAGAAGCCTTACAATCCGTCCGCTGGTGGTTCCCCTTACAATGGAATCATCCACCAGCACCACCCGCTTTCCTCTGATACTTTCCTCAACCGCGCTCAGCTTAATCCGTACCTGGTCAAGCCTTGCGCTCTGCCCCGGGGAAATAAAGGTTCTGCCGATATACCTGTTTTTAATCAGTCCGATTCCGTAAGGGATACCCGAAGCCCTGCCAAATCCCAGCGCTGCATCCAGACCCGAATCCGGTACGCCCACCACAATATCCGCCTGCGCCGGGCAGGCTCCGGCAAGAATTTCCCCGGCCCGGAGCCTTGCTTTATGAACGGAGGTTCCGTCTATCACTGAATCCGGCCTTGCAAAATAGATATACTCAAAAATACAGAGCTTTTTCTCCTTTTTCCCGCAGTGCTCTTTCCGGGAAATCACCCTTTCCCCGTCAAACACCAGAATTTCCCCCGGCTCCAAATCCCGGATAAACTCGGCTCCTATGGCCTTTAAAGCACAGCTCTCGGAGGCCGCCGCATAACAGCCGTCCGCTGTCTTTCCATAGCACAGCGGACGAAAGCCGTGGGGGTCGCGCACACAAATCAGCTTCTGCGCCGACATCAGCACCAGCGAATAAGCGCCTTCCAGATAATCCATGGCGAGGCTTACAGCGTCCTCTATGGAAGCGGCACGGAGCCGCTGCCTTGTCACAATATAGGCGATAATTTCCGTATCGCTGGTGGTATGGAAAATAGCGCCCGCCAGCTCCAGTTCATTTCGAAGCCGGGCCGCATTGCTGATATTTCCGTTATGGGCAAGAGCCATTTTCCCTTTCTGATGATTGACCTCTATGGGCTGGCAGTTATTGCGGCTGTTGCCGCCGGTGGTTCCGTACCGCACATGTCCCACCGCCATATTTCCTTCCGGCAGGCGGGCAAGCGTATCCGCGGAAAACACCTCGCTGACCAGCCCCAAATCCTTATAGGAGGAAAACACGCCGTCATCGTTCACCACAATTCCGCAGCTCTCCTGCCCCCGGTGCTGCAGGGCGTACAGCCCGTAATAAGCCGCCCCTGCCGCATCAAAAGGATTTTTGTTTATAATACCAAACACGCCGCATTCTTCATGAATACTCATTATTCCACATCCTGCAGGGCGTTATAGCCCTCTTCTCCGGTCCGCACCTTCACTACATTTTCCACATCATAGACAAAAATTTTTCCGTCTCCGATGTGCCCTGTGTAAAGGGCTTTTTTCGCTGCATCAATTACATGCTGTACAGGCACCTTGCTGACCACAATATCCACCTGAATCTTGGGCAGAAGATTTGCCTCCACCTGAACGCCGCGGTAATACTCCGGCTTTCCTTTCTGGATTCCGCACCCCAGCACATGAGAAACCGTCATACCGGTGATGCCGATATTCATAAGCGCGCCTTTCAGGGTTTCAAATCTTGATTCTTTGCAGACAATCTCTATTTTGGTAAATTTCGGCGCCCCTTCCGTAAACGCCGGAACCTTTTTCACGGGAACCGCTTCGGCCGCCGGTATTTCGCCCATAACAGCCTCCGCTTTCTCAAATCCGTAATCCAGGCTTTCCACTGCCGGTGCAAAATCCGCGTAAGCGCTGGGCAGTCCGTGCTCTGTGCTGTCAAGTCCCCTGATTTCCTCCTCTGCTGAAACCCGAAGGCCGATGGTCTTATCTATGATAAGGAATACGATTGTCATAAGAACAGCCGTCCAGACAAGAATCGCCGCAATTCCAAGGCTCTGCACACCGAGAAGCTTTACGCTTCCTGTATACAGCAGTCCTTCAAGCCCTGCCGGAGCCTGCGGATTTGCCAAAAGCCCAACTGCCAGAGTGCCCCAGACGCCGTTTGCAAGGTGGACGCCCACTGCGCCTACCGGGTCGTCAATATGAAGCTTCAAATCAAGAATCTCAACCACAGCCACTACCAGAATACCGGAGACAACGCCCACAATAATGGAACCGAAAGCATCCAGAGCGTCACACCCCGCCGTAATTCCCACAAGTCCTGCCAGAGACGCATTCAGACACATGGAAACGTCGGGCTTGCCGTTTTTTACCCAAGTATAAATCAAAGTCGTACAGGTGGCGACCGCCGGAGCTATGGTGGTGGTCAGAAAGATGGAGGCAAGAGAGCTTCCGCTCCAGGCCGCGGCACCGTTAAAGCCGTACCAACCGAACCAAAGGATAAAGCATCCAAGAGCTCCCAGCGTGATAGAATGCCCCGGAATGGCATTTACCTTTTTTACCTTACCCGCCTTATCCTTTATGTACTTTCCAAGACGGGGTCCCTCCATCATAGCTCCGATTAAGGCGGTGATTCCGCCTACCGAATGAATCGCCGCAGAACCGGCAAAGTCATGAAAGCCCATCTGCACAAGCCATCCATTGGAATTCCACACCCATCCTGCCTCCACGGGATAGACAAACAGGGAAATCACAGCGGAATAAATGCAATAGGAAGCAAATTTCGTCCGCTCCGCCATGGCTCCCGAAACAATAGTCGCCGCCGTCGCACAGAACACCAGATTGAAAACAAAGCTGGACGCATTTCCCTGAATAAAGCCGTTAAAATCCGAAAAAATATTTAAATTGGGAATCCCGATAACACCGAAAAGATAATCCTCGGACATCATCAGGGAAAATCCCAGAAAAACAAACATTACCGTGCCGATACAAAAATCCATTAAATTTTTCATGATGATATTGCCGGCGTTTTTTGCCCTGGTAAAACCGGTTTCCACCATGGCAAAGCCTGCCTGCATAAAGAATACCAGCGCGGCTCCAATCAGGAACCATACGCCAAACACCTCGCTCGTGACGCTTTCCGCCACAATTTCCATAATCTCCTCTGCTGCCATTTTCATAATCCTCCATTTCTCATTTTCCGGGACTTCCGGCAAAAAAAGAGAGCCTTCCCGTGATAACACATGAAAGACTCCTTTGCCTCTTTGTCAATATTTCATTTTATGTGAAAGGTCTGCTTCCTGCATACAAAAAGACGTCTCTGAGTACACACTCAAAGACGCCGTTGCCTTTCACTTTTTGCATTATGCACCTGCCAAAAAGATTTGTCAACCCCTGATTTGAAAAAAACATGGAAATCCATTTTCAATTTTTATTTTCCTTGACATTCCTCCGGTACGGGTATAAGGTAACCTTGACTATAAACAGGCCGCAAAAGCGCGCCGAAAAGACGCCGGGGATTTTTATAGGAGGTTATAGGAGGTTAATCATGAAATATTCAAAACAGGAAGTCATACAGTATGTAGCGGAGGAGGACGTAAAATTCATCCGTCTTGCCTTCTGCGATGTGTTCGGAATACAGAAAAATATATCCATCATGCCGGGAGAGCTTGCCCGGGCCTTTGAATACGGAATTGCCTTCGACGCCTCCTCCATCGCCGGATTCGGCGATGAGAAGAACTGCGATTTGCTCCTTCACCCGGAGCCCGATACCCTCTCTCTCCTCCCTTGGCGGCCGGAACACGGAAAGGTGGTTCGTATGTTTTCGAATATCACGTATCCTGACGGAAGACCTTTTGAGCGCGATACCAGAAGCCTTCTCAAAAGGGCAGTTGCGGACGCGGCAAAGTGCGGCTATCATTTCGACTTCGGCGCGGAACAGGAATTCTATCTTTTTCATCTGGACGAAAACGGAAATCCCACCAAAACCCCTTATGACGAGGCTTCCTATATGGATATTGCCCCCGAAGACAGAGGGGAGAATATCCGCCGGGAAATCTGCCTTACCCTTGAGCAGATGGGCATCCTTCCTGAAAGCTCCCACCACGAGGCGGGACCCGGCCAGAATGAAATCGACTTTCGCTACTCGGATGCCGTTACCGCCGCCGACAACACCATTACCTTTCAGAACATTGCCAAAATTGTGGCGCGCCGCAACGGTCTTTTCGCTGATTTTGGCGCAAAGCCCCTGACCGATAAGCCCGGCAACGGATTTCATATAAATGTCTCCGTGAAAAAAAGAAGTATATCGGATAATATTTCCGAAAAAGACGCCGGAAACATAGACGAAAACAATAATGAAAATGATTCCGCCCTTTCCTTTATGATTGCCGGTATTCTGGAAAAAATTTCCGATATTACCGCATTTTTAAATCCCACCGAAAGCTCCTATCAGCGTTTCGGCCAAAATAAAGCGCCGGAATATATCTCCTGGTCACGGGAAAACCGCTCTCACCTGATTCGGATTCCCGCCGCCATAGGAAAGTACCGCCGTGCCGAGCTGCGCTCCTCCGACCCGTCCGCCAACCCTTATCTGGCCTTTGCGTTAATCATATATGCCGGTCTGTACGGCATAAAATGTGAAAGACCTCTGCCGCAGGAGGCGCGTTTCAACTCCTATACCGCAGACCCTGAAAGGCTTAAGCACTTAAGCCGGCTTCCGGCCAGCCTTGAATCAGCCTGCCGGATTGCCCGCGGCAGTTCCTTTGTGGAGGAACACCTCCCTCCCGCCCTCATTGACGCTTACTGCCGGAAGTTTGTTCAAACCAAAAGCCAGGAAACACAAGAATGCGCCATGGAGAATTAAAATGAACCTGGAAGAACGAGTATACAGCGTTCTTGTCGCTTCGGCGGCCGAGAACTTCAACTCCGCTCTGGCAGCCATGCTTCCTGCGGCCGCTTTTTCTCCGGTAACTGTGGTTTCCGGCATCAGCGCCGCCAAAAGAGCCTTTGCCGAACAGAATTACGATTTTGTGATTGTCAATTCCCCTCTGCCTGATGAGCCCGGAATCAATTTTGCCATCGACACCTGTACATCCAAAAGTACAGTTACATTGCTGCTTGTAAAGTCGGAATCCTATATCGGAATTTATGATAAAGCCTCCCCACACGGCGTTTTTGTCCTGGCAAAGCCCCTGTCCAGACAGACCATTACTCTGGCCATTGGCTGGCTTAAAAGCGCCCGGGAACGTCTTCGGAAAATAGAGAAAAAGACTTTATCGATAGAAGAAAAAATGGGAGAAATCCGGCTTGTGAACCGGGCGAAGTGGCTGCTTATCACCGAGCTGAAGATGAATGAGCCGGAGGCACACCATTACATAGAAAAGCTGGCGATGGATATGTGCATTACCAAACGCCAGGCTGCGGAAAATATTATCAATACTTATTCATAGGCAGGGCGGTTAAGCCAATGTGACGGAAAACCCTCCTGCCTTTACAATTTTTCTTCCCACTTCGCGAGGAAAAATCCCTGTGGCAATATAATTCCCTACATCTGCTTCCTCACCACCAGATATTCATCCCCCGGCTGATAGTAAGGGCAGTCCCTGAAATTATCCGCCAGAAATCTGGTCATCTCGTCCTCGTCCAAATCCATTTCGCAGACATAACATTCATAGTCCTCGTCATACACATAATTATTGCACTGCTCGCAGGCTCCCTGCGGCTTTTTCTTTCCTTTTCCCGTCATTTTAAACTCCCTCTTTCTACCAAAGGTCTGCTGATTCTCCACGGCTTCTCATTCCTGAATCATCTGAAAGCTTTCCCCGTCACACAGACAGGTCACCGTTTTATCTTCCGAAAAATATATCTCCGTCCCCGCTTCTTCCAACGCCCGGAGGACCTCCTCATCCGCCGTTTTTTCTTTCGAGCCCGTAATCACCGCCGCTTTGGGACTGACGGCTTTTATAAACTCCTCCGAATTTTTATTCTTTCTTCCATGGTGGGGAACCTTTAACACTTCATGCGAAAGGGAAAACTCCTCCTGCCGCAAAAGCTCCTTCAGCCTCTCCTTTTCACAGTCCCCTGTAAACAGAACTCCCACTTCGCCGCATGTCATGCTGGTAACAAGGGAAAAATCATTATCTTCTTCTTCGTAGCTTTCCCTTTGCGGCGGGTAAATCAGAAAATCCACATTATTAAGGGAAAATTCCATGGTTTCCGTAACCAGAACCGGAGAATACCCCTTTGCCGCCATAGTCTCCACATATTCCAGATACTGGCCGCTGTCGGACTCATAATCCGGCTGGAGCACGGCCCCGGTCTCCACTCCCCGCAAAATCCAGTCCGCGCCACCCACATGGTCCTTATCAAAGTGCGTCAGAATCAGGTAATCCAGATACCGGATGTCCTGCCCTTTCATATAATTCAGTATGATTTTTGCCGTATCGTCATAGCCTGAATCAATCAGCACTGCATGTTCGCCGGTTTCGATTAAAATGGCGTCTCCTTTTCCCACGTTAAAAAAAGTCACCTTCACATGAGGGTTTTCCTCTGAAAAGTCAATTTCATCTCTGGCACCTCCGCATGCTGCGCTTTCCGTACTTCCACAGCCTGACAAAAGAAATGTCAAGACACAAAAAAGAAGTAAAAATGAACTTATACACCAAAATTTTTTTTGCTTTATCATAACTTCCTTACCATACTATTATACTTCCCCAACGATGCTGCTTTAACTGACCGTTCTTACAATCCTCTCCACACGCATAACAATGTTCAATGCCCTTTTCATCATACTCTTTCATTTTCCCTTCCGGTTTCTCCCATGTAATATAAGTATATAAAAAAATCTATATTTTCACAATGCAGATTTTCAAAAGTACATTTGCATCTGTTCAAAGCTACTTTTATATGATACAGTTAAACTACTTATTTTTCAGGGGGAAGAAAGTTGAAACTCTATTTAATACGCCACGCGGAAAGCCACGGAAATACAAAAGGAAAAATTATATCAACCACGAATTTTGAACTGACGGAAAAAGGAATTGCCCAGGCCCGGCGCATCGGCGCGAAGCTCTGTGCGGAGCTGAAAGGAAAAAAGGTATCGGCTTATTGTAGTTCCCTTGCCAGAGCCAGACAGACTTTGCAGGAAATCCTGCAATGCACCAGGCATGAGGATACCGTGATTACAGAGACTTCCTGTTTAAAAGAAATGGATTTGGGACTCCTTGAAGGAATGTCATGGGAAGAACGCCGCCAAAAATACCCGGAAATCGATTTGGATGAAAAGCTATCACTCCTTCGGGCGCCGGGCGGCGAGTCTTATGAGGATGTAAAAAAGCGGTGCCTGACTTTTATAGAAAGCCACCTGAAAGATACAGATAATGACAGCAATATAATCATCGTATCACACGGCATCACATTACGGGTTTTAACAAATTTGCTGTTGAACCGGCCTGACGAAGATATAAATCATTTAAACTGGATGGAAAATACCGCTCTGACAGAACTTGCCCGCCAAAAGCAAAGCCACACATATCAGGTAATCCGTTTAAATGATTACTCCCACCTGGAAGAGCTGAAAACCGCCGGATATGAAAACTGGGGGCTGTTTGCAAAGCGTGATTATCAAAAATCCTGACTTTGCTTTTGTTGGCATATATAAAAGCTTTGGAAGAGGATGCTAAGCATCCTCGTTTTTTATCCGCTTTCGTACCCCCGTCACTTCTTTCTCATCTGATACCAAGCAGCCACATAACATCTACTTTCAAAACTTTTGCAAATATCATCAGCTCAAAGTCCGCGACAAAGCGGGTCCCTATTTCTATCCGGCTTATACTGTCCCTTTCTATGGTAATGCCCTCAATCTGCATCTTTGCGGCCAGTTCATTCTGTGATAATTTTTGGACAACGCGCGCTTCCCTAATACGCTCACCGGACAAATTTTTCTTTCCGCCATAATCATAAATCTTCATATTTACCCTCCATTTGTGTTAATATTCAGAATTTTTCTTGACATTAGCACAGAAAATGCGGTAAATTATGTTAAAGGTCAGCAACGCCAAAGAAAGGTACTAATAAAAGCAAGGTATTTAACTTTATGAAAAAAATAGCGATATTAACAGCAACAAGGGCTGAATACGGTTTATTGTCCCCAATAATTAAAAAATTAAAATACATATCTGAAATTGAGGTGACTGTAGCTGTGACAGGAGCCCATTTGTCACCTGAATTTGGAATGACAGTAAATGAAATTGAGCAGGACGGAATTACAGTTGATAAAAAGATTGAAATACTTCTCAGCGCCGATACTCCCTCTGCTATATCCAAATCTATGGGACTGGCAATGATTGGGTTTGCAGAATACTTTTCGGAATGTGAGTTAGACGCGTTGCTTGTTCTTGGAGACAGATATGAAACCCTTGCAGTCTGTTTCGCCGCGTTAAACGCTCATATTCCAATTATCCATTTACACGGCGGAGAAGCCACCGAAGGGCTTGTTGACGAATCAATAAGAAATGTTATTACCAAGCTTAGTTATCTGCATTTTACAAGTACCGAAAGCTACAGACACAGGGTCATACAAATGGGAGAATCTCCTGACAGAGTATTTAACGTTGGCGCAATCGGCGTTGAAAACGCAATGCATGCTGAGCTTTTGTCTCAGACAGAGCTGGAGGCAAAACTGGGCTGTGTTTTAGGCGAAAAATACTGCGTTCTGACATTCCATCCCGTTACGCTGGAGGATAATACCGCCGAAAAGCAGACAGAAGAACTGTTAAAAGCCATAGAAAAATTCCCCGATATTACTTTTTTGTGCACAAAAGCAAATGCAGATATGAACGGCAGAATTATTAACGAGTATCTGCAATCCTATGCAGACCGGCATAATCATTTATACTTATTTGATTCTCTGGGTATGAAAAAATATTTAAGCGCGCTGCGTCATGCAGAATTTGTTATCGGCAACTCCTCAAGCGGCCTGATTGAAGCTCCATGCTTTCAAATACCCTCAATCAATATCGGCGACCGCCAGAAAGGCCGTATTCAGTCATTGAGCACCATAAACTGTCCGCCCACGGCGCCGGAAATCGAAGCTTCTATAAAAAAAGCATTGTCAGAAAACTTTAGAAAAACTCTAGAGAACGTCGTCAATCCCTATGGGGACGGAAATACATCAGATAGAATTGTTGAAATTACCGCTGAGTTCTTATTGCAGGAGAAATTTAAATTACAGAAAAGGTTTTATGACATTATCTAGCTCATAGAAGGAAAATAGTATGAAAATATTTTATATAGGCTGCGTAAAATCTTCCTACAGATTCTTAAAAGCCTTAATTGAGCATAAAGCCGATATCGCAGGCGTTGCCACTATGAGAAGTTCCACATTCAACTCGGACTTTACGGACTTAGCGCCTTTATGCCGGGAATGGCAGATTCCTTATCTCTATGTAACAAATATTAACACTGATGAAGTGGCCCAATTTATTCAATCGTCTTCTCCTGATATCGGGTTTTGTTTTGGATGGTCCCAGTTAATAAAAAATAATATCATCAGCATGTTTCCTATGGGTATGGTAGGATACCATCCGGCGGCTCTGCCAAACAACAGGGGACGGCATCCAATCATCTGGGCTTTAACACTGGGGCTTGAAAAAACCGCGTCTTCCTTTTTCATGTTGGAGGATACGCCGGACACGGGCGATATCCTTTCTCAGGTGGAAGTCGATATTCTATACGAGGATACCGCCGATACTCTGATGGAAAAATTATTAACTACCGGTGAACAACAGATTATAACGCTGTGGCATGAACTGGAAAATAATACTGTAAACAAAATTTCCCAATCGGGCAGCGCCGGAAACACCTGGCGGAAGAGAAACCGTTTAGACGGCCAAATCGACTGGAGAATGTCAGCCCAGGCAATTTACAATCTTGTCAGGGCACTGACCAGACCCTATATCGGCGCTCATTTTATAAAAAACAAATCCGAAATTAAGGTATGGCGGGTCCGTGAAATAATAAACAACCAT